>JBCDBQ010000043.1:0-21247 GCA_039183375.1 Pseudomonadota bacterium
AAGGTTCACTGAGGTTGAAAGCCTAACGGCTTACATGGTCTGCAACGAGCTTCTCGATGACTTTTGCTGAGGAGACGACGCCGGGCAGGCCTGCGCCAGGGTGTGTGCCGGCCCCCACGAGATAGAGGTTCTTGATTCCCTCAGCCTTGTTATGAAAGCGGAACCAGGCAGATTGAGTGAAGTGGGGTGCAATCGAGAATCCGGCCCCGGCTGTACTCAAGTAGTCATTCTCGAAATCCTTGGGCGTCATGTAGAACGGCGACTGGATGACGGATGACAAACCTGGCAGCATCGTCTCTTCTAGCGCTTCGATGACGCGAGCCTGCAGGCGCGGTCCTTCTTCGGCCCAGTCGACGTCGCCGTCCAGGTTTGGCACCGGGCACAAGACATAGAACGAGTCATGGCCCTCTGGTGCGAAAGAGGGATCCGTTGCAGTTGGCCGGTGAACGTAGAGCGAGAAGTCCTCCGTCATGACCTTGCGGCGGAAGATGTCATGCAGCAGTTCCTTGTAACGATTGCCAAGCCAAATGGTGTGGTGCGCAACATCCGGGTACGTTTGCGATGTGCCGAAATAGAGAACGTAGAGACCCATCGACTTGCGCGAATTCAACTTGAGGCGCGGTATCGACCCTAACTTCCCTTTGGGCAGCATCTTCGAATAGAGGTGGAGCGGGTCCGCGTTCGATACGACAACGTCTGCCTTGATTGTTTCGCCGGTTGCGAGCTTGACGCCTTTGGCCGAACTTTCCTCGAGGAGCAACTCAGTGACAGTCTGGTTGTTTTCGAGCCTGATACCTTCCTCAGCCATCAGGGTGGTCAACGCAGAGACGAGCTTGCCGGTCCCTCCCATGGCGAAATACACGCCCCATTCGCGTTCCAGGTAGTGAATGAGGCCATAGATGCTGGTTGTCTCGAATGGGTTGCCACCGACGAGCAACGGTTGGATCGAAAACGCCTGGCGAAGTTTGTCGCTCTTCAAATGACGGCAGACCAATTGCCAAACTGTTCGATCACTGCGCAGACCGACCAATCGTGGAATTTGGCGAACCATCTTGAGAGGATTGTGGAAGGGTTGATCTGCGAGTTCAGTGAAGCCGACATCATAGAGGTTCTTGGAATGCTCCAGCAGGCGCATGTAGCCGGCCTCATCTTCAGGCTCGATGCGCCGGATCTCGCTTAGCGTGTCCTCAAGAGTTCCACCGTAGTCAAAGGTATCGCCGTCAGGAAACCGGAACCGATACCAGGGTTTGAGCGGCACGAAGGTTACGTAGTCTTTGATGTCCTTGCTGAACAACTCGAACAGTTCTGCAAACAGAAACGGTGCGGTAATGACGGTCGGGCCGGCGTCGTGGCGATAGCCACCCGCTTCGAACACCTGCGCCCGGCCACCGGGTAACTTTGCGCGATCCAGGACGGTCACGTCATAGCCCTTTGCTCGGAGCCGCAACGCAGCAGCCAGGCCACCAAACCCTGCTCCGATAACGATGGCCTTGCCAGTGCCGGGGTCGGATGTGGATTGCGATCGGACGGGAGCATCTTTGATAGTCGTCGACACGGCAGCTGTGTTCCTCTGCAAATCGTCTAGCTCAAAAGGTGGCGCGCGGCCTACTGCATATACGATGGCTGGTCGAGGAGTGGTGCATGCCGAAGTTGGGCCAGATCGCCGCTCCCTGTACAGAAGCACGCGATGCGTAATTGCTCAATGATGACCTCAAGCTGCTCAATAAGCGTGCGTTCGTCATCGATGGCCGCTGTCAGGACACCTGCGGCGAGCCCTACGAGATCGGCGCCAAGGCGAATGGATTTGGCACAGTCGAGACCGTCACGAATGCCACCTGATGATATGATCGTTGTGTCAGGGCAAGACTGTCTGACTTCAACGATCGCGCGCGCAGTTGGAATACCCCAGCCGTGAAACGGCTCCGCGATGCGCTTCTGAACACTGTCTTCGGCCCTTTCGGCTTCGATGGTGACCCAGCTTGTCCCTCCTCTGCCGGCAACGTCGATGACAGTGACGCCGGCATCGACGAGCCTGCGTGCGATAGCCCCTGAAAGTCCTGCACCGACTTCCTTGCAGATGACGGGAAAGTCGCAAGCCTTGCAGATTTTCTCGATCTTCCCAAGCAGATCAGACCAATTGGTGTCGCCGTTGGGCTGCACGGCTTCCTGCAATGGGTTGAGATGGATGATCAAACCATCGGCCTCGATCATGTCCACGGCACGCCGCGCCATTGCAATGCCGTCCCAGTCCTGCAGTTGGGCGGCGCCAAAGTTAGCGAGAATGACCGCGTTTGGTGCGGCTTGGCGGAGGTCCTTGCCAAATCCTGCAGTGCTGGCTCCTTGCAGCGCGATTCGTTGTGAGCCTACGCCGAAAGCTAATCCTAGTGCGTTGCATGCCACCGCAATGTTTTTGTTGAGGGTTGCGGCGCGCGCTGGGCCACCAGTCATTGAGCTGATCAGGATGGGGGCATTGACCCGTTTACCAAGGAAGTTGGTTTTCAGATCGATTTGTGACAAATCTAGCTCTGGCAGGGCACAATGAACGAAATGTATGTCTTGCAGGCCACTATCACGCTGAATGGCTGTGACTTCGTCGCGCAAAACGATATCCAGGTGATCATTCTTGCGCTGTTCGATATCTGTCATTGACCTGAAGCCATATCCGATTGCAGCCTGAGCCCAATCCGATAGGCCCAGTTTGACGTAACGTCACGAAGTCTAAATCGGTTCATAGTCATGATCCAAGGTATCTCACCTGTTTTGGTCAAAAAGGGCCAGTGAATGAGCGGACAATTGGGGGAAATTGAAGCGCTGACCTGTCCGGCCAGCCGCCACGGCGATCAGTCGGCTCTTGTCACGGAGATGGTCACGGCATTATCCGAAATGCCTGAGATTCGCAGCGCCGGCGATGAGTCGGCCGGAGATATCGTTAACGAAGCCATGCGGTACAGCCTGCGGCTACGGGGCAAGCGTGCACGTGGATTGCTGGTGCTGTTGATTGCAAATGGCTGGGAGAAGCCGTGGAAGAGCGCTTCTGATTGTGCTCAGGCCATAGAGATGGTCCATACAGCATCGCTGATCATCGATGACCTCCCATCAATGGATAATGCAAACACCCGGCGTGGTGAGCCGACCAACCACGCGAAATATGGAGAGCCGACGGCGGTGCTCGCCGGCATCGCTTTATTGAGCGAGGCGCTGAGAATTCTAGCGGCGAGTTCCCAGCTGTCAGCTCAACAGCGAAACCAGGCGGTCGTCTGTCTTGCCAGCGCCATTGGACCAACAGGAATGTCGGCGGGACAGATGCGCGATATCTCGCCGCCGGAACCGTCGCTTGCGAATGTTGAACTGACCCATGCCCTAAAAACAGGCACACTGTTCGCTGCGGCAGCGGAGCTGGGATGCATTGCTGCAGGGGTCGATGGTCCGCGAAAGTGGATGCTGAGCGACTTCGGTATGCTGCTTGGAAAAGCGTTTCAGGAGTTCGATGATCTGATTGATGTGTCCACTGCTGCACAGGATGCGGGGAAAGACACTCAGAAGGATGAGGGCAAGCCGACCGTTGTTGGGTTGCTGGGCAGGGATGCTGCGATGAAGCGTGCACTGCGCCAGATAGCGATGGCGCTGGATTGTCTCGAAGCTTCGCGGATACAGGTCGATGAGATCCGCCGGTACACCTTGGATCTCACAAAGGCCATGCGAACAGTTATCGGAGTGGATTCGGCGATGGCTGGCAAGGACACGTGATGGCTGCGACGACCAGTGACCAAGGTAATCGGGCTAGGCAAGCGACCTTTGGTTTGCTGTTAGCGGGTGGCATTTTGACTGGTTGGCTGATTACGCACGTCAGCGGCGTGTTTTTCTATCAATGGGGTTGGCATTCCATCGTCACTGCGCCTGCTTTGGTCGCACTCAATTGCTGGCTGTTTGTCGGTATGTTCATTGTTGCGCATGACTGCATGCATGGATCGCTTGTTCCCTTCCGTCCGACTTGGAATAGGCTGATCGGGCAAGTCTGCTTGGGTCTCTATGCGGGCTTTGAATTCGATACGCTCAACCGCAAGCACCATCTTCATCATCGTCATTCCGGTACGAAAGATGATCCTGACTTCGATGAGCGGCCACCGCACGGCTTTCTGAACTGGTACGTGCGATTCTTTATTGAGTACTTTGGATGGAAGCAGCTCGCGTTCTTGTCGATCGTGAGTGCGGTATATCTGATCCTGTTGCAGGTGAATTACAGCAATCTGCTGGTGTTTTGGGCTGTGCCAGCGATTCTATCATCGTTGCAGTTATTTTATTTCGGCACGTACCTGCCACACAGACCGGCCGCAGAGTCGTTTGTTGATCGCCATCGCACGCGCAGCAATGAATGGAGTTGGCTGGCTTCGCTGCTGACCTGCTTCCATTTTGGCTACCACCATGAGCATCACTTGTACCCCTCGTTGCCATGGTGGCGTCTGCCGACGGCTCGTAATGCGGGGGATGACGCGGCAGATGTTGAGGCAACCTAAAGCTATCGGTACTCAGTCCGGCATTGTCCACAAGCCAGTTCGCGGTGACGTGAGATGATCGCTCCGTTTCGTGCGCGAGGCGAGTGTAACACCAAGGCCTGAGGCGACACCACCGAGTTTGGATAGTTTGCTCGTACCAGCACGTTGATCCCAGGCGGCTGCACCCCGTTCGCGAACCTTCAGTCCGATAGCGCGATAGACCTTGAGTGCGACCGCAACCGCCCACGCAGATCGCAACGGCAGATGCGGCAGTCCGAGCATCGCAGATCGATAATACGGTTCAGCCGTATCCAATAGTCGGTTAGCAACTTTGGACAGCTGCCCCCGATGGGTGACATCAGCCATGTTCGCACGGTTCAAGCCCGCACTCGCCAGCCAGTCTTCTGGCAGATAGACGCGATCGACCTCATGATCTGATACGATGTCGCGTGCGATATTCGTAAGTTGAAAGGCAAGACCCAGATCGCATGCGCGGTCCAGGACAGCCCGGTCTTTGACACCCATGACCATTGCCATCATGACACCGACGACACCGGCCACATGGTAGCAGTAGAGCAAGGTGTCATCGATGGTTTGGTAGGTTCGAGCCTCTGCGTCCATCTGAAAGCCAGCGATCAAGTCCAGCGGGTACTTTGATGGAATGTCGTGCTTGGCGCAGACCCGGCTGAGGGCTTGAAAGACCGGTTCATCCGCGTAACCGGAGCAGGCTGCGCGCGTTTTATCTTCGAGATCCTTGACGAGCGCCAGAGCGCTATCACCCGTTGGGTTATTGATCGCCGCATTATTGAAGCCAAGCGTTTGGCCATCGATCACATCATCGCAGTGGCGGCACCAGGCATAAAGCATGAATGCGCTTGCGCGCGTTTCCGGTGCGAAGAGTTTAGCGGCAACTGCAAAACTCTTTGAGCCCTTCTCGATTTGTTCGCGGCTGAATGCGACAAGGTCTGCCGGTGAGGTTTCTGGCGCATTCATTGTGTTCTTCGTCGCCTCATAGTTTCGCCGATGCCGGCCATCGAATTCTTGCCGCGAGTTCTACACAAAGTACGATTAAGACATGCAGAGGATCAATCTGTGCTCGATCGCTACTCGTAAGGTTCCTCGCAACGTGATAACGAAAGTCAGCGCTGGAGGTTTTAAGCGATGTTGAGTGGACGAAATGGTCGTGTTCTGCCGGCGGCTGTCCTTCTTGTTTGTGTTTAGGATTGTCTTCGCAAAATGCAGCAACGGGACCCTATTCTGTCCATCTCTCAGCTAGATGTCATTCTAGGCGGAAAGCCTGTTCTCAAGGACGTTGGATTAAGCTCTGTCGCCGGAGAGTTGGTGGCTGTTCTTGGACCCAATGGGGCGGGCAAGTCAACGCTGCTCCGCACGATCAGTGGTCAGATCAAGCCACGCCGGGGCCGCGTCAGTATTTTGGGAAGAGATCCGGTCAGGTCCGCCGTGGCGCGGCGTTCGCTCGGGCTTGTCCCTCAGCGGATCGCACTTTTTGAAAAGCTCACTGCGCGAGAAAACCTGCTGGCGTTTGGGGCACTGATGCGCGTCCACGGGCGGAAGGCCAAGGCGCGTGCCGATGACTTACTTGAGCGCGTTCGGCTCGCAGATAGAATGAACGAGCCTGTTAACCATCTTTCAGGCGGAATGCAGCGTCGCATCAATATCGCAGCCGCATTGATGCATCGCCCGTCCTTGTTGGTCCTCGATGAGCCGACCGTTGGACTGGACGTCGACGCTCAAGCCGGGATCGTGAGCTTGTTGCACGGCCTGAAGGCGGACGGGGTTTCGATATTGCTCGTCACGCATCACCTGGACGAAGCGGAAGCTTTGGCTGATCGGTTGGCGATTTTAGTCAAGGGCCGGATCCGCGCGCTGGGCGTTCCGGCTCAGCTCATTCAGCACGTCTTTCAAAACCTGAGAGACATCAAGCTGGTGAATCCGAGCCTGCCGGGTTCCAATGCATCAGACAGCTTCCAGTTTGGACTTGGGAACCTGGGCCTGTTCCTGGATGAAACGGGTCAGACGTGGTCGGGCGTTTTGCCGTCGGATGATCCGCGATTGCTCAAGCTGTTGGATGCGGTCGGTCGTGGCCAACTGCAGGCTGGTGAATTGACCATCAGGCGCGCCGGCCTTGAGATGCTGCTTGCCCGATGTGTATCAGAA
Organism: Pseudomonadota bacterium; assembly: GCA_039183375.1. Lineage (GTDB taxonomy): Bacteria > Pseudomonadota > Alphaproteobacteria > Rhizobiales > Hyphomicrobiaceae > Tectiglobus. Next base: position 6,672 of record JBCDBQ010000043.1, read on the forward strand.
TCTGAGCGAGAGCACGTGTGAGACAGGCCATCGTCAAAATCATGCTGCTCAATTTGCTGCGTGACCGCGCAACTCTTGCGATGAGTTTCTTACTTCCTGGAATTGTATTCGCGATCTTCGCTGTGATTTTTGCCGGCGCCAGTGGTGGCGAACTGGCCATTAGGGTGGCCGTGCTGGACCAGCGCGCCAATGCGGCGTCCAAAGAGCTTTTGGGAAATCTGTTTCAAACAGAGAATTTGCAACGCGTCGCAATAGAAACAAGCACTGTCGGTGAGCTTGCCAATGCTGTGCGGGACGGTGCGGCCGACGCTGCAATCGTCGTTTATCAGCGCAGCGGTCCACTCGAGCGACCACCTTTGCCGGGGCAGAAGCACTTTGAGATCCTGACTGATCCATCGAAAGAGATCGCGAGTTCCATGCTTGCGGGATTGCTGCAGGAGGCCTACGTCGATCGTTTGCCGAAGCCTCCGGGCGCAGACAGGATTATCGTAAGGCGTTCCGTGATCGATGCGGATGGAGGATTTACGGCCGTTTCCTATTACGCCGGCGCCGTCGCTATGATGTTCCTATTGTTTTCGACGCTAACTGCGGCACTCAGTTATCTGGATGAGCGTGAGCGCGGATTGCTCGATCGGCTTGCGCTGGGACCGGGTGGTGTCGGCATTATCATCGATGGCAAGTTCATCTTTCTCGTTTTGCAGGGCTTTGTACAGACCACCATTGTGTTTCTCGTCGCGTGGCTCGGCTTTGGAATCGCGTTGCCCGACAAGATTCTGCCGTGGATATTTGTTGCGGTGTGCAGCGCTGTATCCGCGGCAGGTATTGCGCTTGCGTTTGTGACGCTTTGCCGGAGCAAGCAACAAGCTGAAACCGTCGGACAAATGCTTGTGCTCATTATCTCGGCGATTGGCGGCAGTATGGTTCCCCGCTTCATGATGCCGGCAGAGGTCCAGACACTCGGTTGGCTGACACCTAATACCTGGGCGCTGGAGGCCTATGCTTCGATTTTCTGGCGTGGAGATCCGGTCACAGCGGTGATGCTACCTGGTGCCTTGCTGGTCGCGAGTGGCTTAGGCGGTTTGATCATAGCGCGTCTTGTGAGCAGACGAACTCTGCGCACGCGGTAGGGCGCATCAATTAGTTCTCCAGGCTTCCAAGGACCTTGATCGTTTTGTCGTTGGTCAACTGCGCCACAATGATTTCACCCGAGCTAGTGAATTGGCCCGTCAATGCAGAGACGTTGACTTGATGTGTCGACAAAATCACGACGCCGTCCGGGCGATCGTTCTTCAGCCACTGCAGCAGCTGTTGTGTCTGCGGTTCCCGTCTCTCGAAGTTCTGAAAGAACGAGTTGAGTGGCGGAAGGTCGATGGCGGGACCGAGATCAAGCAGCTTTGCCGTTTCACGACATCGACACCATTGGCTGGTGAAGACATTTGCTTTCTGAATGCCGTTACGTCGAAAGCGATTGCCAATCTTAATCGCCTGCTTTCGGCCGATGTCGGATAAGTTGCGCTGCGTCGTGCAGTCGTTGATTTTGAAGTTGTCCGGGTCACCGGTGCCTGGGGCGAGTGCATGCCGCATAATAGCAAACGCTTTGCCGTCGCGTAGCGCGGCCCAGAGTCTTGCTTCGTTGTTGGCGCTTGCTGTCGTGGTGCTCCATAGCAAGGCAGCCACCTTGAGGCACATAACCAGCAGGGTGATAGGCTTCATCCGTAGCGCTCCTTCATGCGGACAAGCATATGTCCACATTACGCTGTCGGCGATACAACGGATTATGCCAATTGTATCACTGGTTTCCGACAGCGGGAGAAATGCAGGTTCGCTTAGGCTTGCAGTTCGGCAAGAAGCTCGGCAAGCAGATCCATGCCGGTGGCCCAGCCCTTATCCATGCCAGCAATTGCATTGGCAAAACAGGTTATCTCAGCCTCGCTCGCCTCGTGCGGAACCCAGGTAAGGCGCATGTCGGTCTTGCCATCGGTATCCGCAAACGTGACGGTGGTCAGGAGGATACGCGGCCAATCGGGCATCATCGGGTTGGCGGTGATATTCCAGTCTGCATCTGAGACGGCATGCAACCAAACGAGCCGCTCAGGCGGCGTCACTTCGGTGTACTCGACGCGCTGATAGTGAGAGTTGTCGCCCCACTTCATCTCGTTCAGCCACAAACCGCCGGGGCGAACGTCAAGCTGGTGAACAATTGTTTCGACGTTGGGGCCGTACCATCGCGCCAGGAACTCGGGTTCTGTCCAAGTTCGCCAAACGAGTTCACGGGAGGCATCGAAGGTGCGTTCAAGTACATAAGTCGGCAGGTCGGTCATATGCGATTGTCCTCCTATTAAGGGGCTTTCAATTCGTCGAGGAGTTCGTCCAATTGATCGAAGCTTCCGGCCCAGAATTGTTTGAATTCCTCCAGCCACTTCACGGCCTCGGCCATCGGTTTCGCGCGCAATTTGGCCGGACGCCGTTGCTTGTCGACCGTGCGGTCGATGAGACCTGCCTGTTCAAGAACTTTCAGGTGCTTGGAGACTGCGGGTTGGCTCATTTGGAATGGCGCAGCCAGTTCGTTGACGGTGGCAGTGCCAACAGCCAGCCGGGTGAGAATGGCTCTTCGCGTTGGATCTGCGAGAGCAGCAAAGACGGCGTCAAGATCCTGTGACGCTGGGCCGGTAGGTGCAATGTTCATATCCAATAAGTTATATAACTTATAAGTTTTGTAAAGGGCAATTTTCCACCTATGTAAGGAAGCCTTTTATCGCAGCGAAATCCGGTCGGTGTTCCGGTCAGATTGTCAGGGAACAAACGCCTGCACTTGCTTGACGCGTTTCAGGGCAAAACTTGACCGGGTCTGCCGGAGGCCGGGGATACGGAAGAGCTTTTCGCGCAGAAATGCCTCGTAGCCGGTCGTTCCGCTCGCTGCGACCTTGATCAGGTAATCGTACTCGCCGGTCATGAGATAAACCTCGAGAATCTCGGGCATCTCAGACATCCGCGCTTCAAAGTTCTCAAGCACGTCCTCGTCATGATGATCGAGCGATATCTCGCAGAAAATGACCTCCGAGATGCCAAGCTGCTCGCTGTTGATCTGGGCCGTGTAGCCTTCAATGACGCCGTCATCTTCAAGCCTTTTGACACGCTGCCAGCATGGGCTTTTCGATAGGCCGACCTGCTCTGCCAATTCGCTGTTGGTGATCCGTCCGTCGTCCACCAGGGCCGTTAGAATCTTTCGGTCCGTTTCATCGAGTTTGCGCATGATGTTGTCAGAATCTTTGTCTTCTAAAACTTGTTGAGGCAGGAACTTGTTTCTCATTTCAGAGCTTATGGCAATATTTTAGGAGCACATTCTGTCGTTGTGCGGTTAATCTTCTTGAGATGTCTGACTTGAAGAGAAGATGTCGAACGCGTGTGGAATTCTGCAATTGTGAGTGGGGTAAGGAGAATTGGCTGCTTATGGTGAAGGCAGTTTTTGCTCGCAATCATTGCGTGGTGCAGAACCGGGAGATCAAGACACATGAGCAGCACTGAGCCGCTTTCCCTCCATGTCCCGGAACCAGAATGGCGCCCGGGCGATACGCCAGACTTCTCGCAAGTTGAAATCCCGCGTGCCGGTACTGTTGGCCGCCCGCCGGTTGATGTCGATCCGGAAGAAATTCGTGATTATGCCTTTACGATTATTCGCGTGCTCAACCGGGAGGGTGAGGCGGTTGGTCCATGGGCGGGTACTCTGACCGACGATGAGCTCAAGGACGGGCTGCGCTATATGATGCTGTTGCGCGCCTTCGATGCCCGCATGCTCAATGCACAACGCCAGGGCAAGACATCTTTCATGATGCAGCATCTTGGCGAAGAGGCCATCAGTACCGCTTTTCGGCGGGCGCTCAATGATGGTGACATGAACTTTCCGACCTATCGTCAAGCCGGCCTGCTGATCGCTGGCGGCTATCCGATGGTCGACATGATGAACCAGATCTTTTCGAACGATAAAGATCCTTTGTCCGGGCGGCAGCTGCCGATCCTGTACTCGTCGAAGGACTACGGGTTCTTTTCCATTTCCGGCAATCTCGGAACGCAATTCATCCAAGCGGTTGGTTGGGGTATGGCATCGGCCATCGCCGGTGATACCAAGATCGCGGCGGGTTGGATCGGCGATGGTTCGACGGCCGAGAATGACTTTCATGCAGCGCTTGTGTTTGCATCAACTTACCAGGCGCCGGTCATTCTTAACATCGTCAACAACCAGTGGGCGATCTCGACCTTCCAGGGCATTGCCCGTGGTGGCTCCGGTACATTTGCTGCGCGTGGGCATGGTTTCGGCATTCCATCATTGCGCGTCGACGGCAACGACTATCTCGCGGTTCATGCTGTGGCGAAGTGGGCTGCCGAACGAGCCCGCCGGAACCTCGGGCCGACACTCATCGAGTACGTTACCTATCGCGCAGGCGGGCACTCAACGGCAGACGATCCTTCGGCTTATCGCCCGAAGGAAGAGGGTGATGCCTGGCCATTGGGCGATCCCATCCTTCGTTTGAAGGTGCATCTCATCAAGCGCGGTCTGTGGTCGGAAGATCGTCACACGCAGGCTGAAGCCGAAGTCATGGATGAGGTCAAGGCTGCACAGCGGGAAGCTGAGGCCAACGGTACCTTGAATTCAGGTACACCTCCGTCGCCTCGGGACATGTTTGAAAAGGTCTACGAGACGATGCCGCCGCATCTCGTCAAACAGCGTCAGGAAGCGGGGTTCTAAGCTATGAGCACAACCCGCATGTCAATGATCGAGGCCATCCAGAGCGCGCATGATGTGTCTATGGAACGGGATGATCGCGTCGTTGTCTTCGGCGAAGATGTCGGTTTCTTCGGAGGAGTGTTCCGTTGCACGGCGGGACTTCAGAAGAAGTATGGTGCGCAGCGCTGCTTCGATACGCCTATTAGTGAGTCCGGCATCATTGGTGCCGCTATCGGAATGGCGGCCTACGGCATGCGGCCGTGCGTGGAGATCCAGTTCGCCGACTACGTTTATCCGGCCTACGATCAGATTGTATCGGAGGCGGCGCGTATCCGACACCGCTCAGCCGGTGATTTTACGTGCCCTGTTGTGATCCGTATGCCGACCGGGGGTGGCATCTTTGGCGGTCAGACCCACAGCCAAAGTCCGGAGGCTCTGTTCACACACGTCTCGGGTTTGAAAACGGTGATCCCATCCAATCCCTATGATGCCAAGGGATTGCTGATATCCGCGATCGAGTGCCCGGACCCCGTCATATTCCTGGAACCCAAACGGCTCTACAATGGTCCGTTCGACGGCCATCATGACCGGCCTCTCAAACCTTGGAAGGACCATCCTTCGGGTGAGGTTCCGGAGGGGCACTATACTGTTGACCTGGGTAAGGCAGCCGTTCGTCGCGAGGGTAGCGACGTGACGATCATCGCATACGGCACCATGGTTTATGTGGCTGAGGCTGCGCTGGAAGAAACAGGGTTAGATGGCGAGATCATCGATCTGAGAACGCTACTGCCGTTGGATCTTGATACCATCGCGGAATCTGTGCGCAAAACAGGACGGTGCGTTATCGTTCATGAGGCGACCCGGACATCCGGCTTTGGCGCTGAGCTTTCGGCGGTTGTCCAGGAAGAATGTTTCTATTCACTCGAGGCGCCAATTGAGCGCGTGACCGGTTGGGACACGCCCTATCCGCATGCACAGGAGTGGGACTATTTTCCCGGTCCCGACCGACTGGCCCGCGCCCTTCGCAAAGTGATGGAGGAGTAGGTGGGAGTCTACGCGATCAAATTGCCGGATGTCGGTGAAGGCATCGCCGAGGCGGAGCTCATAGAGTGGAACGTTGCAATCGGGGATGTTGTCCGGGAGGATGACGTCATCGCTTCCGTCATGACTGACAAGGCGAACATTGAGATTCCGTCTTCGGTTTCCGGCAAGGTTCTGTGGCTTGGTGCAGACATCGGAGAAACCGTTGCCGTTGGCGCTGATCTCATCCGGCTGGAAGTTGACGGCGAAGGCAACGTCACTGCGCAGGCCGAAGAGCCCCAAGCGGCCATGCCTGAACCTGTCGCGGAAGTTGCGCCGGTAGAGTCGGAACCGGATGTGAGTGCATCCGGTAGCGCAACTGACAAGCCCGTCGATGCGTCGCCCGCGCCGGAGGCTAGAGCGGTGCCACGGAACGGGGGAGCGAGCGGTCGTCCACTTGCTGCGCCATCGGTCCGCAAACGGGCAAGAGAAGCTGGCGTTGACCTGCAAAGTGTCGCTGGTTCCGGACCTGCCGGACGCATTACACAGGACGATCTCACTGCCTTCCTGGAGAATGGCACGACAGCTGCGAACGGCACGAAACCCGGTAAGAATCTTCAGGTTGAACAGATCAAAGTCGTTGGCATGCGTCGCCGGATCGCCGAGAAGATGGCTCTGGCCAAGGCCAAGATCCCGCACATCACGATTGTCGAAGAGATCGATGTCACCAACCTTGAGGATCTTCGCGCCGAGCTCAACACGAGCCATGAGGGTTCGCGCGCCAAACTCACGATCTTGCCGTTTGTGATGAAGGCGATAGTCGAAGCGGTTCGAGAGCAACCGGCACTCAATGCGCATTTCGACGATGAAGCCGGTGTTATCCATCAATACGGCGGTGTTCATATTGGGATTGCAACCCAGACGCCGAACGGCCTCGTCGTGCCGGTGGTGCGCCATGCCGAAGCGCATTCGCTCTGGGATAGCGCAGCGGAGATCTTGCGGCTGTCAACCGAGGCGCGCGACGGGAAGGCCGCCAGGGACGATCTTTCCGGATCGACGATAACGATTACATCACTGGGTCCGCTTGGCGCGATTGCGACGACGCCGATCATCAATCATCCGGAAGTTGCGATTGTTGGTATCAACAAAATTGCCGTGCGGCCCTGGTGGGATGGCCAGCAGTTTATGCCGCGCAAAATGATGAACCTGTCATGCAGCTTTGATCATCGTATTATAGATGGTTGGGATGCCGCGGTGTTTGTTCAGAAACTCAAGTCGCTGTTGGAGCGGCCTGCCATGTTGTTTGTGGGGAGCTGAGCCATGGACAGCGTTTCATGTAAGTTGCTTGTGATCGGTGCCGGGCCGGGTGGATATGTTTGTGCCATCCGCGCGGGGCAGTTGGGTATCGATACCGTTATTGTTGATGAAGCGGATTTGGGTGGCACCTGTTTGAATGTGGGTTGCATACCATCGAAAGCATTGATCCACGCCGCGGATGAGTTTCACAAGGTCACCGAGTTTGGCGGACAGTCGCCGTTAGGGATCACGGCAAGTAGTGCCGCGATCGATCTCGGTCGAACGGTGAGCTGGAAGGACGGCATTGTCGAACGCCTGACAAAGGGTGTCGGTGGGCTGCTCAAAAAAGCAAAGGTCAAAGTTGTCCGCGGGCGTGCACGGTTCATTGATGGCAAGACAGTCATTGTTGCCGGTGAGGCCGAAGACACTCGGGTGCGTGCTGAAACCATTGTCATTGCAACCGGATCGGCGCCCTTCGAGCTTCCCGCAATTCCGTTTGGTGGCGATGTCATTTCGTCAACCGAAGCGTTGAGTTTGCCCGAGATCCCGGAACGGTTTGTGGTTGTTGGCGGTGGTTACATCGGTATGGAGATTGGAACCGCTTATGCCAAACTCGGTTCCCAGGTTACGATCGTGGAGGCCGAAGAGCGTATTCTGCCGCAATATGATGCGGAGTTGGTTGCGCCCGTTGCGAAGAGGTTTGCGGCACTCGGTGGTGAGATGTTGACCGGTGCGCGCGCGCAGAAATTTAACGACGGCACGCTCGAAATCGAAAATGCCGAAGGTGACTTGCAATCCTTGCCTGCAGACAAGGTGCTGATCGCTGTCGGCCGCAGACCGCGCACGCTGGGTGTCGGCATCGAAGAACTCAGTCTGACAATGGATGGGCCGTTCGTGCAGATTGATGATCAGTGTCAGACGTCGATGCGCGGTGTCTATGCGATTGGCGATGTTACCGGTGAGCCCATGCTGGCACATCGGGCCATGGCGCAGGCTGAGATGGTGGCGGAGATCATCGCCGGTCACAATCGCAGTTGGGACAAAGCCTGTATTCCGGCCGTTTGCTTTACGGATCCTGAGATTGTTACGGTCGGTTTGTCAGAAGCAGAAGCGCAGGCCAATGGCATTGGCGCCAAGGCCGTGTCGTTCCCGTTTCAGGCCAATGGCCGTGCGATGACGATGGAGCGTGATGATGGATTCGTGCGCGTGGTGACGCGCGCTGAGGATGGCGTCATACTGGGATTGCAGGCTGTTGGTGTTGGTGTATCCGAGCTGTCCGCCGCCTTCGCTCTGGCGATTGAGATGGGGGCGGTTGTTGATGACATTGCTGGCACCATCCATGCTCACCCGACATTGAGCGAAGGCTTTCACGAGGCGTGCCTCAGGACCCTGGGCCACGCGCTGCACATTTGATCACCTACGAATCCGAAGGCCTGGGTCGGGTGGCTACTTGTACCGTTGGCCCTTTTGTGCTGGGTCAGCGCCTTCATAAAGCACCCGGCTCTTGATTTCGGCATCCTGGCGGCAGAGCTCGAAGTCTTCATCGAGCAGGCGGCCCTTCGGTGGCTCTGAGATTTTGAAGTGGCCGTAGCGGTCCTCGCCGCTGACGAGCGAGACAAGCGACTTGTCGCCGGTCATCTGTTTCATGGACGTCTTGATGTAACGGATGGCTGAGCCAATACGGCGGTCATCCGTGGTGTTCGGGCCTGAGGCATGGAACAGATGACCATGATGCATCGAGGCCTGACCGGTCTTTAGTTCGGCGGCGACGCCGTCTTCTTCATTGACGTCAACGGCGATTTCCTGACCGCGTGTGAGAAGATTGTTGTCATCGAACGTATCGTTGTGTGCAACCAGCTTATGCTTGTGTGAGCCCGGGACAAACTTCATGCAGCCACTTGCGGTGTTTGCAGGGGAGAGTGCGACCCAACATGTTGTCTCTTCGGCATCATCCAATCCCCAGTAGGTCAGGTCTTGATGCCAGCTCACGACTTTCGGTGAGTTGGCTTCTTTGATGAACAGCCCGGAGCCCCAAACCATGAGGTCAGGTCCCAGGACTTTGGAAGCGGCTGCGACCAAGTTCTCGTTGCGAATAAGCTTATTGAAAGATGGTAGGAGCTGTGCAGGGTAGGAGCGCAACAGGGCCAAACGCTCTGGATCATTGGCAAGTTCGGCCTCGGCTGCTTCGAGATCAGCCCTCACGGCTTCGGCCTCGGCCTTTGACACGACATCAATCGGGAAGACGAAACCGTCACGGTCATAGACTTCTGCAATGTCGTCGCCGGTGCCTTGCTGCACATCAGTCATCGCCATTGGTCGCTCTCCCATCGTCGTTTTTCAGGCAGGGTTGGATCATCACGTTTTTGGTCGCATCTGTAAAACAGATATTGCGCTTGCCCGGCTAAGGGTAAATCCCTGAGTACCGGCTGGCATCTGAAACGGGGGAGATATCATCATGAAAATGGGCTTCATTGGTCTGGGCAATGTGGGTGCCAAGTTGGCCGGCAGCCTGCTGCGTAACGGATTTGATCTCACGGTCCACGACATAAGTCTGGAGGCCGCGCAAGGACTGCGTGAGGCGGGCGCCGGATGGGCAGAGACACCGGTGGAGCTGGCGGAACTCTGTGACGTGACGATTACGTGTCTTCCGAGTCCGGCGATCTGTGCCCTGGTTCTGGAGGGCGAGAACGGCGTTTTGCAGGGACTGGGGCCTGGGAAGATTTGGGCTGAGATGTCGACGACCGACGAAGCAGAGGTCAAGAGGCTCGGTGCACTGGTTCAGGAGAAGGGTGCGGCTCCTGTTGATTGTCCGGTGTCCGGCGGATGCCATCGCGCAGCAACCGGCAATATTTCGATTTTTGCCGGATGTGAACGCGAAGTGTTCGAGCGCATGTTGCCGCTTCTGACAACCATGGGACGGCGCGTTCTTCATACCGGGGCACTTGGTTCGGCATCGGTTCTCAAGGTGATTACTAATTATCTCGCGACGGCCAATCTGATTACGTGCTGTGAGGCTTTGGTCACTGCGAAGGCAGCTGGGATGGATCTCGGCACGACCTATGAGGCGATCCGAATTTCGTCGGGCACTTCTTTCGTCCATGAAACGGAAAGCCAGGTCATTCTGAATGGCTCGCGTGATATTAGTTTCACAATGGATCTGGTCTCTAAGGACATTGGCTTGTTCCAGGAAATTGCAGATCGAGCCGGTGTGCCGCTGGAGATCAATCCCAGGATGATCGAGATCTTCAAGGATGGTGAGAAACGCTTCGGATCGCGGGAGTTGTCGCCGAACATCATTCGTCGTTTGGAAGAGGCCACCGGCCTAAGCATTTTGGCTCCTGGGTTTCCGGCTGAGATGGTCGATGATGAACCGGAAGTGGCAGGCGCAGAAGTTGTTGTGAATAGAGGGTAGTGATGAACAAGCTGATCGGGAACCTTGGCAACTATTACATTGGCGGCCGCTGGGTTGCTCCGGCGTCCGAGCGTACGTTTCCCGTTCTCAATCCGGCAACGGAGGAGCAGTTCGGGACGATTGCATTGGCGGACAACGTTGACGTCGAGGCCGCTGTGGCGGCCGCGAAGCAAGCCTTTGAAGCCGATTTGGGTGCGAGTAAGGAAGAACGATTAGCAAGGCTTCGGCGTCTGCTGGATGTCTCGCAGCGACGGCTTGAGGATATGGCTCAGGCGATGGTCTTGGAGATGGGCGCGCCGATCTCTTTTGCACGCGAAGTGCAGGCAGATGCTGCAGTTGGCCATCTGCAAGGCTTTATCGCAGCCCTGCAAGACCAAGGCGCGCGTGAAGAACTACCCAATGGCGATGTGCTTGTGCGTGAGCCGATTGGTGTATGTGGCCTGATCACGCCGTGGAACTGGCCGATCAATCAGATTGCTTTGAAAGTCATACCCGCGCTTGCGGCCGGCGCAACCTGCGTTCTGAAACCATCAGAGCACACGCCACTGTCGGCTGCGATTTATGCGGAAATCATCGATGAGGCTGGCTTTCCACCTGGTGTCTTTAATTTGATCCATGGTGATGGACCCGAGGTTGGCGCAGCACTGTCACGGCATCCTGACATCCACATGATGTCGTTCACCGGTTCGACACGCGCTGGGACGGCCGTCACGAAGGATGCAGCTGATACGGTCAAGCGTGTTACGTTGGAGCTGGGCGGGAAATCTCCGAACATTGTGTTTGCGGATTGCGATCTTGAGACGGCTGTGCGCCAGGGTGTGGCGGAGTGTTTTCTAAACACCGGTCAGTCTTGTGATGCGCCGACGCGCATGCTGGTCGAGCGATCCTGCTATGAGCAGGTCCTACAACTTGCGAAGGTTGCTGCCGAGCAAACCAGCGTTGATGATCCCGCGGTCGAAGGTGATCATCTCGGACCGCTGTTCGACAAGATCCAATATGACCGGGTGCAGGCCCTCATAGGCGCAGGTATTGAGGAAGGCGCAGAGCTTCTTGTCGGCGGACTGGGCAAGCCGGATGGCTTTAACAAAGGTTGGTTTGTAAAGCCGACAGTCTTTGCGAGCGTCAATCCTGACATGCGGATCGTACGCGAAGAGATTTTTGGCCCTGTGCTCGTGATCATGCCGTTTGATACGGAGGAGGATGCGATCGCGATGGCCAATGAAACGCCTTATGGACTTGCTGGTTACGTCCAGACCGGATCACGTGAACGCGCGGAGAGGGTTGCTGCCAAGCTTCGTGTTGGTGCCGTGCACGTCAACGGTGGCGCTTACAATTACGGTTCACCGTTTGGCGGGTACAAGCAATCCGGTAACGGTCGGGAAGGTGGTATCGCCGGCATTGAAGACTATCAGGAAATCAAGACGATCCATTGGGGGTAGATCCTTGTGAGCTAGGCTGGAACCACGCTGTTGGTTTCGACTAAACGCACAAAGCTGTTCTAGCAATCGGCTAAGGCTACGCCGGAACAGGTGCCGTCTCATCCAATAGTTTTTCGGACTTGAGTTCTTGCCAGAGGTCCGCGGGGACATGGGTGGCGATGGCTTTGGCGTTTGCCTTAACTTCTTGTGGTGTGACTGCGCCAAGGACCAGCGAAGACACCTGGGTATGACCGAGGCAGAAGTGTAGCGCGGCGGTTGACAAAGGGATGTTGTAGGAGGTGACAACACGCTCAATTCGGCGAACCTTGTCGAGAACGTCTGCTGGAGCGGGCAGATAATTGTAACGCGCTCCGTCGATAGAACCGGTTGCAAGAATGCCCGAATTGAACACACCGCCCAGCATCACGCCGACGTTCTTCTGCGTTGCGAGTGGTAACACCTCAGCGAGTGCTGGTTGCTCCAGAAGCGAATAGCGTCCAGCCATGAGGAAGCAATCAAAGTCACCATCACGCAGAAACTTTGCTGCGTAGGTCGGATCGTTGGTTCCAAAGCCTATGGCTTTGATCACGCCATTTGATCGCAATTCATCGAGAGCCTTGTAGCCGCCGTCCATTGCTTCTTTGTAGCGCCTGGGGCCGTCTTCCGGCCCGTGTGCCCAAGGGTCAGCGTCGTGAATCAGAAGGATGTCCAGTTTCGGGAGCCCAAGCCGTAGTAGAGAGTGTTCGAGCGAGCGCATAACACCGTCGTAGCCGTAGTCATGGTTGACATCGAATTCGAGCCCGCCGACAAAGCGCGAGGTTTTTGTTCGACCTGACGGAGCTGGCTTAAGCAGTCGGCCGATCTTACTTGAGAGCACAAGTTCGTCCGGCAGGTTTCTGCGCAATGCCGTGCCGACGCGATGCTCAGCACTGCCCTGGCCATAGAGCGGTGCGGTGTCGAACAGCGTAACTCCGACATCGATAGCTGCTTCGACCGAGGCAATGGCCGTTGAATCATGGAGTACTTCGTAGATGTCGCCAATCGGCGCCGAGCCGTAGCCGAGTGCGGACACAGTGAGGCCCGTCCGGCCGAGGTTGCGTCTTGGGAGTTTATCTGCTGTTGGCATGGCCAAACCTCTGAACATTCGCCAGTCGACATTGTTTCAGGCTGCTATCTTAGCTGCTACATATCCGTAACCAGTGAACCCGCAGAAGTCGAGGTAAGAGCTATGACCGTTACTGTTCGCGCATTGGCTGAGAAGGATCGCGGAGCATGGGAACCATTGTTCCGTGGTTACCTCGAATTTTATAAGTCCAGCCTCACCGATGAGATGATCCAGATGACCTGGGAACGGCTGATGGGGGATGATCCACAGTTTCATAGCGGCCTGGTCGCTGTCGATGCGGATGACGTGCCCATCGGTCTCGCGCATATCCTCTTCCACCGATCGACCTGGTCGCCGAGCCACTATTGCTATCTTGAAGATTTATTTGTAGCGCCGGATCGCCGTCTCAAAGGTGTGGGCCGGAAGCTGATCGAGGCGACTTACGAAGAGGCAGACAAACGAAATTGTACGAGAACCTACTGGGCGACCCAGGAGTTCAATTATCGGGGTCGCGCACTATACGACCAGGTGGCGAATAAGAGCCCTTTCATCCAGTATCGGCGCACTTGATGGGCTGACGGACGTTGTTTTCGATATCAGAGATTGGATCGCATTCGTTGGAGCTCTCTGTCACCCTCTCCAATGGGAATAGACCGTGATGCGAAGGCCGCTTGATACTGTCGCTGGCGCCTTAAGCGATACGAGAGGATGACAGATGGAATTTGGAACATTCTTGCTCTTGCAATCGCCCAGTGCTGAAAGCCACGAGGTCGTCTTTCAGCGCGGTGTTGATATTGCCAAAACGGCGGATCGTCTGGGTTTCGATAGCATTTGGTGTGCCGAGCATCACTTCTCCACATATGGTTATCTCTCGCGGCCGTTGATGTATGCGATGCATTTGGCGAGCCAGACTGAGCAGATTCGTGTTGGCTCGGCCGTCGTGGTTCTGCCGCTGCATCATCCCCTGGTTGTTGCTGAAGAGATTGCGACAGCTGATATCCTGAGCGGTGGCCGGCTCGATGTCGGGCTTGGTCGAGGATATCAGCCCTACGAGTTCGAACGGCTTGGTCATGACCTTTCAGAAAGCCGCGAGCGTTTCGAAGAATCAGTTGATATCTTGCTCAAGGCGTTTGAGGGCAAGCCATTCGGATACGAAGGCAAGCACTATAAGTTTGGCGAGACCTCGGTGTTCCCAACGCCGATGCAGGATCCACACCCGCCGATCTGGGTTGTTGGACAATCGGAAGAATCCATCGTTGCGACAGCCAAGCGCGGCTTTAATCTCGTATCCGGCGGCTTCGGCGTGCCAATTGAGCGTCTTCGAGAGTTCCGCAAGAGCTTTGATAGAATTGTTGCGCAAGGCAACGCGTCTGCGAAAACCAAAATCAGCACGCAACGACCGGTTTACGTGACGACCGATGAATCAGAATTGCCGGAGATTGTCGAACAGGCGCGTTGGAATATGCGCGTGACGCTGAGCCTGCGGCAGGGTTTGGAGCGTGTCGAGAAAGGACACGCTATCGCGGTCCCGTTTGATACCGAGCCAACAACGGAAGAGCTGCTGGAGCGCTACTTCGTGATGGGGACTCCGGACCAATGCAT
>JBCDBQ010000044.1:0-21190 GCA_039183375.1 Pseudomonadota bacterium
CTCGGTGTCGTTCTGGTCGCTTACTGTCTCTTTGCTCTCGCTAATCCCAACCTCAGGCTAGCCGCAAATCTCGAGAAGCCCTTGGCGCCTATCATCGGGTTCACAACCGGCATCCTCAACGGCCTGACCGGCTCGCAGGTGATGCCTGTTCTGCCCTATCTCCTGTCGTTGAATCTCGAACCGAACCGCTTCGTCCAGGCCATCAACTTCTCGTTTACGCTATCGAGCCTGGTTATGGCAGCCGGTCTCACGAAGCTCGGTCTGATGACTTTAGAAACCGCTACTATTTCGGCGTGCGGTCTCGTCCTGGTCTGGGCTGGCATTAAACTTGGCACACGCGTGCGCAGCATGCTCTCGCCCGAGCTATTCAGGGCGATCATCCTCGTGTTCTTGATGCTGCTAGGTGCAAGTCTGGCGGTGCGCTGGTTCGATCTATTCTGACTAGCAGAACAACCAACGCACATTATAGCTTCTGAGCTTCAGCTGAAACTAGCCACGCCCCCTCTCGGTCGCCCAAACAACAATCGAATGGACGGCCGGAAGGGGGCGTGGAATGTCGATGCGATTTCGGCTGAGCCGGAAATGAGCGACTAACGTCGGCTCAAGACAGTATCAGCTCAGACATTCGCTGATCTCTGTATCCGTTGGAAACTGACCAGTTGCCTTCTTGGAGTACTTCAACTGCCCATCGACAGTGATTTCAAACACGCCACCGTCGGAGCGAACGAGTTCAACCTCGGCTTCGGGTTTTTGCTTCAATATATGATCCTGCGCCGCACGGGCGCTTGGCTCATAGTTTCAAGCACCGCAGTATTCAATTTCGATCTTCATACCATCCTCCAGCTTCACGCCTTCACAGCAGATAAGTTAGCACACTTCAGCCTGAATCGAAATGGCATCTCATGCCTGTTTCATATGGCATCAGCGTTGTTGACATCGAGAGAATGCTTTATCCCATGCAATCAATTGCCGTCTACCGGGAAGGGTGACAGATGTCGACAGGCCAGCTGAAGCAAGATCCATTGTTTACCTTTGCAATCATCTCCGACACCCACATTCGCCCTAAGCAACTCGATGAGTCTTCGCCATTTCCGGTCAATGATCTCGCCAATGACCGCGCCCGGTTTGCAATCGCAGCCATCGAGCATCATCAGCCACCGCTTGTACTCCACCTTGGTGACATGGTTCATCCGCTACCACACCTGCCGACCTTCCTTGATGCCTGCGAGCAAGCACACGAAATCTTCGCACCACTGCGCGACAGGATGCAGTTCATGCCGGGCAATCACGACATTGGTGACAAGCCCAATCCTGATGCCCCGGCTGGCCCCGCGGATGATGAAACGATCGCCCAGTACGAAGGACAGTTTGGCCAGAGCTACCACAGCTTCGAACATGGCGACTGCGTGTTCATTATGATCAACTCGTCACTCGTAAACTCTGCCACCTCTCAGGAAAGCGAACAGAAAGAATGGCTCCAAAGAACGCTTGAGACCAACCGTGGTCGGCGTATCTTCTTGTGCTCCCACTATCCTCCGTTCATCTACGAACCCTCTGAACAGAGCCACTACGACAACTTTGCCGAGCCAGGTCGGACATGGTTCCTCGATCTCGTTAGGGAGTACAACGTTGAGGCTGTATTCTCGGGTCACGTGCACCAGTTCTTCTACAATCGCGTTGGTAAGAGCCGCCTCTATTGTCTGCCGGCCACCAGCTTCATCCGGCAGGACTACGCCGAGATGTATGCGATCGACCCACCCAAGGAGTACGGTCGCAACGATGAAGGTAAGTTTGGTGTGACGCTCATTGATGTCTTGCCCGATGGTCATCGCGTCCGAGTAATACCAACAGATGGCCAGGGCCTTGCGATCGGTACAGCATTAGCCCCAGAGCAACTACCCTGGAGTGCCGATCCGTCGACAGATCTGATCGTTCCGCTAAGGCATGCCTGGGCAACCCCAATTGACCTTCCTTACAATGGGCCGATGGAGGAGTTTGCGCGCAAGCGAACCCGCAACGATTATGTCTTGATGCGCCTGCAGCAGATGGGCATCGACCACGTCCGAGTGCCACTCTCGGATCTTCTCGACGACCAAATTCGCGCGCGAATGGTGGAGTTCAGTAGTACCGGCATCCGCTTCGCGCTCTTCGCACTCGGCGTGCCTAGCGCGGCAGAACTTGATCTGATCGAAGCCAATCGATCGCTGATTACGCAGCTGGAGCTAATCGGAGCAACAGATGATCTCTCCGATCTGGCGTCCGACCTGTCCCGCCTGCGCGCCATCAAGGGGCTGAAACTCCTGGTTGGAAAGTCTCATTCCTCCAAGCATGAGCCAAAACAGGGAAGCCGCTTTGCCCACTCTGTTAGCTCAGGCTTCAAGTGGGAGACCCGCGATACAGTGTTGTCTGCGCTCCGAACTGCCGATCATTCTGGCCTGATCTCAGGTTTCGTTATTCAGCTCAATCTCATCGACGAACTGCAACAGCGCTTGACGGAAATTGAGTCCTTTGCGGTCAGCAATACTCTGGAGATCGACGTCAATTTGCGTCTCGCCAACGCGAACCCCGCCATCTCAAACTATGATGACGATCTCATTGCCGGCCGGGTGCAGGAAGCCGCTGCATTGGCACAAACACTCTCGGCCACGACCGTCCAGATTGATACGTTTGTGGACGTCGACCGCGGCTATAACCCCCGCCATGGCCTGTTGGACCGCCACTACAATTTCCGCCCTGCTGGACGATCCCTGGCATCCAAGAGATAGGTTCTTCTGACCAACAAACGATCTGCCTGCTTACAATACCTCAAGAGAACTTGATCACGTGCGAGGGGCTTGTTGTTAGACAATCGCCATGATTTCACGCAAACGATCATGCGAAACTCTCTCAATTCAGCACGCATGAGACGGGAACGATTGTGGAGCTTTTGCTTGGTTACGGCGCAGGGCTTTTGACGCTGATAAACCCTTGTGTTTTGCCGGTTTTGCCAATCATTCTAGGCTCTGCAATGCGCGAGGAGCGCCTTGGTCCAGTTGCGCTTGCTGCAGGTCTTAGCGTTGCATTCGTTGTTCTGGGCGTCGGAATTGCAGCGGCAGGCCCGGCAATCGGCCTCGACAACGATCTGATGGCGCAAATTGCGGCCGTCTGCATGATCACGTTTGGCCTGGTACTGATGGTTCCGGCCTTCAACATCAGATTTGCTGCTGCCACTGCCGGCATATCCGGGCAAGCGGAACAACAACGCGGCGCGCTGCAAGGACAGGGTCTGATGGGCCACTTCCTGGGCGGAATGCTTCTCGGCGCAGCCTGGTCACCCTGCATTGGGCCAACATTGGGCGGCGCCATTTCTCTGGCCTCACAGGGCGAGTCAATAGCCTGGGCAACAGCGATCATGGCAAGCTTTGCACTCGGGACTTCGACCATCATCCTGGCGCTGGCATACGGCACGCGCGAAGCCATCTCGCGTCGGCAAGAGACCTTCAAAAAGATTGCAGCAAACTCAAAGTGGGTGATGGCCGTAGCATTGATAGCGGTTGGTGTTGCTATTCTCATGGGCCTACATCACGTCGCAGAAGGGTTAGCGATCCAATACCTGCCCGAGTGGTTTCAGGATCTTTCCGTTTCACTGTAGCGAATTCACAGCAGAGGAGATTGAAGTTGAAAACTCTATTGTCAGGGCTGATGGCACTGGCGTTGTTTGCAATCACCCTTCCATTTGCCGCACAGGCCGGCGAAGGCACGGTTGCATTCAAGCCCGGTGTTCTGAAGGCCGCTATCGAACGCGGAGAAAGCGTTCTCCTTCACTACAAGTCAACTTGGTGACCAGTCTGCGCACGCCAGGATCGCGTGCTGAAATCGCTCCGTGAGGGCGACACCAAGTTTAATGAAGGCATTACATTCATTCGTGTCGATTGGGATACTTACAAACGGCACGCCGTTACAAAGAGCCGGCGGATACCGCGCCGCTCAACTCTAGTCTTAATCAAAGGCGGCAAGGAAGTTGATCGACTTGTCGCTGCCACTGGAAAAAATCGGATCAAATCTCTTCTCGAAAAAGGACTTTGATTCAAGAAGCAGGTTGAGGGCGGGCATAGCGAAGAGGCTGTGTCCGCTTTCTCTTTGGCACAGCCAAGAGCAACGACAACCTCGGATCGCCCAGCACCCGCATCGAAGCTTCACTCATATCGATTGACGATTAGCACGAAGTTCCCATCTCGGGTTGGAAGATAGCGCCTCGCTGCGTCTCGGATCGATCTCGTCGTAACCACTGCCATTCCGTCTTCATGCTCGCTATGGTGAATGCCAGTCTTGCACTCTTCGAACAATAGATCGCGTATGCCGGAATTGCTCTGAATGCGTGTGAGATACCTGTACCGCTCGTATTCGTACCAGGCTTGCAGCATCCGTTCCGTTACCGGCCGATCTCTCAGTGTCTGCATCGCGGCAAAGGCTTTCGTGACTGCCATCATAGGATTCTTGGTTGTCGAGAAACGGATGACGTATGCACTTCCCAGAGCATGAATATCGAGCAGACCACCAACATTGTAAGTCAGTTGATTGCGCACGCCCAGTGCCTGGTTTAGGCGATTATAATACACATCGCCGCCCAGGAGATGCAGTAGCGCCTTCAGGCTGTACACTTCAGGACTGGTCCAAGAAACCGGTAAGGTCCATCCAATCTCAACATCCGCCATGGTGCTCGCTGTATTCGAGGAGTTGTCGTCAATGACTCGCTGGCGAACGAGAGGCGGGATGACACCGACCTGACGGCGCTTAACGTTTCGACTTGGAACGGAGCCAAAGTGTTTCTCTATGACTCTCTTCACATTGACCGGCAAGCTGCCGACCAAAATGATAGTCATAAGGTTGGAATGAATGCCTGCCGCATGGAAGTCTTGGAGCTTGGCATCGTCGACAGACTGTATAGTTTCTTTTGTGCCTTGCTGATTGCGAACAAGTGGATGCTGCTCGCCCAACAGCTCGGTGCGCATTCGACTGGCAACGGCCGTGCTGTAAGCAATCTCCTCAAGAATGGACTGCTTTTCGCTCTCAACATGCTGTCTATCGAATGATGGTTCAAAGAACGCATCAGCTGCAAAACCAAGATAGTCTTCCAACCTGCCCGCCATCATTTCGGCAGTTGAGGACAACCATTCCAACTCAACAGTAGCATTGAACTTTCCAAGGTTCGAGGAGAGGTTGATGATATCCTGTGGGCTGTACCGTCTCGTCTTGCCGAACATAACGTGCTCAAGCAAATGCGCAGTACCTGCTATGTCGTCATTAATGGCCCCGTAGTTAACTGAAATCCGAGCAGCTATCATGCCACTGTCATTGGGCACGAGAAAAACCCGCAGGCCGTTCGCAAGTCGATAGCGTTCAACGCGTATGCGTTTGGCATAAGCCGGCCAGGCACAGCATGCACTTGCCGCCAATCCACCTAAGACGGTTCGGCGAGACAACAAATTCAGCCCTAGCTGGTAATATCGCACAAGTTGGGACAGCCCTGGATCAGAAGCGACGAGTGACTACGAAGCTTTGCAGTTTGCAGTCGGACTGTTTCGCCAGTAGTAAAAGCCGGTTCGATAGCAGTTAAACGTGCGCACCTTGCAAGCACGCTTACATCGCGGATAGCGTGCACCGCTCTTGTCGAGGGTGGCGCAGAATGCATCGCACTTTCGTCGTTCGGACTTACAGCAGGACTTATTGCCTTTTGCTAGCGCGGTCGATGAAACCAATGGAACGCCAGGCGCTGCGAGGACAAGAGCCACTGACATACCGGCCGTGCCTGCAATGAGAATTAAGGTCTTCATTCCTACCCCCCAATCAACTCTACCAACAAACCGGTGTCGGAATTATCGAAGCCAAATGCACGAAACAAATCTTGGAACAGTCTAAATGACTATGATCCATTCAGTATGCCGACAATGATAGTGCACTCCCAAGTCCAAGCG
The DNA here is from genome assembly GCA_039183375.1 of Pseudomonadota bacterium. GTDB lineage: Bacteria > Pseudomonadota > Alphaproteobacteria > Rhizobiales > Hyphomicrobiaceae > Tectiglobus. The sequence continues at coordinate 5,955 of JBCDBQ010000044.1, forward strand.
TCAACCAGGATCTCGGTCTCTCTCAGGTTTTCAACGACCGAGGCTTGCCAAGGTCGGCTTGCCCATATTTCCCTGCGCACTACATCATCGTCCGGTTGGTTGAGTCCGCAGCCTGAGAAGCTACATTGCTTCGATCAGTTTTGAACCAATGACAGATGCATCCAATGGCAAAGCTCACAAACACGCATGGATTTGCGTCTCAGCGACTGATCGCACGACGGTGCCGGTTGGATGACGCAGAGACGTTGGCAAGTCTCATGACAGAAGACATTAGCCGCTGGTTGGCAGGCTGGCCGTTCCCGCTCACCGCTTCCAAAGCGACAAAAATCATAAAAGAAAATCTGGAGTCAGCGGAACGCGGCGGAAACTACCCGGCGACGTTAACCGAGCAGGCAAACGACCTGCCCATTGGCTGGCTCAGGTTGGCTGCAACCGAAACCTCCAGCCGGGACTACGAGTTGAGTTATTGGATCGGCGAAGCTTACCAACGGAGAGGGTACGCCTTTGAAATTGCCTCTGAGGCGATCAATTTTGCATTCAACAACCTCGCTGCAGAACGTGTCATTGCCGGCGCACAAACTGAAAACTCGGCCTCACATGCTTTACTCGCCAAGTTGGGGATGACGCGAACACATGAGACGCTCGTCTGGGCCGCTGCACGTGAACGCTATGAAGCTTGTCAGTTCTGGAAACTGGACAAAGCATGAGTGCGATATGTTTGGCACCTCCATCGTCTATCTAAGCCACCGGCAACGATAGCAGTGATTGGCGCTTGCACGCGTCGAGCCAATCCCTATCCTGACCGCAAAATATGAATTGGAGAGGGAACGACAATGCGCGGGCTTATGCAGGACCAGCCGCTACTGATCTCATCATTGATCCGATACGCATCGCAGTATCACCGACAGAGCGGCATCTCTAGCATGGACGAAGCAGGTCAATTGCAGCGATGGTCCTACACAGACCTGCATCATCGCTCAGCCCAGCTCGCACACGCACTTAACCGCCTTGGCGTTAAGTTCGGAGATCGGATTGGTACGATTGCCTGGAATGATCATCGCCACTTCGAGATCTATTTCGGCGTATCGGGCATCGGTGCCATCTGTCACACGATCAATCCGCGATTATTCTCAGAACAGATTTCCTACATTATCCGGCATGCGCAAGACCGCTGGCTCTGCGTTGACGCTAGCCTCCTCAAAGTTGTCGAGGGTGTCATCACGGAAGTTGCAGACACGATCGAAGGCGTGATTGTTCTTGGGGCAATGCCGAGCGACACGACACTTGCCGCTCATACAAAAGTACTGAGCTACGATGAACTGATCGCGCCGGAAGCCATCGAATACGATTGGCCAAGTCTCGACGAATCCACGGCGTCGAGCCTGTGCTACACATCGGGCACAACAGGTAATCCCAAGGGCGTACTTTATTCTCATCGCTCGACCGTGTTGCACGCCTGGTCCGTGGTAATGCCCGATATGGTCAACATGCGCGCCGTCGATGTTTTGCTACCGATCGTTCCGATGTTCCATGTCAACGCCTGGGGCATGCCCTATGCCGCCGCGATGACCGGCGCCGGACTCGCGATGCCCGGACCAAGGTTGGACGGACCCTCACTCTACAAGTTGATATGGGGGGCTGGCGTTACCTACGCCGCAGGCGTTCCAACCGTCTGGTTAGCATTGCTGCAGCATCTACGTGAAACCGGCGGGTCATTGCCTGAAGGCATGCGTGGTTTGGTGGGCGGTTCGGCTCTGCCGCAAGCGATGGTCGAGGCCTTCGACAAGGAATTCAATATCCGCCTCGAACACGGTTGGGGCATGACAGAGATGAGCCCTGTTGGTGCCTACAATGCACCCAAGCCTGAAAACAGAAGCATGAGCAGGCAAGACTATTACGCGCATTCCACCAAGCAGGGACGCCCACCATTTGGCGTCGACATGAAGATCGTCGACTCGGAGAACAAGGAACTCGCCCATGATGGGCAGTCCGCCGGGGAACTCTGCGTCCGCGGACCATGGATTACGTCCGGCTACTACAGCAGCGATGAAGGTGCGGCCCAGTTCGATGAAGATGGTTGGTTCAGAACCGGCGACGTCGCAACGATCGACGAAAGTGGTTACCTGCAACTGGTTGACCGGGTCAAAGACCTCATCAAGTCCGGGGGTGAATGGATCAGCTCGATAGAACTTGAGAACCTCGCAGTTGGCCTAGATGGGGTCAAGGAAGCCGCAGCCGTGCCCGCGAAGCACGAAAAATGGGATGAAAGACCCGTGTTGATCATCGTCAAAGATGACGGCAGCAACCTTGATGAGACAGCGGTAAAGACCTACATGGCCGAGCACCTGTCGTCTTGGATGGTCCCGGACGCTGTGGTGTTCGTCGGCGAGCTCCCTCATACTGCGACGGGAAAGCTGCTCAAAAGAGAGTTGAGGGATCAATACGCTGATTATCTGATGAAGCAGAAGTAGCGGTGATCAGACCAAACCAAATGGAAACAGGCCATGATCCAAATCGGCATACTTGAGACCGGACAGAACCGGCCTGAGTTGGTTGAAGAATTCGGAACATTTGCGGGTTGGTTTGAAGATCTGTTCGCCGAGAGCCGTCTTGATCTTTCTTTCGCAACATTTGTTGTGTGCGAGGATGATTTGCCATCACACCCCGAAGCCTGCCATGCCTACATCATTACCGGTAGCGCCGCGAGCTCTAACGATAGTGACGCTTGGATTCGAAATCTGGAAGACTTTATTCGCATCGCATCCAAGAACGTTCCGATCATTGGCGTCTGCTTCGGCCACCAAGTCATACACAAGGCACTCGGTGGTCGCGTTGAAAGGGCGAAGCAAGGATGGGGCGTAGGAGTCCACGACTACGATTTAACTGATCCGCCACCGTGGATGGCCTGTTCACCCAGCCACCTTTCATTTTGCGCCAGCCATAATGATCAGGTCGTTGAGCCAGCTCCGGACACAAACATCATTGCGCGCTCCGAATTCTGCCCGGTCGCGGCAACTACGGTGGGCAGGAATGTGCTCACGGTCCAATCGCACCCGGAAATGCGCAAGTCGTTCTCGCGGGAACTCTACGGCATAAGGCGCGAGTTACTGGGCGACGAACGTGCCGACACCGCCATTTCGTCCTTGGGAAAGCCGACCAATGAGAAAGTATTTGTCGAAATGGTCGAGCAATTCTTGATGGCTCGATTGGAGATAGCATTGCCTGAGACCATGACGCAGACAGCTTAGTCGCAATCATGCAAGGGAAAGAACTGCCATGCTTGGGAGGAACAGGCACGGCAGTCTCAACAGATGAATTCAACCTTATTGTAGGGTTGTACTGAACTTCATCCCAAGGAAATGGATCGACGAAGCCTCGCTACGCTGCTTCCCCTCTGTTGATATCCATAAGTAGGCGCTCGGTCTTTGCATCCTCGATTTTAGTGACAAGCTTGGCGGCTTCCTGATTATCACGCATCGTTTTGGTCACCGTAATCGACGATGATATGATCATCAGAGTCGCCATGGTCAGGAAGCCTTTTGTTGCCAAGTCAAGCGGCAAGAAGAATATCCCAACGGACATCATTCCAACCGAAACTGCGAAGTTAAAGAATGTGAAGTTCACCCAGGCGCTTGAGTGTTTAATGTTTGGGTCCTGCATGTTCTCTCTCCTAATTGAGTGACTCTGCGTTATTGCGATGAAGACTTCTCAGTTCCATTTTCCAAATCGGACTTTACATCGGCGATGCGCTTTGAAAGGCGATCCAACACATCGTCGGTACTTGATTTAATCGGCTTGCCGCATCCCGCCTCAGCCAACTTCTCACTAATGCGCGATGGAGAATCATTGACGTCGAGCTCACGCATAGCCTCGGCGGTGAGATCGATCTCGCGTTGCCGCTGGCGTAATCGTTCGAGGGTCGCTTCAGCCTCCGACAAAGTGGCCAAACCAGTCGTTGGGACCTGTTGGCGCAAACGATGGGCTTTGTCTGTCGCATCGGCCAGGCGCTGTCCGCGCTGCAAGTCTTTGAGTCGGTTCTCTGCCTCACGAACATTGGTTTTCAGCCGATGGATCTCAGCAGAAAACTGATCCTGTGCTTGCTTCGATGCATCCCGTTCCGCTTCCAGCTGCGCGATGGTCTCAGCTGCTTCTCGCGCCAGATCCGTCTTGCCTTGCTCAATTGCTGCAACAGCGCGCTCTTCCAGGTCTTCGATACTTTGAAGCAATCGCTCGTACTGCTCCTTCTCCTGCTTGTTCTGCGCCATTGCCAAAGCAACAGCCCTCCGCGCTGCGCTCACAGCCTGAGCCGAGTCGCGCATCTGCTGCTGCAAAATGAGCAATGCATGTCGATCGGTAAAACTCTCTGTTGCGCTGTAAGCCGTCCCGCGAATGAGAGTCCAAACCTGCTTGTACATCTTCTGATCTCCAAACGTGTACATTGTTCACAAATGACAATGTAGTTGGATTTCCAATCGAATCAAGACAAAATGCGAACAGCGTTCTCAAAAAATTTGGATTGGTTAATGGTAGGCAAACGCGAGGCAACACGCCGGGATCTGACTGAGCGCCTCTTGGTTGCAGCAACGGCCCGCATTAAGCAGCACGGTCTCAAAGGCTTGCGCGCCAGAGATATTACCGCTGATGCAAACTGCGGATTGGGCACGATCTATAAGTGCTATGCCGACCTTGATGACCTCATCCTTCACGTCAATTCGCTGACCATAACTGACCTCGAGAAAGCTCTGGCGGCCGCGCGCAGCTCATCGGAAGAACCGGTCGAACAACTGACGGCGCTGGCCTCGGCATACTTCGCATTTGCCCGTGAAAACCGGAACTCTTGGTCGGCTCTATTCGATCACCGTATGCCGGAAAGCGTCACAATTCCGGATTGGCACCTGCAAGAACACATGGCGCTCTTCCGACACGTGATGATGCCGCTTGCAAAACTCGACCCGACACTCAGTGAAGACGCCCTGGCGTTGCGTGCGCGCAGTGTGTTCTCAGCGGTGCATGGGATCGTGGCTCTCAGCCTCGAAGGCCGATTTGTCGGCGTGAATGTTGATGCCGTTGAAACGGAGCTCACGACTGTGGTCCGCGCACTTGTCGCGGGCCTTAGCCCAAACTAGACGAGGCTTCCAACTTTCACTCACACAATCAGTTCGCTGGTCGGCAACCGTGCGCGCCGATAGGCAGGATCTCCTTTGGCAAAACCAATCCGGAATGCTGCGCTGAACCTCTGCTCACTTGCCATACCAAGCTTTGCTTCGAGTTGCTTTCGGCTTTCGTCCCAATCAATCAGAACCGACATTGGGCAGGCTTGGAAGCCGTAACGTTCGAAGTCGAGCCACAGTCGGTAAAAGTGACGACCAGTATCAAATGGGTCTTCGTCGCGAGGTCTGGGCATCAGGACGATCGCTGCCGCCGTTTCATTCTTCCCTGCTTCGGATAGTAGCAATGAAGCGAGGCCAATGCTGTCCAAAGCTCGGAACAGCGGACCAAGGATCAGGCCGGCAGCCCAGGCCTCAACGGCGCCAAGGTTCAGAGCAACCGAGTTCAACCCGTCCCGCCGATAGGATGCATGCGATGTCCCAAGCCGCATCCAGCCCAACAGTTCATCGCGATGTGCCTCATCGCGAAGAAAATGGATCGATGCTGCATCGTAAAGTGAGGCCACCTCTCTAAGATCGTCATGCCCTGTGACGAATGCACATTCCGGCCGTGCTGTGCTCAACTGGCTGAGTGCATCCGTTGCCGCTTGGTCAACCGGCCGAAAGCTGCCCCGCCAGCTCTGCCGGCGCCGGGCATATTTCAAATCGATTCCTGCCGCCGTCGTGAGGTGGTCCAGTCGCACAACGCGAGCAGTCACAATTTCAGCCAGACGGTCGTTGCTTGCAATATCTTGAGGAGCGACAACATCAACCGCTTCAAAACCATAGCCGGCAGCATTGAGTGCAATTTCCATTCCTTCGAACTGCGCCCCGTGGGACAGACGCCAATCACGGTTGGCAGGGTCAGCGATCGGAATGCTCCGCGTTGTGTCCCCAAGCATCTGCAGCTGATCACCATTCAATCGCCACCGTGACGGTTGGATGTTGTGCACACTCGGCGCCAGATTGGCATCGGCAACAAGCGCCGGCAGAAGCTCCTTCAGTTTCTCCATTATGTGGCCGGCCTCAATCGCTTCCGAAACAGGTGGAGCCGGTGGAGCGGCGTTGAACCAACACCACGCATCTGCTTCAGGCTGGCGGTGTTTTCATCCGATATCCAGGTTCCGCCCAACATCCGGTAGCCAGCCTGTTTAGCCGCGCTTACCACGCGATGAAGCATGGCACCATTGATGCCATGACCATGCAGTTCCCGCTTGACCGAGTAATAGATGATAACCGCGCGGTCCCTTCTGAGACGAAAATGAAGGTAGTGATAGGGAGAAAGCCAGGACAGCTTCGATCCGGTCGCCTTCACAAACGGGTTCAGATCCGGAATGCAGACGATCACACCCGCCGGACATCCTTTGTGGTGGATCACCGTCGATAATCGCGGATCCATCACCCACATCATCTCACCCGCCTGGAACTGATACTCTTCTTGGCTGAGCGGCACAAACATCGGGTTATCCGAAAACCCATCATTGAGAACCTGGCGGGCATCCTCCATGCGCTGTTTGAAAGTGCGCATGTTGATTGGATGCCATGTAAAATCAGGATCTGAGAGAATATCTTTTTGTTCGGAACCCAGAAAGATATCTGGATCAAGTGCGGTGATGTCCGTCTCGAATGTCGTCATCGGAAACTCCGACGCATAACCATTCATGCGCAGATGCTCCGGTAGCCAGGGCGGTGACCACATCATATCTGTGTAAGGCGAGTTCTCGAACCCTTCCGTCACGACGCCAATCATCTGCATGGCTGTCAGATTGAAGTTCCCGACCGCCTCATCAACACCCTGTTCAATCAACCAGGCTTCAGCTGCGCGCAATAACTCTGCTGCAACTTCAGGATTGTTCACATAATCGAAGAAGCCGAATTGCCCCATGTTCGTTCCGTGCCGCACATTAGACGCCGTATGCACCGAAGCAACAATTCGACCAATGGCGGCCCCATTACGATGGGCTGTAAACAGTTGCAGCCGTCCGCGCCCATCCTGACAGAGAGGGTTCCGCTCAGGGTCAAGAATGCGGTCTACATCCATCCGCATCGGCGATACATAAGGGTGCTCCGCGCCATAAGCCTTAAAGGGAACTTCGAAAGCTGCCTTTCGGTCACCCTGCCGGATCTCAACCATTAGCCGGCTTCCCTTGCATAGAGAAGCTCACCGATCCGCTGCGCTGCCTGAAGCTCGCTCTCAAGTCTTGGATCTGTTGCAGCCGGTGGAACAGCAAAAACTAATAGCTGCGTTGGATCAGGAGAGAGCCGCATAACGTGGGTCGCATTGTAAGTCTTAAGTAACGACATCGCACGTTCAACGCCGGGGTCCTTTTGCGAACGCACCCAAGGTGCCTCCGCCATCCTCAAGACAGGGTATCGCTCAATCAAATCGTCGAAAGCAGGATGAGAGAGAGGCTGGACGGCTTCCCGATCCAGATGACGAACGTTACTCAACCGATCATGATTGCCGAGCAAATCTGTAAACTCAGCAAGGTTGCGTGCCTGCAGATACGCGCCTGATGTGCGGCGGCGTTCTGAGCGAGACCCCATTGTCTCTGAGAACAGGGCAGCAAAGATCAAACCAGAAAATCCGACAGCGACGGCCCTGACCACAGCATCAATTTCCGGAACGTTACCAGCCATCACATGCGCAGCGGAAAAGACCGATGCGATGACAAGAAAGACGACGATCGAAATTCCACGTTCGTAGAGTTGATTGCTGTTGCTGCCCGCTCCGAATGAGATGTAGAGCAGGAATACAATGCTGAGCGCTCCCATGCGGACCGGAAAACCAGGAAACAGGTTCTCAAAGTCCGTCGCGATACATGGTGTGACCAGCAGGAGGGAGCCCAACACACGTCCCGCGATCCTCTGCTCTTCGCGTTCTAGATCGTGGCTGATGCGGCGGATCATGAAAACAGCGATCGCAACCAAACTACCGGCCACCGCCGAGAGCAGCGTTGCCATTTTGAATCCAGACGGCAACCCGGGCACTAGATGGATTAACAGGGCAACAAGCGTCGCGGTTACAACAATCAACTTGATCATCAGCGGTGCATGCCGACGCAGGAGGCCTTCGGCAAGCACGAGCGCTGCGACGGGCGACAACGCCGCCAGAACAATTTCCAAGGCTTCGAGGAAGGGGCTGGTCGTCCACCAGGCAACCGCACGAATGGCAAACAACAAGGCACCAAGCCAAAGCGCAACACGCACGCGCAAATAAACCGGCGACGAAGGCGCAGCTCGGTAGAGGCTGTGAGAAATGATAAGCAGGCTGCCGGCTGCAAACAGGTTTATCACCACATCAGCAATCAGCTTGTTGCTCGACGGATCCATCAGGTCGCCTCACTCATCATGCGAGTAAGCATGCGCCGCACAACCGGTCGCAAAGCCATTTCAACGATTTTTGGCTTCGGCTTTTCGACGGCTGGTCTGTAGGGGTTGAAAAACCAGCCACGATGATCGGTGCCCGACTTTCGGTCCAGCAGGAGATCGACGGTTTCATAGGCCATCAACATTCCCGTCGTGATGACCATAGGCGCAAACGACATGCGGCTGCGCCGACCGGCAGCGACCTCGCCAGCTGCGTCGAGATCAATATGATGCCGGGACGAAGAGTGAATCAGGACGTGCAAGGCCTCGCATTGAAACGAATTCGCACGATCATCCTCGCTCACTGCATCCCATGGCCTGCCGATGGTTGGATACCCAAGCCGTTCCTCGGGCATCGGCTCGCCGGCGCGCGTCACATAGATAGACGGCAACGGTGACGCATAAGCATCGATAATAGGGCGGCCGACTTCACGAGCGACGCGGTAAAGCAGCAAACCTGCACCGAGATCATCAGTGCCGTTGATGGTGACGGCTGATGAGCGAATGAGTTCACGAGCCGAATGGCTCCAATCGCTTTTGTAAACTTCAACGTCAATCTCGGGATTGATCTTCAAAATCTGTTCTGCCGTTGCTTCCGCTTTGTGGCGGCCCACGGTGTGCGTGAAGGCGAATACCTGGCGGTTCAGATTCGAAATCTCGAACGCGTCGATATCCGCTAGGACGATACGCCCAATGCCAGCACGCGCAAGGCCCAGAACGGCAGCCCCACCCATGCCGCCGGTCCCGCAGACAAAGACGCTTGCACCCTTGAGAACCTGCTGTTCCGCCTCTGTGACAAAACCAATGTTCCGCGTCGTGAACTCGTCGTAGGTGAACGTGCCTGTGATCATCAACTGTCCTCCGCACGCTCATGGGCAGACCGCAGAATGCCCCACGGTCGATTGACGCTGAACCAATAGACCAACGGCAGAACCAAACGGTTGAGCGAAACGATGGCCAACGTTGTCAACAATGCTGGCAACGAACGCCGCGGCACATCCTTTAGGACGAACCGCTTCATCGCATTGAGATCAAGCTGGCAGAGTTGGAGAAAGTCATCACCGCGCCCGTAGTCGAGCTTTGCATGGCAATAATCGTTGAACACCGCATCACGGTGCTTGGGGCTCTCATCAAAGGTCTTTTTGAGATTGTCCGATCCGCCGGTGTACGCATTCGCAATGACAAAGCTTTCTTCATCAAATCGCGCCTCGTCCCCAACACCAAATACAAAGCGATGCTTTGCCATTATCTCGCGGGCAATAAGCAGATGTTCAAAGCTGCATCGATTGTCGGTTTCTGGGTTCGGATAGACATTGGTAAAGCCTTCGCAGACCATACCGATGATTGCCGGGACCTGCGTTACATTGGATAACCACATCGGGCGTAGTTGGCGGCGCACAAGCAAGAGAATGCATGTCAGCCCATAGAGTGCCCACGAGAAGCCGCGATTACGTACCCCTGGCGCGATCATCACGAGACCCAGATGTACGACTTCAATCGAATGTCCGTGAAGTTGCACATCCATAACCGCAAGTGCATTGAAAGCAACCGGTTCGCCAGTGTCCTCATCGTAGAGAACCGTGAGGATAGTATTCTCGAGCCTGTCGCGCGCACCGGTCAGAACGCCGTAATCAAGCGGCTGATCCGGCATGGCCCGTTTCGCAATGCTACGGACATCATTGAGCAACTGCTCACTTTGCGACTGATCCATCCATAGGCCGGGCCGTGCCACAATGCGCGCGCGCGTCCCGGGCGCGACGCGCAATTCGGTCGACAGATGCTCCTGCGACAGCGCCTGTGCCCAAGCCAACAACATGCATTTCCCCGGTCGTTTGCGGACCAGGTTAGGAAAACTTGGCTAAGAATCCGTCAATCTGGCCATACGTTAAGGAGCTGTTAATGTTTCGAACGCAGAGACCGCATAGCACCTGCCGCTGACAAGTCAGGCGGCTCTCCCAACACACGTCTCGGAGGCGTCGACAGAGCGACACAAATCGTTGTAAGAATGCCCACGGTTCCAATGGTCCTGTAGCTCAGTCGGATAGAGCGACGGATTCCTAATCCGTAGGTCACAGGTTCGAATCCTGTCAGGATCACCACATCACATCAAAGAGTGAGCTATTTTCCAACAAGCACAGGAAACAGCGCTTGCGGGACTTTTGCGGAAGTCTTCTGAAAAGATTCCCTAAGAGCAACGAGCCGTGGCGGGATGTGTTTGGTCGCACCGATCTGGTGTGGGGCATCCGCAATCGTCATAATTTGTTCGTCCTAAAGAAGGAGCGTCAATTTCCGAACCGTCAAAACACTCTTCGGTACAGATCCTCATGAGACCCGCGGTGCAAATTTCTCGTCGACAACCTTCCGGTTGAAAAAGGTAGGTTACGGAAAAGAGGGCAAGAACTCGGTTCGTCACTACGTCTTTCAAGTTCTCGTCTTTGAACTAGAAAGTTTCATAGCCTATCATCTGACAACAGACATCAATACCTTGTTGCGTCTTCGCAGCGCCGAAGGGTCCTGCAGCACGCGACTCAGTCGGCTCGCGCAGATAGTGCTGAAGAAATGTGCTTCACTTCGATCGGCTATTTGAATATTTAACTACACTTAGAATTTGATGCTGAACCGGCCACCTGTCTAGACAGCGGTTTAACATAGCTCTCATCCTGAATACTATTATTGAACGCTAACTGATGGGCTCAGTATTCTTTGGGATTATAATTCCACAACAATAGATGCAAACTGATAAGGGTTACGCGAAGACTTGCTGATCAACCTAGGTAGGTTTGTGATCCAATTCCCTCTGCGGTGAAGGCAATTTACAGGCAATTCAGGATAGCATTTACGTCGATCGGCAAAGGCCATTACGTATTGGGGGAGACGGCCGTAGCGAAGATGTGCAACTGACGCCCATCTGAGATCCACGAACGAAGCTAAAAACGTTGAGGACGACCTTCTGGAAGACTGGAACACAATTGCCGGCGACAGTAATAGCTCGGCCGCGGATGTGTAGTTAGGGGCCAAGAACAACCACGAACCCTAGAACAAATCCTTTTTATTCCATTGAATTGTCGTCGAATGATAACATCAAACATTCAGTCGACAAGATCGGCGACGGCGAAATACATGCGAAGCTTCTCGACGTACTATAATTTGTCGGCAGCCAAACATGGATAGAATTCCCCACTCATGGGACTGCCGCTGCCGCTGGGATCACGACTACTGTCCTGATCCATATCGGCGCAACGCCGCGCGCCAATAACGATCTCGCTGGGTGCAGCAAAAGCTAGAATTTCTGTCTGCGATTGGCCCTAGAGATCTCTACGAGTTCAGACAGTGCAGCATTAACAACCAGACCGGATTTTCGGCTGCGGTCTCATAAATTGCCGACACTCAAATTTTGCGCCAGAATAGAGACGTCAGGCGAGCACTTAAACATCTATCAAACTTATCTGCCGACAGAATGTAACGATCCAGAGTTCGTCATTGCTGCAATTATATGGTCACATGATCGACTGGCTTGCGGACACACAACATAGACTCTGCTTGCAATATCCTTAACTATTATTCATAATTAGACTTAGGGTTAGAGGTTTTTTCTCGTTTTTTTGGTTAACAATCCGTAAGCGCGACACATACAATTGCTGAGTTTATTAGTGAGTTGGCAGAGTAATAATGAAACAGTTTGTCGATGAGGCGCGTCACTCGATACCGCCCGACGCTATTGATGTAGTTACCCAGCATCATACGCTGTCAGCACCATTAGCTGAAATTGGACAGGTGCTCACGCGTGCGACGCGCCATGAGCACTATGCGCTTTCTCGCTTGAAGAAGCGTGTTGCTCCGGCATCGTCTTGCGGCCTGTTCCCATCCGCTCAACAGGACGTCCCGGCTGATCATCATGAAGGTCGGCCACTTACCCACTTTTTCGGCACAGCGCACCGCGCCTGGCCGTCCAAATCATTACCTGCGTAGGAGATCACAATGCCGATTGCTTTTACAGCCGCCGGGACTTTCAGTGGCACGGGAGACTCTCAGCTCAGCAACCCTACCTCGCTGCAATTCGGCCCGGACGGTCGGCTCTACGTGTCAGAGCAGAACGGATCGATCAACGCCTTCACAGTTGAGAAGCAGGGCGACACATGGGTTGCGACGGCAGGCGAGCAGCTGGTAGACGGGAATGGTAACGAGCTCGTCAAGTCGATCCAGAACCACAATGACGACGGCAGCGAGGCAAGCGCATCGAACCGTCAGGTGACCGGCATCGTTGTGGCCGGCACAGCCGATGAGCCGATCCTTTATATCTCATCGAGCGATCCACGAATCTCATCCAACAATGATTCAGGCCTCGACACCAACTCCGGCATCGTCACGCAGGCGACGTTCAACAGCACAACGGATGAGTGGGAAGTGGTCGATCTCGTCCGCGGCCTGCCGCGCTCGGAAGAGAACCACGCCGTCAACGGTATGCTCTTGAGCGAAGACGGCACCAAGCTTCTGCTAAATGTCGGCGGCTTCACCAACAATGGTGCTCCATCAAGCTTCTTCTCGTATACCAATGAATACGCGTTGTCCGGGTCAGTCCTGGAATTGGACCTGACCGCACTGAACGCGCTTCCGGACCTTGTTGATGCAGAAGGCGGACAAGGCAACACGCCGCGGACTTATAAATACGACCTGCCGACCCTGGACGATCCGAACATCGAGAACATCACAGACGGTGTCGGCGAGGACGAGTTCGGCATGGACGAGGATGGACCGTTTGGCGGTAATGACGGCCTCAACATGGCTATTCTGCCGGCTGATGCGCCGCTGCGCCTCTATGCCGACGGCACCCGCAACGATTATGATCTCGCGCGCGGCGAGAACGGTCTCATTTACACCGTCGACAATGGGTCCAATGGCGGACTCGGCGCCGAGCCGAATACCGAAAATGGCGACGATGATGGCGACGGTGTTTCCAACGAGGCAATTGCCACGCCAAACAATGGTGGCCAGGGCGAAGGCGAACCGTTCCACCAGATTGTCGAGGGCGGGTATTACTACCATCCCAACCCGGTGCGCTCTAACCAAAACATGTCGTGGACCGTCTACGACAACAATGGCAATCCGGACACGTCGCTGACAGTGAATACTGTCGCCGACATTTCGGAGTTGGTGCCCGATGCCGTGAACATCGCGGACGGGTTTCTAATCGATCCGTCGAAATTCGCAATCTCGCCGGGCGTCACGCTAGCGGACCTGACTGTGCAGGAGCAGCAGGACCGGCTGCAGCTCAGCGGAGTTTGGATCGACTCGGACGACCTCGACAACAACCCCGATCCCGATGGGGACGGGCCGGGCCAGACGACGATTGCCCAGCTTGGCTCGTCGACCAACGGCATCATCGTCTATGACAGCGGCGGCGCCGCCTTCGGCGGCAGCATTGACGGCGCGGTATTCGTCACCCAGTTCAACGACAACGTGACGCTGTTGAACGTGAACGACACAGGCACGGACCTATTGCCGATCTTTGAGGAAGGACCGGATGGTATCTTCGGCACCGCTGATGACGTGGTGCAGGACGCCGACGGGATCCTCCAAGTGGCCAACAACGGTACCGGCGTTCCGCTCGGCAACCCGCTCGACATTACGCAAGGCCCCGGCGGTACGCTCTGGGTGGCGGAGATCGGCAGTAACGAGGTGACGGTTCTTGAGCCGACCGTCGTCCTCGATCCCACAAGCGAGGATGCCGATTTCGACGGCATACTGAACCAAAACGACCCATTTAGTCGCGATGCGACCAACGGCACCTCGGTCGTTGTCAACGGCGCCGCGCCGACGGTGTGGGAGTTCAGTCAGGGCGCAAACGACACCACGCCGGGCCCAGACGGGTTCGGCGGTGGCCTGACGGGTGCCATGATTAACGGCGTCATCGACTACGAGGCCTTCTATCTCGAGGAGAACCCGAACGACCCACCCAACCTGCGCCTGGACAACGTTAAGTTCGTCACGGCCGCTGGCGGTGGCACGACCACGATCGAAGAGGTGTCGAACGGCGATCCACTCGGCACAGCAAACAACGGCGAGTACCTGTTCCACACCGGTTTCGTGCTTGATCAGGCGGTGGACACATTCACCATTAGCTGGGTTGTCGCGAACCCGGCCGCCACGGCGCTCGGCTCTGACATCACAAGCGCATCGCAGCAAATCGGCGGCTATACCGGCGACGGCACTCAGTCAAACTATCTGAAGATCGTCGCGGTCCAGACGAATGGCGGGCCGAAGATACAGATACTGCTGGAAGAGGCGGTCAACATCAGCACGAATCCGTTCGTGCCGCTGTTCGAAGACCAGGTACTACAAGCCATCGAACTGGATGCCCCTGGGATCTTCGACAACGCCAACTTGGTCGAGGATTCCGCGATCACGCTTGAGCTCCAAGTTGACCTGACCGCCAAGACAGCGACGCCGAGGGTGACCTACGAGTCGACGAGCGGACCAGTCGAGATCACCGGCCAACCAGACGACGTGATCGACCTGGCACCCGGCGGCCAGGACACGGTGGTAATGCAGACCTTCCTGGGCAACACCGAGATAGCGTTAGGCGAGCAGCAGGGTATTGCGGCCGGCACGTTCTCATCGAATACCGGATCGGCGAGCGACTCATTCCAGGCGGTATTCGATAGCATTACGGTGACAGCCACCGAAGCGTCGTTGCCGCCAGTGGCCGTGGACGACACTGCC
>JBCDBQ010000045.1:0-21051 GCA_039183375.1 Pseudomonadota bacterium
AGCTCACCGGTACTATATGTAGAGTTCCGGAAGAACGGTAGACCGATAGATCCCCGTCCATGGTGGTCGAAGGGACAAAGAAGGATGGAAGGTTGATGCGCAAGTCAGACTTCGCGTTTTGGAGCTTCATGGTCATGGCAGGCATTGCCGGGATCACGACGATCTTCAATGTCACCAAGACGTACTCGGCAACGACGCCCAATTCTGAGATCTACAAGCAGCTCGATCTGTTTGGAGATGTACTTGAGCGCGTCCGCACCGACTATGTCGAAAAGCCAAATGATGGAAAGCTGATTGAATCAGCCATCAACGGCATGCTGGCCGCGTTGGATCCGCACTCTGCCTATCTCAGTCCTAAACACTTCCGCGATATGCAGGTGCAAACACGCGGAGAGTTTGGCGGGCTTGGCATCGAAGTGACGATGGAGAACGGCATTGTCAAAGTCGTCTCTCCCATCGACGAAACCCCGGCACACAAGGCCGGTGTTCTGGCAAACGACCTGATCACTCATCTTGATGGTGAGCAGATTGTCGGCCTCACGCTGGAGCAGGCCGTCGAAAAAATGCGCGGCCGCGTCAAGACGCCAATCACTCTGACCATCGTCCGCAAAGGCCGCGAAGAGCCGTTTGATATCAAAATTGTCCGCGACGTAATCCGGATTAATGCGGTTAAGACCGGGCTCGAAGGCGAGGGCGAGATTGGCTATCTCAAGATCACAACCTTCAACGAACAGACCCACACCAACCTGGTGAAGGGCATAGAGAAGATTAAGCGGGAAGCCGGCAGCAAGATCAAAGGCTACGTTGTTGATCTGCGCAACAACCCAGGTGGACTGCTCGATCAGGCGATCTCGGTCAGTGATGATTTCCTCGATAAAGGCGCCATCGTTCTAACCAAAGGCCGGAACCTGCAGGAAACACAGCGCTCCCAGGCTCGCGAGGGTGATATCACCAACGGCAAGCCGATCTACGTTCTCATCAACGGCGGATCGGCATCCGCTTCCGAGATTGTCGCCGGCGCGTTGCAGGACCACGAGCGTGCCACCGTTATTGGTACTCGCTCATTCGGAAAAGGCTCGGTGCAGACCATCATTCCACTGGGAAGCAACGGGGCAATCCGCCTAACGACGGCACGCTACTACACGCCATCGGGTCGTTCGATCCAGGCCAAGGGCATTGTTCCGGATCTGATCGTCGAGCAGCAGCTTCCTGAAGAACTTGCGAAGCGGCTCGCTAAGCGTAAGCCACGTGGTGAAGCGAGCCTGCGTGGCCACCTGAAGACAGAGAGCAAAGACGGCAAGGAAGATTCAGGCTCCGTCGCATATGTTCCGCGCGACAAGTCGAAGGATCTTCAATTGCAGTATGCGATTGCCAAGCTGCGTGGTCTGCCGACGGAGATCGTTGCCCGCAAGCCGGGTGAGAAAAAGACCGAAAAGAAGGCTGCAGCAGCAGAGAAGCCAAAGCAGCCAGCTAAGACCAAATAACTCCTTTGGTCTTTACCGCGAATTTGGATCGGGCGCCGAAGCGGCGCCCGATTTTGTTTTTTGGGTTAAACAGACTACATCTGGACTAACTTCACTGCCGGCGCAGGACGAGATCGAAGACATGGACAACCAGCGAGACATCGCTGTCGCAACACCTCCAGCCGTTGAGGTGGATGCAGCAGAGCCCAACCGCGTCTCGCTGACCGGCCTGGATCGCCCTGCCATCGAAGCAGAACTGGCGCAGCTGGGGATAGCCCCCAAGCAGCTTCGGATGCGGCGGAACCAAATCTGGAACTGGCTCTACGTTAAAGGTGCGCGCGATTTCGATGAGATGACAGACATCTCGAAATCAGTTCGAAGCTTGCTGGCCAATCACTGCACGATCGAACGTCCGGAGATTGCAACGGAGCAAATCTCGCAGGACGGAACGCGGAAATGGCTTTTGCGTCTGCGGAAGCAACACACAGACCGACGCGCACCGGAGGTCGAGTGCGTCTATATTCCGGAAATGGACCGCGGGACACTTTGTATCTCCAGCCAAGTTGGCTGTACGCTTAATTGTTCCTTCTGCCACACCGGCACGCAACGTTTGGTTCGTAACCTCACTGCGGAAGAGATTGTGGCACAAGTACTGGTGGCGCGAGACCAACTCCGCGACTGGCCAGGCCAAGAGCCCCTCGATGATGGACGGCTGGTTCCCGAGGGACCACGCAAGATTACCAATATCGTGCTGATGGGCATGGGCGAACCGCTTTACAACTTCGACAATGTACGTCAGGCGATCGACATTATCTCAGACAACGAAGGCATATCGCTCTCCAAGCGCCGCATCACGCTCTCGACTTCCGGGATTGTTCCACAGATTGGGCGTTGGGGTGAGGAAGCCGGAACGATGCTGGCGATCTCACTGCATGCGACGCGAGATGACCTTCGCAACGAACTTGTGCCGATTAATTCGAAGTGGCCGATTGATGAACTGCTCGATGCTTGCCGGAACTATCCCGGCCTATCGAATGCCCGGCGCATCACATTTGAATACGTTATGCTCAAGGACGTGAATGACTCGTCGGCTGATGCGCGCGCGTTGGTGCGGTTGCTGGCCGGCATCCCCGCCAAAATCAATCTGATCCCATTTAACCCTTGGCCCGGCACCAAGTACGAGTGCTCCGACTGGGAGCAGATCGAAAAGTTCGCAGCGATCGTCAATCGCGCCGGCTATGCTAGTCCGGTTCGCACACCGCGGGGCCGCGATATCCTGGCCGCCTGTGGTCAGCTCAAGTCTGACAGTGAAAGGCTGGCAGCGAGAGCGCGCGCTGTTGCCGAGACATCAGGTCCTTAGTGCTGATCTCTTACCGAGATTGCCAAACTGGCTCGGAATGTACTGGCTGTACGGCTGGTTGGCTATTCTGAAGGGTCTCGTAAGCGGTATTAACGCGCCGCGCCATTATCTGCAGGTAGTCACGGATTTCGTCCGGTAAATCCGCGTTAGCATAGCGATCGGGATGATACTTCTTGGATTGCTCGAGGTAGGCTGCACGCAAGGCCTCAGCGTCTGCGCCGCGCGGAACGCGCAAGACCGAATGGGGATCGAAATTGTCTTTGTTAGCATTGGGCAGCTTGGGTATCGGTGGCGCCTGAACCAAACGCACTGTCCGCAAAGTTGACTTGGCAACAAACTCTCGCTGGCCATCGAATGGTTCGAAATCAAGGAATGACTCACTGCCATTCAGAGCATCGAAGAGTGAGCCGTTTGAATGATAAAGTAGCTTTCCGCTCAGAGCGCGACCGTCATTCAGCGTCATCTCGACGACGGTCGTTTTGAATTGCCGCGCGTTGTCGGTTCTGCTGCGATCAAACATTTTGGGTTCTCATTTGGACTTGGTGGTAAATTCGTTGGATTGGGCGTTCTTGAGAACCGCTATGCAAGCTGCATGCTAGTTTTGATGCCGCACCGCACCAATCTGGCCGTGAATTTCTGGCTATGCCAACGCGGGTGTGTTACCCCGCGTGCAAATTTCCGACTCCTTACAAATGAAAAGAACGCTCATGAAATTGCGAAACATCGCGATTATCGCGCATGTCGATCATGGTAAAACTACGCTGATAGACGTGCTTCTTCGGCAGTCTGGCGTGTTTCGAGACAATCAAGCCGTGGCTGAGCGCGCCATGGATTCGAATGATCTTGAGCGGGAACGCGGCATTACCATTTTGGCAAAATGCACCTCACTGGTCTGGAAAGATGTCCGCATTAACATTGTTGACACGCCGGGCCACGCGGACTTCGGAGGCGAAGTCGAGCGCATCCTCAACATGGTTGACGGTGCGATTGTGCTCGTCGATGCCTCGGAAGGTCCCTTGCCGCAGACCAAGTTTGTTGTCTCAAAAGCACTCAAGCGCGGCATCCGCCCGATTGTTGCGATTAACAAGATCGACAGGCCGGACGAACGCCACTTGGATGTTCTCAATGAAGTCTTTGACCTGTTTGCCAACCTTGACGCGACAGATGAACAGTTGGACTTCCCGGTGCTTTACGGATCCGGCCGCGATGGATGGATGGCGCTGGAACCAACCGGACCGCAAGAAGGGCTTGCCCCTTTGCTCGATCTGGTGCTGGAACACGTTCCCGAGCCTGCTGTCGAAGATGGCGCTTTTCGAATGCTGGCCACCACGCTGGAAGCCGACCCGTTTCTTGGCCGCATTCTGACTGGCCGGATCACGGCTGGGACAGTGAAGGCGAATCAGGCGATTAAGGCTGTTCGTCACGACGGCTCAGTCGTGGAGAATGCCCGAGTCAGTAAAGTCTTGGCCTTTCGCGGATTGGAACGGCAGCCGATCGACGTCGGCGAAGCGGGCGACATCATCGCGATATCTGGCATTACCGAGTCGACAGTTGCTGACACGCTCTGCGACCCATCGGTCGAGCAACCAATTGAAGCTCAGCCAATTGATCCGCCTACACTTTCCATGACCTTCCGGATCAATGACGGGCCGCTGGCCGGTCGAGACGGCGACAAAGTGCAGAGCCGCGTCATTCGCGAGCGCCTTCTGAAAGAAGCCGAGCGCAACATTGCTATTCGGATCACCGAAACCGGCGACAAAGACGCCTTCGACGTCGCAGGCCGTGGCGAACTGCAACTCGGTATCTTGATCGAGACAATGAGACGAGAAGGTTTCGAACTTACCGTGTCGCGACCGCAGGTGGTGATGCAGAAGGACGAGAGTACATCGCAGCGCCTCGAACCGATCGAAGAGGTGATCATTGATGTCGATGAAGAGCATTCCGGAGCTGTGGTCCAGAAACTCACGGAGCGCAAAGGTGACCTGCTCGAGATGCGTCCGTCTGGCGGCGGTCGGCAACGCCTCGTCTTTCATGTCCCGACCCGTGGTCTGATTGGTTACCAGGGCGAGCTGCTAACCGATACCCGCGGTACGGCTGTCATGAACCGCTTGTTCAACAGCTATGCCGTGCACAAGGGCGACATTCCCGGGCGTCGCAATGGCGTGTTGATCTCAAACTCAGACGGCGATGCTGTTGCCTACGCCTTGTTCAACCTTGAGGACCGCGGCCCACTTATGGTTGAGCCTCAGGACAAGGTTTATCAGGGCATGATTGTCGGCCAGCATACGCGGGAGAACGATCTCGAAGTTAATGTTTTGAAAGCCAAGAAGCTTACAAATGTTCGCGCTTCCGGAAAGGATGAGAACATTAACTTGTCGCCGCCCATGAAGATGCCACTGGAGCGGGCCTTGTCATACATTCAAGATGATGAGCTGGTTGAGATCACGCCGAAGTCGGTTCGCATGCGGAAGCGCTGGCTTGACCCCAATGAAAGAAAGAAGCGGGAACGCGCCAAAGACAATGCAGCTTGACGTAAATCAAAGCGCTACAATGCGGGGGTTTACTGCTGCCGTCAGTTGTGACCCAACGTTTGATCAGCCTCGTGACTACCAGGCTTCGCGAGAACTTTGTAGGCTCTCTATCAGATCACCCAGAAAAAGATGCGGGCTCAAGTGAGCCCGCAGTTTGGATCGACGAGAGCCGCAATAGACATCGACCTCGCATGACCACATTGGCTGCTATTCCTTAATGCAGCCTTTAAAATTGATGGAATTTCCGCGCTCGAAGCCGCAATCTTTGTGTGGAATCAACGGGTTTGTTAAGAATGCAATCTCAGGTTTAAATTCACCCACTCGACTACACGCTTAAGGTTAGAAGAGCCGATGATAGACTGGCCAGCCGATGTCTCACCAACCCCCGAGTACGAGGCGGCTGTCCAGTATCTGCTCGACAGCGACGGCCATCTCTTCGTCACCGGCCGCGCCGGAACCGGTAAATCTACGCTACTGCGGGTCTTGCGCGAAGTTATGGGGGATAGCTGCGTTGTAGTCGCGCCAACAGGACTGGCGGCGATCAATGTCGGTGGACAGACCATCCATTCATTCTTCGGGTTCCCGCCTCGCCTGATTAACCCTGAGGACATCCGGCGAAGTCGCAATGGACGAGTTATGCGTCAGCTGGACTTCCTGGTCATCGACGAAGTTTCGATGGTGCGCTCGGACCTTATGTGGGCGATTGACCAGTCGCTACGCGTTAACCGCGGCCGTGCCAAGGAACCGTTCGGCGGCGTCCGATTGGTGCTCTTCGGCGATTTGCAGCAACTGCCGCCGGTGGTTCGTGGAGAGGAAGCCGCCATTCTTGAGGACACGCATGGTGGCCCGTACTTTTTTAACATCTCGGCGCTTTCGGAGGGTACTGGAACGCAATACCTCGAGCTGCAGCAGGTTTTCCGGCAGACGGATGAACTGCTGATCGATGTCCTTAACGCCATTCGCTCGGGCGAGGTCGAAGAGAGCGAACTTGAGACCCTTAACGAGCAGGTCAGCCCAATCCGGACGCTCTCCGAGGGGCAGGACTTCGTCATACTGACGCCGACTAACGCCGCCGCCAATCGCATCAACAAGGCCTATCTCGATGCGTTGCCGGCGCAAGAATATGTCTTTGAAGCTGGCATCATCGGCGAATTCAATGACAAGGCGCATCCGACTGATGCAACGCTCACCCTTAAGCAGGGCGCAAAGGTCATACTGCTACGCAACGATCCTGACCGGCGGTGGGTGAATGGGACGGTCGCCAAGATTGCCCGTTTGAGCGAAGATCAGGTCTGGATTGACGTCGCGGGCAAAGAATACGAGCTGGAGGCGGTTTCGTGGGAGAACCGGCGCTATGCCTTCGATCAGAGCGAAGAGAAGATTGTCGAGTCGGTTGCAGGCACATTCAAGCAGTTCCCGCTTAGGCTCGCCTGGGCCCTCACAATCCACAAAAGCCAGGGTCTGACGCTTGAGAAAGTATATGTTGATCTCGGCCGTGGGACTTTTGCTCATGGGCAGACTTACGTGGCGCTGTCTCGCTGCCGATCACTCGATGGGCTAGCACTAGCGAGGCCTTTGCGGCAGAGCGATATATTGTTTGATCCGCAAGCCTCTGCATACGAACGATTATTTCCTTCTTTACTTTGATCCCCAGGGAAATGCTGCAGCGCACAAAATCGGGCTGAACGCCTAAGTGAAAGCGCTTAGTTCGGGTAAAATACCCGGATTCAGGTAAAATTTTTGCGGCGCAATGCAATTTTTATGTTGCAATGCAAAATAAGAGCGCTATATTGCACTGCACAAGAGGTTTCGTGACCCACCGGTCGCTGAGAAATACGCAGTTCGCAAATGAGCTGTCGTGGACAATGATTTTCAATTCGGAGCAATGATCATGAACGAGCAGTTTACACGTCAGGCACAGGAAATGTTCAACGTCGCCAAAGATGCACGCATTCCTGAGAACTTCCAGAACATGGCTGAAGACGGCGTCACAAAGAGCCGTGAGATGTACAACAAATTCAACACCGTTGCTCGTGAGAACGTCAACACTGTAGAAGAAGCCATGCTTGCTGCCCACGCCGGAACCAAGGCGATCAGCGAGAAGGTCATGACCAACGCTTCTGCAAATACTGAAGCTATGTTCGACGTTGCTCAGGCTGTTGCTAAGGCCAAGACTGTTCCTGAAGCTGCGCGCCTCCAGGCTGACTTCGTTCAGCAACAGGCAGCTGCGATGAGTGCACAGACGAAAGAGCTGTTCGAACTGTCTTCGAAAGTTGCAAAGCAGACTTTCGAGTCTTTCAATGCAGCTGCTGCAAAATCATTTGAGCAGATGAAGAAAGAAGCCTAAACGGCTCTCCGCCTCCTGGATCCTAAGATCCAACAAATTTAGCCCGTGGCTCAACCCGCCACGGGCTTTTGTTTTGCCGTCTGCCCAATTTGTAATTGCACTGAAAAACCTTTATCTCTTAGGCAGCAGCGCTTAGAGAGAACGGCGTCAATGTTGGGTGCGAATTCGAAATTCCAGGTTCGACCTGGTCGACGGGGCGACGCTCAAAGGCTCACGCGGGTGTTTCAATCCGTCTGGCGCCATACCTACACCGGTATGATACCGAAATTGTACCTGGACGGACTGGTGCAGTCGCGAGGCCCAACATGGTGGCGACGCGCGGTGCAGTCCAGAGACACTGTGCTGACGGCAGAGTATGACGACGAGATCATCGGTTATGCGACCTGTGGTGCGGCGCGATACAGAGGTCCACTGCGTGGCGAGATCTACGAACTCTATCTTTTGCCGGACTTTCAGGGTCTGGGATTTGGCGAGTTTTTGTTTGAAGCATGCCGCCACCAGCTCGATCAGCAAAGCCGCCGGGGTCTTATAGTCTGGGCCTTGGCAGCCAATTCTGCTGCAAGCGACTTTTACTGGCGGCGCGGCGGGCGTCCTGTCGCCAACGCCTACGTCAACATGGCAGGCGAACGGATTGAAAAGGTCGGTTTTGGTTGGCGTGACTAATACGACTGATGCATTTCTCGCCTGAGGCTACCGGGGTACTGTTCGGCGAGTTCCAACTTTGTTGCCACTTGCAGTTCAGGACAAACGACACGCATGCGCATCGATGCCATTAGCCCCGGTGAGAATCCGCCAGACGATCTGAATGTCATTGTCGAGGTGCCGGTTGGCGGCGAGCCAATCAAGTACGAACTCGACAAGGCGTCAGGCACGCTGTTCGTCGACCGATTTCTCTACACGCCGATGAGGTATCCTGGGAACTACGGGTTTGTCCCTCATACTTTGTCAGAAGACGGCGACCCGATCGACGTCTTGGTTTGCAACACACGGGCAATCGTCCCAGGCGCCGTTATTCCCTGCCGTCCGGTTGGCGTTCTGATCATGGAAGATGATGGCGGCGGCGATGAGAAAATCATTGCTGTACCGAACTCGCGCACCACGCAACGGTATGACAAGATCCTGACCTATACCGATCTGCCGACGATCACCATTGAGCAGATTCAACACTTCTTCGAGCACTATAAGGATCTCGAGCCCGGCAAGTGGGTGAAGATCAAAGAGTGGGGTCACGCTGACACGGCCAAGCGGATGATTGTTGAGGCACTTGAGCGTGGCCAAAACCAAGCTTAGCGCATCCGCTTTGACACGACCTGCCGATTGATTCACAAGTGACTGCAAAGGTTGCGTTGGGAGGACAGGTCATGAGCGACATGACAATTGGCATTTTGGGTGTTGCCGGCCGCATGGGCCGCGAGTTGGTTCACGCAGTGGGCAACGTCGATGGCTGCGTTGTTGCTGGCGGTACAGAACCGGCAGGTTCAGCTGAGATTGGTAAAGACATTGGATCATTGGCAGGCGTCGGCCCTCTCGGAGCAGTCGTCACAGAAGACGCGGCTGGGCTAATTGGCAAGGTCGATTGCATTCTCGATTTCACAATACCTGCTGCGTCGGTTGCGTTCGCGCGCCAGGCCGCAGAGGCTGGGATCGTCCACATCATGGGAACGACGGGTTTTGCCGAAGCCGATGAGGCGGCCATCGCGGAAGCCGCGAAGAAAGCCACTATCGTCAAAGCCGGAAATATGAGCCTCGGCGTCAATCTCCTGTTGGAACTGACCAAGAAGGTTTCTGCTGCACTCGACGAAGATTACGATATTGAAGTCGTCGAAATGCATCACCGCCATAAAGTCGATGCGCCATCGGGAACTGCCCTGATGCTGGGTCAGGCTGCGGCTGATGGCAGACGCATCTCACTGAACGATCGCAGTGTTCGCGTGCGTGATGGCCATACCGGAGAACGCATCCGCGGCGATATTGGTTTTGCCACACTGCGCGGCGGTAATGTCGTAGGCGAGCACTCGGTTATCTTCGCAACCGACGGAGAGCGCATCGAAATTGCCCATCGCGCAACCGACCGCGGAATTTTCGCACGCGGCGCAGTTAAGGCTGCGTTGTGGGCACGCGACAAAGATCCCGGCCTCTATTCAATGGTCGATGTGCTCGGTCTATAAAGCGGCGGCGTCGGGGTGTTATTGTTGAACCCGCAGAACGAGTTACGTCCAGCTTGCTGACTTTAGGAACGGCATATTTATGACTGATCCGAGCTCTCCCTCAGAAGCCGCAAGGCCGGTTGTACTGTGCATTCTCGACGGTTGGGGACTGCGCGATGAAACTCAGGACAATGCCATCGCACTCGGTAGCACGCCGAATTGGGATCGCTTGATCTTGACTTGTCCGACCGCCCAGCTGGCATGTTCTGGGGCAGACGTCGGACTGCCAGATGGGCAGATGGGCAACTCGGAGGTCGGGCACCTTAACCTCGGGGCAGGCCGCGTCGTATGGCAGGATCTGCCACGGATCAACCGCGCGATAGACGACGGCAGTCTCTGCTCATCGCCGACGCTTCAAGACTTCATTGCGAAACTGAAAGCGTCCGGCGGCACATGCCACCTGGTAGGGTTGGTCTCGCCTGGTGGTGTGCATGCGCATCAGGAACATATCGCTGCGTTGGCCAAGATCGTGTCAGCTGCCGGTGTCACCGTCCACATTCATGCGCTCACAGATGGTCGAGATACAGCGCCCGAAAGTGCCGCTGGTTATGTTGCAAGACTTGAGCTGGCGATCGCGGGCGTCGCAAATATCCAGATCTCCACAGTGTGTGGCCGCTATTTCGCTATGGACCGCGACAACCGATGGGAACGCGTTTCTCGGGCGTACAATCTCATTGTGTCTGGCGAAGCAAACGGCTCGTTTGTGAACGCTTGCGATGCGATCAAAGCTTCCTACGCTTCCGGCACAACAGATGAGTTCATCGAGCCGGTCCGCCGGACCGACTACGGCGGCATGCGTGAAGGCGACGGCATACTTTACGCCAACTTTCGCGCCGATCGTGTTCGTGAACTTCTCAGTGCCATTCTCGAACCTGCCTTTGATGGGTTTGAGAGATCCCGCACCGCTACGCTCGCTGCCGCTTTGGGCATGGTGACCTACTCGGACCGACTGGGTGAAATCTGCGAGACGATCTTTCCTCCCGTACCAGTAGCCAACACGCTTGGCGAAGTGGTTGCGCGCGCCGGACGTCGACAGTTGCGGGCAGCGGAAACTGAGAAGTATCCCCACGTGACCTACTTCTTCAATGGTGGAGAAGAGACGCCCAATGATGGCGAGGAACGCCTGCTCGTGCCTTCGCCAAAGGTTGCGACCTATGATCTGCAGCCAGAAATGTCCGCTCCGGAACTGACGGAAAAGCTTGCCGAGAAGATTCGTTCCAACGCGTACGACGTCTTCATTATCAATTACGCGAATGGAGACATGGTCGGTCACACCGGTGATCTCAGTGCTGCGAAGAGGGCCGTCGAGACGGTCGATGCCAGCATTGGCATACTTGAGAAAGCGTTGCTTGAGGTTGGCGGAACCATGCTCATTATCGCCGATCACGGTAACTGTGAAACGATGTTCGATCGCGAAGCGGGTGTTCCCCATACTGCTCACACTCTTAATCCGGTGCCCGCGGTTTTGGTCAACTGCCAGCGCAAAGGCGTTGCCGTTGTAAATGGACGACTGGCGGACGTGGCACCGACAATTCTCGACCTGATGGGACTTGAGCAACCCGAAGACATGACGGGAGCGTCACTGCTCAATACGACACGCGCATAAGGCGTGAACAACAGAGCGCCACTACAAGCGCCGATTTGAGGGAGAATTCATTATGGTCATGGATGAACTGACCGATCCCAATAAGGATGATGGCGAACGTCGTCGCGCAAAATGGATCGGGATCTACATTGCGATCCTCGCCGTGCTGCTCGCGATGTGCAACATGGGTGGAAACAATGCCACGAAGGATGCAGCCAAGGCGAACCTTGATGCCACCAATCTCTGGGCATTCTTCCAAGCAAAGAACCTGAGGCGGACGCACTACATTCTATGGCGCGATGATCTTGAGCGCGAGCTAGCGGGAAAGCCGGAAATGGCAGCAGAGTTTCGCCAGGTCATTGCCAAGCACCTCACCGAATACAAAGGTCGGATAGCCAAGTTCACCTCCGACAAGGAACGCAATGAAGGTCTTGACGAGTTGTTTGTCCGCGCCAAGGAACTGGAAAAGGTTCGCGATGTCGCGTTGGCGCGAGATCCCTACTTCGACTACGGCATGGCATTTCTTCAGATCGCCATCGTCATGGCATCTGTTGCGATCGTCACCGGTGGCGGTCTCGCGATTGTCCTGAGCATCGGTTTAGGAGCCGTCGGCGGCCTGTTCATGATCAACGGTTTTTATCTCAACACGCTGCTAACGACAGTTCTCGCACCACTGATGGCCATTGGCTGAGGAGCAAGAACACGCCGTTCCAGGCCGACATATCCCATTCCTGCTTGCGTGTCGCGGAACGGCGCGATAGCACGGGCGCTTGATATTCCAACACTCCACGAAGGTAAGAGCGATGACCACACACAATCTTCTCTTGATGCCCGGCGACGGCATTGGCCCCGAAGCGATGGCCGAGGTTGAGCGCGTGCTGGGCTTCCTCAATGCGAAATCCAATAAGGCGTCATTCGAAACGCAGTCCGAGTTGGTTGGCGGTTCGGCGCTCGACGCACATGACGTGCCGCTAACGGATGAAGCATTGGGCAAGGCAATGGCAGCGGATGCCGTTATCTTTGGTTCGATCGGCGGTCCCAAATGGGATGATGTACCGTTTGACCGCCGGCCTGAAGCAGGCTTGCTGCGTTTGCGCAAGGAAATGGACCTGTTTGCCAACCTGCGTCCTGCTATTTGCTATCCGGCACTGGCCGAAGCTTCAACGCTGCGGCGTGAAGTCGTTGAAGGCCTCGATATCTTGATCCTGCGCGAACTGACCGGCGGAACTTACTTTGGTGAGCCAAAGGAAGTGGTGACCCTGCAGAACGGTGAAAAGCGCGCTGTCGATACGACGCTCTATACCACGTCGGAGATCGAGCGGCTCGCCAAGGTTGGTTTTGACCTCGCCCGCAAGCGCGGCAACAAGGTGCACTCGGCCGAAAAGCGCAATGTGATGATGACCGGCGTGCTTTGGAACGAAGTCGTTACCGAGACGCACAAGTCATATGCCCCGGATGTCGAGCTCGAGCATATTCTGGCCGACAACTGTGCGATGCAGCTTGTTCGCAATCCAAAGCAGTTTGACGTTTTGATTTGCGATAACCTGTTCGGCGATATGCTTTCTGATGCAGCTGCGATGCTCACCGGTTCGCTTGGCATGCTACCATCGGCATCGATCGGTGCCGAAAACCCTGCAACCGGCAGACCATCAGCGCTTTACGAGCCTGTGCATGGCTCAGCCCCGGATATCGCGGGACAGAACAAGGCCAATCCGATTGCGACGATCGCCTCGTTCGGCATGTCGCTGCGCTATTCGTTCGGGTTGACCGAAGAAGCTGACCTGATCGACAAGGCTATCGCCAACGTTCTTGCCCAGGGTTACCGGACCGGTGACATCATGCAACCGAATATGCGTGAGGTCGGCACAACCGAGATGGGTGCGGCCATCGTCAAAGAGCTTGAGACGTTGACGGCCTAAAAGGAGCGCTAGTTGCGGCATCCTAGAGATGCCGTCTCTGGATTGGTCCGGGTTCTTCGCGAAGTTGCTATTCGCGCAATGCGTCAGGCTTACTGAGGCGCGAATACCTGGTCCTAACCGAACATTCCGGTGTTGCCGCAAGGCATAATCCACGCGGCAAACTCAGATGTGGGCGATTAGTGAAGCCCGTGAATAGAGTGCGCGGCAATCTTGTTCGGCCGACGCATCACCAACATGCGTTCGGCTTCGTCGGAGCGATCAAGCTTTAGAAGCGCGTTGAGATAGGTGAACTCGATGAGGTCCCGCTGCGCACGACTGCCGCCAATACGCTCATGTTCCGACATGGTTGGTGAAAGGCGCGCGACCACCTCATTCCAATCCTGTTTGGCGAAGGCACGGTAGGCTTCCGCCATCTTTGAGACAACTTCGCCGGCAGGGCCTTTTGCATCAG
Organism: Pseudomonadota bacterium; assembly: GCA_039183375.1. Taxonomy (GTDB): domain Bacteria; phylum Pseudomonadota; class Alphaproteobacteria; order Rhizobiales; family Hyphomicrobiaceae; genus Tectiglobus. Next base: position 13,864 of record JBCDBQ010000045.1, read on the forward strand.
AGATGACACGTTCCAACTCATCGCTATTGCCCGCCATCGCGTGGGCCAATGCCGCGTGCACATCAACAAAGGCCAAACCGGTATTGGGGAATGATTGCGAAGCATAATCGCTGATCTTTTTCCAGAGATCCGGACGGGGCTTGCCGCCGGCAATCTCCGCGCGGAGTAGGAAGGACGCCGTATCGGTCATCACATTGATCGGTGGTCCCCAAGCGCCATCCGGCATAACCTCGTCTTCCATGACTTGCCAGGCGCGTGCTTCATCGCCCTGCTCCAGCGCCCAAAGAGCGATGTGCCAGCTGATATGGCAATGTAACGGAGCCCGCTTGTCGAACTCCTTGTGCCATTCGCTGATGTAGTTATAGCCCGCGTCGGTCTCGCCGCGCTCGTAGTGAATGTGGGCTTTGATATGCGCACCATTGGCGTTGCGTGGATTGACGGCGAGTGAGCGTTCAATTGTTTCGACGGCAATAGCGGTTTGGCCTGCTTCGACCTGGGCAAAGGCATAGAGCGAGTCAAACCACCAGTCGCTGCCATAATGCGGTGCCAGGCGGTGCATGAAGGCGAGCATCTCTGCCTCCCGGCCGGCGACACCGCTGAAGCCGATCAATCCAAATACGCTCGTGCAGGGCTGAGCGACGAATGCGTCTCGCGGATGATCTTCAAGATGCGCGATGATCGCCTTGTAGGCGGCTGCACCATTGCCGCCGACCAAGTGATCCAAGGCTGCGATATGACTCTGTTCGCGTTCGCTAATGCCAGAGGCGTGCTGACGAGCAACCGCCATAGTTTCAATGGCCTCTTTGCCCCGGGCCACGAGTTGATACGCACGCGCCAGACCGGCGTGCGCCAAAACGAATGACGGATCCGCTGCGATGGCTCGTTTGAATGCATCCTCGGCACCATGGTTGGCCGAAAGTACGAAATCAACGCCTTCGATATAAGCGTCGCGCGCTTCCTGCGAGGATGTAGTCAGATCATTGCCGTAGCGATCCTGAAGCATTCGGGTATCCCTCTGTTACTCAGCAGCCGTTGGTGTCGGATTGGTACGGCCGACAAAACCTGATGGACTGCCGAACCTCTCTTTCATGACATCACTTAATGATGTGTTGTTAATGATGATAGCCCCGGAACGCACGGCATACTTGTCAGCAGCCAGAACCGCACTGGGCTCCTGACCATCCTGCAAGCTTTTCGCAGCCTCCATGATGCATTTGCGGAATCGCATAATACCAAGATCGGTCGGGCCAAGATGTTCTTTTGTGCGATCGACGATTTCGCCCTGACTGTCCTGGACCGCAGCATCCTGCTCAGAGATGCCGCGAATTCCAGTGTAGTTCGACGTCTTCTGCAGTTGGCGGTCGATCATGTAATTGTTGGCCTTGGAGCGCAGTGGCACATAATTCTCGTCAACCTCGGCGATCACACCATTGCCGTTGCGGAACCCTTCCCGCTCGGCCGCAGTCAATGGCCGATCCGGGTTCCAGACGTAGGTGAAGATCCAACAGTTTGTGTCTGCGAAGGGAACGAAGCTCTGCCCGGAAATGTTCTCGCCCGGCATCGCGTTAGGAGCAAAGGTGTGAACCGGCATGAGATACTGAGCGATACGCCAATAGATGTCATCGTTGTCCGTTCGCCGTCCACCGCCAACCACGAGACCGGCATCATGTTCTTCGACTTTGATTATCGGTCGTGGATCCTCGGCGATCCATCGGACATGATTCATATCGAGCCGCGCAACCGGCTTCACCAGATGGCGGGCAATGTCCAGTGCCTCACTCTCTGACTTTTCGAACGTCAAGTGGGCGAACGTGAAGTGGGCCGTGTCAATGCTGCCTTCCAAGGCCTGCACCCAATTGCAGTCCTGCCACTTCTTGCTGACGTAACGATGCGACGGTGGCACCAGCGCGAACTCCAGATCGGGCAGCTCAGGTAACTCGTCGGTCTTTGGCCCCATGTAGGCCCAGACGATGTCGCCCCATTCTCGCGCGGGGTAGGACTTGATCTTGATTTGATCTTTCGCGTTGAGATCCGGATACGATGTCGGCATGTCAACGCAATTGCCGTCAACATCAAACTTCCAGCCGTGGTAGACACAGCGGATGCCGCACTTCTCATTGCGCCCAAGCCAGAGGTTTGCACCGCGATGCGGGCAGTGCTGGTCAATAATTCCGATCCGCCCCTCACTATCGCGAAAGGCCAGAAGCGGCTCGCCCATCATCGTGATCTTCACCGGTGTGCAGTCCGGCTCCGGTAGCTCTTCACTCAGCAGCGCCGGCATCCAGAAACGGCGCAGCAACTCGCCCATGGGCGTCCCAGATCCGGCTTCCGTGAGCAACTTGTTGTCTTCGGCGCTAAGCATATCGGCCTCCAGCTCGATTCCGATCGAGGCTAGCCGAATGCATGCAGTAGCTGAAGCTATAAAGCCGCTTGAACAATCAAGATGAGGAAGAGTTGTCGGTTCCGGCTACCCAATCACTCGCCCAGAATGAAGGGAGATGCTTTCTCGCGCAGCAATTCAACAAGTTCGGGATCCATGTATTTGTAGTCATCGGGGATGTCGAGCACGTGAAGGCTTTTGTATCGAACTTCGTCGCGAAAGTCCGCAATGATCCGCGACTTATGCTTCTGCTCCATGACCAGGATGACGTCTGCCCAACGGATGTCCCCTATGGTGAGGCGCCTGCGTGCCGATCGGCTGGTTCCCGCCGACTGCACGTTAATGCCAGAGGTTCGACGCCAGATCTGTTCGCCGGTCGGGCTCCGCCACTGGTTCTTGCTGCACACAAAAAGCACATTCATTCTTCACGCCATTGGTTCCAGTGCGACACGAAAGTGTTGCCGACAGGTATCCCACCAACTGCACCGTGTACCGGTCGCCATCTTGGTCTGTGGTCTTGTAGCGAAACAAGCTCTAACTTCGAAGAACGTTGATACTCTTCCATTTACATGATCCTGAGCAAGCGGGCTGACAGCTGATGAGAAACGTCTTCCGATCGACTTTTCCGTCGACACGAGCAGGTCTCGCAGCCCTGTTGTTGGTGGCATTTACATGGCAGTGTTCTGCTGCTGAGGATCTCACAGATCAATTTGTTAGGCGTGGGCAGCCGACCGTTTCACTCAAACTCAGTGGCTGGATCTCGATGGGCGTGATGTCATGGCGTGACGGCGTCGAACATGGCGCTGCCGTCGTCGATAATGGCGAACAAAACTCACGGCTGAAATTCTCCGCTGCCACTCGATTTGCGAGAGACTTTCGAGCCGGAGCCAACATTGAACTCGGACTGTCAGGAAACTTTTCTGGCGCGGGCGGCATCCCATCAACCAACTGTATCGATCAGACTAGCAGAGACTGTGGACCGCTCCGTCCTATCATCCGCACGCAGGAGATCTGGCTGCAACACAAGCGCTGGGGCAAGTTGCAACTAGGCACTGGCAGCCCTCCCTCTCGCCTGGTCAAGAATTTCGCCGGCAGGATTGCTAGTAACCAGTTTTGGGGCATGGATAGCTCACCGCAGGTCGGCATGAACTTGTTGTTGCGCGGTGCAAGTCAAAGCATCGGACGACTGCGTTGGCGGCATCTGATCGATGGGCGGGTCGGACCGTTTCGCGAACAACTCGCCTGGACTTCGCCAAAGATTGCCAACTTTACTCTGTCTTTTGGCGCAGGCACCGATGACCATTGGGATGCCGCGATCTATTATGCCAACCAGAACCTGTGGGGATTTAAGGTGTTTGGGGCCATCGCATTTATTGAAGACCGCACACCAGACGCCGGCCTTGAGTTCTCAGAGATCAAAGGTTCGATAGGTGCCTTACATAACAAAACCGGCCTCTACGCTTGGTTTGCATCGGCGAGCCGGGACTATCCTGAGATCAGTGGTGTCGACGATCCCGGCGGCCGTGACTGGTACGTGCAGGCCGGCTGGAAAGGCAAGCCGCTGTCACTGGGAGCAACGGCTATCGCGATCGACTTTGGCGACCATGCCAATATCAGGGCAGGGCTCTCCTTGCCCGGCGGCTCGACGACGATTACAGGAAGCCAGACGCAGTTCTTTGGCGTGGGCCTGACACAATGGGTCAATGCCGCGGCCATGGAGTTGTATGTCGGTTGGCGACGTTACGATGTTCAGTCTGTGACTGTTGCGGGCGGTGCAAGCTTGACGTTCGATGATGCCGACGTCGCCATTGCCGGCGCTCGTATAAAGTTCTGAGCAGGGTTCTTCGGGATCACAGTGATTTTGCTCTGTTCTGCTTCGTTTGGCTCTGACACCTGGACTCGAACCAGGACTGACCGATTAACAATCGGGCGTGCTGCCATTAACACCATGCCAGAATCTATTTGTCTCACGGCGCTGTTCGGCTGCTGAAGCAGCCTGCAGCTGCGTCGGGCACCGCACAGCGCCGGGATCGCGTCTGCTCCCTAGGTTGAGTTGCCTGAAAGTTCGTGTGTGTTGGTGACCGCCGATGATCTGCGAGTGCGACGTCACATATCTCGACCCCAAAGGGGTTGGCGGTCACCAATCCAACTCAGCTGACGGTTGCCAGCCGATCTCGGCCTTCGCCGCGCTTGCGGCGAATAAACATCTCATTAACGAGCTGCTCAGATGCATGCTCGATCAACCAAGGGCGGCTGTCAGGATCCTCAGGCAGAGAAACCACGCGACCGGCAATCACCTCGACACCATTGGTGCCCTGTGTCGGCAGATAGGTCACCATCTGTTCGAAGCCCGTACCGGTTATGTGTTCGCGCCTTAGTCTGCATTGACGATAGAGTCTCATGACAGTCTCCTTTGGTTGGTAGGTGCGGTGAGATTCGAACTCACGATCGCGGGTTAAGAGCCCGCTGCATTAGGCCTGACTTTGCTACACACCTGTATCCGTCTCGTTCCGTCGTTTGTCTTCGACCTTAAGCGCCTTGACACGCAAAGGGCCGCGGACCTCAGTTTGGAGCGCCTGGAAGGATTCGAACCTCCAACCATCCCGTTCGAAGCGGGGAGCTCTGGTCCATTGAGCTACAGGCGCTGTTGTTCCGCTCACGGTGCGTGTTGTGACCCCACTCAAGCGAATGGGCAGAGTTTGGTGCGCTCGGTGAGACTCGAACTCACGATGGAGGATTAAAAGTCCCCTGCCTTAACCAGCTTGGCCACGAGCGCTACTGAATTCTGGCCTTTGCTGGAATCGCCCCGCTCCCCTTCCCGAACTCGGGTGTTTTCGAGTTTAGTAGAGGGAACGGTCTAGTGATGCGATTTCGGCGCAGCCGAGAACCCATGTGGAGCGCCCGGCAGGACTTGAACCTGCACGCTACCGCTTAGAAGACGGTTGCTCTTGTCCATTGAGCTACGGGCGCTGTTGTTTTCGCTCGCGGCGCTACCCCTCGCCTGGACAACTTCCAGCTCGGGCGCCTCCGCGGGGGCGGCTTACCAGCCGGGTCACGCTGTTCCCAAGATCGAACCTAGTTATGAGGCATGACTTAGGGAGCAATCGAAGTCCGATGTTTCGGTCTTCGATACTTGCAATCGCCACATCCGAAACATCGGATGTGGAAGTGACCCGCGCATTTGGCGCGCGCCCGCGCAGCGGTGAAGCAAAGCGAGACATACGCGTGAGCGAACTGTTGGCGCCCCTGAGACGGTTCGAACGTCTGACCTCCGCCATCGCAAGACGGTGCTCTGATCCAGCTGAGCTACAGGGGCGTGATTGATCATGCGCCCCACACGGAGGCGCTTATGTATTTTTGCGCTTTCGTCTCTGCCGATCTGTCATCGTTCTCAGTCCTTGATGTGTACGTCTTGGCGTACGATTGATTTGGTAGCGGGTGAGGGATTTGCACCCCCGGCCTTCTGGTTATGAACCAGATGAGATGACTACTTCTCCAACCCGCATAACTGGTTCTGTATGAACCTGAGATGAGTATGTGTTGATCCGCCCGACGAGATTCGAACTCGCATCTCCTCGATTGAAAGTCGGGGGCTCTATTCCGATTAAGCTACGGGCGGTTGTTACGCCCGTTCCTCTCGATTTCCTTCGCGTCTCATCATCGTCTCTACTCTCATCTGGGCAGTTGGTGCCCCAGGCAGGACTCGAACCTGCAACATCCTGTTTCTAAGACAGGCGCGTCTTCCAATTGCGCCACTGGGGCAAGAGCTCTCTCACCTGAAAAGGAAGCAATTCCATTTCAGGTGAGAGAGCTCGCATGGTGCGCGCTGTCGGATTCGAACCGACACTGTCCGAGTCTTAAGCTCGGTGCCTCTTCCATTTGGGCTAAGCGCGCTCTATGTGAGCAGGCTGAGCCATAAGAGATTTTGGTTCATCATCGTCTCATTCCTTTGTTCACCCGCATGTTGCGGATGGTTGGCAGCTCCTGATGGAATCGAACCACCATCTTCGGAGTCAAATTCCGACGTCGTAGCCGTTGGACCAAGGAGCTAATCTACTCTGGCCTATCGGCCCCTGTCTGGGACCATCCCACTCGCCCGACCGGCCACCCAAAACATGATCGCTTGGGTGGCCGGGCGGAGGAGTGGGCAGGCAGTGCATGTCCGTCAGAGACAGACACGAGTAAGTTTGGTCCTGGCTTGTGGAATCGAACCACGTCCTCCGCGCTCACAACACGGCGTGCAAACCATTACACCTAAGCCAGGTGATTGGTCTGCGTGGCAGGATTCGAACCTGCGATCTCTTCATTCCAAGTGAAGTGGGATGACCAGCCTTCCCTACACACAGCCATTTGCTCAGCCCTGGTGGGGCTGGCTCGGATGCGGTTGCGTATGTCTCTCTGCGTTGGTCATCGGACTAGACTCTAGATTTCTTTCACTTCTCGTGTTTGCGTTTGTTCTTCGGTTTGACCGTACGGTCATATTTCTCTTCAAGCAGTTCCAAGGCGACAATCGCAGGCCCTGGCACGGGCACCCTGCCGGCAACCCATCTTCGCACCGTCCGATCGTCTATCAGCAACCGTTCGGCGAGCCTGGTTTGCCAACCCCACTCGCCGAACAGCTTTACGCCGATCTCACGCAACCGCTCTGGCGTCATATCTGAGCCCTTCGGTTTCGTGAATGAAGCGGAAGATCGACTCACTGAAGCCGTCGATATGCGTCCACTTCCGATAACCCACACCGTGTTGGTATGAAGCTACGTTGATCATGTAGGCTCGCTCGGCAACCGGGTCGGGGACCTGGTCATGAG
>JBCDBQ010000046.1:0-21047 GCA_039183375.1 Pseudomonadota bacterium
GCGCTGCTGGCAATAAAATATCGTGATCAGAAACGCATCGTAACTGATGAAGCGGCACTCACATCAAAGCGAGAAGACGTCAATGTTATGAGAATAAGTAGCGGGGGTTTTGGGCTTGAGTTGGCCGGGACCTTGGCCGAAGCAAGGCGTCAACATGTGCGGCGCCACAAGTGTTAACAACGGTGAGTGAAACAGCCAGAGTACACGCTATTTTCGTCGTAGGACGATGACGTCACCGATCTGATCGACCTGGGAAAGCCCGACGGACTCTGCATCAGAGAGCAAGAACTTTGTCTTGGCTTCCGGATCGTCAAAGTTCTGTGCGTGCGTTTCAATGATGGCTGTGTCGCAGCGTTCGAGCACCGTCTTATCGACGGCCATCATTTCATATTCGCCGCCCTCGATATCGCAAACAAGTGCGAATGAAGCTTGTGGTGGAAGCCGCTCGACGATCTTACTGAGCGTGAAAGCCGGGGCCACGAAGTTGCCCTCACCTTCGGACGCGATGCGACTGACATGCAGATTGCGGCGCAACTGGAAGGACACTTCTTCGACACCGTAGGCGATCGCTCCACAAATAACTTCCGTTGGGCTGTCTGTGGCAGGTCGGCGCGCGTTCGCCTCGCAGACATCGACGATGTGCGGGTTCGCTTCAACGACAATCAGTTGGGCTTCCGGCGAGATCGACCGGCGAAGGTGGGCGCTCACCACACCGAGACATCCGCCGAACTCGATAACCGGAAGGTCTTTGGGCAGCCACTTTGAGATGAGCTCAAACTCTTCATTCTCATAGTCTTCGCTGACAATCATATGGCGCACATCGCGCTTCACAGATTGCGGGATTTGCAAGCGCAGACCACGATGCAGAAACTCACCACCGTGCGACCGCAAATGCCAGCCGATCGCCAGGTTTTTGCGCAAGACTGTCAGTGGATTTGGCATCGTTTGATTGAACCGGCGAGTTTGCAGCGTGTATTTCGTTGGGATCTACCCATGACACGTCGAGTTTGTCGAGTGCGGCGACCGGCCTGTCGCATATTAATCTAGTTCGAATTCAACAGGTTTTGCTCGATGAGATCGCGGATCGAGAACGGTCGCTTCTTTGTACGCGCTGCAATTCTACTGCGCGCGTGCTCGACCTTGCGGGCCAGCTGGGCGTAACCGCGCGAATGCCTTTCCAGGTCTCGCAGCAGGACACGCAGTAACGGAACGGCCAACTGGCTGGAATGGAGACGGTGAGCAATGGGCTTGCTGGCAGAACCTGTTCCGACAACCACGACGTAGGAATATTCGGCACCATTATTGAATCGAAGTCCGCCGGTGATCCAAGTATCAATGGTCGAGTCGGGGTCGGCGGCGACCGCGGTGCCGGTCTTGGCAAAGTGCAGCGCCAGTCCCTTGCGCGACGGTGCACACCACTCGCTCAGCCGACGCAGTGTGCCGTGGCTACGACCTCCGCTGCGGTAACAAAGTGGAGCCTGGAGAAAGGCGCGGATAGCCGCGTGGGCCGGGCGGCGAATGATATTCTGGGCGGTAATCGTCTCTCGCGGTGCGCTCTTGAATTTCTGCTCTTCCACAGCACTGGTGAAGTCGTAGTCCTGCACCAGCGATGGAGCAGGCACTGCTTGTTGGGCCCGGCCACTGAGTGCGGCCAGCACCACGCTGGCCATATGGTGCACGCGTCGCGGTGAGCCGGTTATCAGGCCGCGCACAGCCGCAGTGGAAGGCGGCGTCTGGCTGATTGCGTCGGGAGCGGGGGGCATATTAAAGCCAAAGCCATCAATAACCTGCCTTGTCTGCGATTGCCGGATCCGTGCCATACGCCACTCAAGTGGTCGGTTGAGCGAGCATGCAAAGGAAACGATCGCCTTCCGCGCGCGCCTCAGGTTGCCATTGCGCCGACAGGTTTCAAGCCCGGCCGCGGGCGCCTGATCATCGACATAAGGTGTATCAGTTGTGTCAATGACCTGATTGCCGATCGAGATTGCAGCAATGATCTTGCCAACGGATGCGATCTGTCGTGGCTCGTTTGCCCGAATGTAGCGCCCAACCTGGCTGTCACGGGCACTGGCCGAACCAAAGTAAGGTGCCAGTTGCGAACTCTCATAGTAGCGAATGATGCGCCCGAAACGATCACTGGCCACCACGATGACGTCGGGAACAACAGGATCGTCCTCAAGAGCCTTTGCCGGATCAAGCGTAAAGCCCGGGATGAGACGGTTCTTCCACTTCTCATCTAACTTTTTGAGTTGTCTGAGAATTTGCGACCGGAGTTCAAGGTTCTCACCAGGATCAATAGTTGTGGTGATGCCCCGCACAGAGTTTCGCCAGTTGAAGCCGAACGCCTGTTTCATTTCCTCTCGCACACCAATCCGAACAGCCGGTAGCAACGCATTGGCCCGAATGCGTGGATTGGCCTGCGCACGCTTTGCCAGTGCAGGTGCGTGACGCGTGAGGGCGGCTTGAAGACCTGGCTTCACTTTGGGATCTGGCGGTCCGCCCGCCATCTGTACCAGCTCGAACAGCGCCGCCTTCTTTTTTTCGGGGTCTTTGATCAGAACTTCGGCGCATATCCTGGCACGGACTTCGAGAAGATATTGCCAGCGATCCATGCGCACGGCGTTCAGGCGTTCACTGCCGCGCAGAAGAATAATGGGCTTGTTGACCGCGGATGCCAGAACCAACTGCTCGGCAATGGAAAGATCTTTAGCTTCCTTGCCGAATACGATCCGGCTGGTAACTTCAACGCCGTGTAATGGGGAACCGCCTGTGCGTTGTGCCAACCAGAGATGATTAGCTGCCCAGCGCTTGAGCGCCGAATTATCGCCATTACGGGTCAGCTCGAAGTAAATGACCGGCGCCGTCCACCACTCGGAAAGCTTGCGGCCGATCTTTTCCCACGGGCTTTCATCATAACGTGGCGGGGTTTTGTAAATGACACGGGCGAACTGCATGGGCAGCGTTGAACCACCAACACCGAGTGAAACGCGCCGCTGCGAGATCGACCGCTCGATCGTTGAGTAGGGGATCTTGAGCACGCCCAGGAGGTCAATCCCAAACGGATTGAGCCAGCCGCCAAGATTGCGATCTTCGTGATAACTCAGGCATTGCCAGAACATATCTGGCACGGTCTGCACGGGGATCGACTTGTGATCTGGATTGGCGGTGTAGCTGCCAACTTCAATCGTTTTGCCGGTAAAGTTGACGTCGCGTTGACTGTCGAGTCTTGGATCGTAGGTTCCGGCAAAATTCCCATTGGTGTCGTATATCGCCGTTGCCAGCCACCGTTCAGCGGCATAGCGAATGTTCTGGCCCTGCCAGGCGGCACCTGTGATGCCGCGCACCGGCGCGACCACATAAACAAGGAGCAACGCGGCGCAGACATACACAGCGACAGCCCCTACAACGTAACGCAGCGGTCTGAGATTGGGATGAAAGGCCAAACCAATAGTGCCGACGCGGATCAGCCAAAGCGGAAACGCGATCAGCGCCTCGATAAGCCTTGTTGTCGACCGCAAAATCGTCAGCATGTGTGGGTTCTTGGGTTAAACGCCTAACGTAGCGCGTCTATGCCGGTTTTGTGGCGCTCATAGGACCAAAACCACGCCATCCGATCGCTAATTGTTGATGCCGAATTCTGAAAATGGAATGAAGTCGACAAGTTGACCAGGTTCAACTCCCGGCAGGCCCTCTGGAACATCAATCAGCCCATCAGCGGCTCTTAGTCCCGAAATCAGTCCTGATCCATCGCGTTTGAATTTCTCGACCGCCAGGCCCTGATCAGTCTCCAGGGTTGTTGCGCGCCAGAATTCGCGTCGCCCAAGCTTGCGATTTGAGATGCTGAAATTGGCTGGCAGTTTGAAACGGCGTGGTTCGCTCCAATGTGCACCTCCGAGGCGCCGGACGATGGGCGAGACATAGAGCAGATAGCAGACGAAGACGGCGACCGGGTTGCCGGGCAGGCCCACGATGACGGTATCGTTGATTTGGCCAAACATGAGAGGTCGCCCAGGCTTAACCGCAATCTGCCAGAAGTGACGCAGGCCGAGTTTCTCAATCGAACGTGCCATGTAATCTTCTTCGCCAAGACTGGCACCGCCGGATGTCAGGACGACGTCGAAGTTCTGAGCTGCTTCAGCCAGGTTTTTTTCGACCACAGCAGCATCGTCAGGCCAAACACCAAGATCGGTCACCTCAGCGCCCGACAACTTCGCCAACTCAACTAACATAGGCGCATTCGTATCATAGACCTGTCCGAGTGATAGATCCGATGTGCCGACACGGACCACTTCGTCTCCCGTGGAGACGACGGCGACACGGGGCGCATGAAAACAAGAGACTGAATCAATACCGACGGAGGCCAGCGCAGCGATATCCTGTGGTCTCAAGCGATCGCCGGCATGATACAGCCGCTCACCATCTTGGACGTCCTCGCCTGCCTGCCGCACGTTGGCGCCACTCTTGACGCCGACCGGTACTACAACGGTGTCGCCAGAACTGCTGAGTTCGCAGTCCTCCTGCATAACGACCGTATCGCATCCATTCGGCATAACAGCGCCAGTAAAAATGCGGCACGCTGCGCCCACCGGGATTGTGCCATCAAAAGGAGCGCCAGCTGCGGATCTGCCTGTGACAGCCAACGAGGTTGGTTCATTCGAAACTAGAGAGCTATGACTGAGGGCGAAACCATCGACCGCAGCATTGGTATGTCCCGGCACCGCGCGCTTTGAAAAAACATCTTCCGCCACGATGTAGCCGGCAGCCCGCGCGATGGGGACTTGTTCTTCCGTGACGACCGGCTGAATACGTTCGCTCAGGAGCTTGACAGCGTCCGCATGAGACAACCGGTTCGCGTCATTGGGGTCGTGAAAGAAGCAGTCATCGATGAGGCGCTTTGACATTAGTTCCCGGCCCGGCGTGGCAAACTGATCGGCCACAAACCGTGATTGCAAGAACCGCCCACGTCAAGTGGAACGACCTGCGCAAATGTCTTAACGAGGCTTCGAAATTCTTGCTGGCCTCAGAGACCTTGAAGAATTACGAATACACCGACGCCGACAAGCGGCGCTAAAACTGACAAGGCCACCATCATGGCCATTGACTTACCCAACATAAACTTAACCCCACTAGTAGGCTGCTGTCCGCCAAAGCAGCTTTTCTCCTTGAGATCCCAATATCAGAACCTCGCGAATTTTTTGCCCACTACAACCCATGGTACTAAATGATGCGGCATTTACTACCAGAATTTTGTCAGCAGGCAAGCATTCTCACGAGTGAAATTCGTCAGATCTAGGGCTGCTCGCGTTATAGTCAGGTCCGCAACAAGAAAGCGGAACTGTAGAAAAATTTTTTTATTGAGAAGGTTAGTCAGCCCGGATGCAGCACAGTGTGAGCTCAAAAAAAGTTCGCCAGTGGTCCAGCTGAGCCGCGCACCAGGTCAGAAAAATTCTGTGAACAACTTTGCGCAGTGCCCAAATGAGGCCGAAGATCGATTCGGCTTCAGGAAATGCTCATCCCCAGGATGGTCAAAGTCTTCTACTTCAGATCGAACAGCTTGAGCTGTCGCTGATCATAGCCTTTCGTCTCCCGAGCCAGTTGCTCAATGCGATCGAACGGCACCTGTTCTGCCATGATCAATGAGTGCTGTGCTTTCATCGCGCGCACAAGACCTTCCTGAACCAGGTGGAATTGGCCAACGGTTTGGTGGGGCAGCACGGCTGCAGGATCGAGACCGCTCTCGCTCTGGAATGCGGCTTTAAGCTTGCGTAAGGCCGTGTCTTCGCGAACCCGCCCGATAAACCATGACGTAATCTGATCCCGCGATTTGTAGTCAAGGTCACCTGGAGACTGGGTTGCCAGCATCAGACCGAGACCTGCGGATCTAGCCCGTTTCAATAGACTTTGCAGCGGTTCCGCCGTTGCTGGTTTGCCGTTGGCGGGAATATAGAGATCCGCTTCGTCGAACATCACAACGGCTTGCAACTCATCATTTGGGTTGCGCTGGCAGAAGCGTAGCGCCTCCGACAGGAACTGCGCCACCCAGAACAGGATGTTCTCGTTGTCCCCGAGGAAGCCGGTATAAATGATCGACAAACGGGTGCGATCAGGCCGTGCGTAGTCGCCAAGTCCCAACAGCGCATCCATTCGCAGGCTCTCACCGTCGGTATCGAACAATGAGGCGTTGCGATAACGAAGACTGTCGAGCTGGGCCACCAGGTCACGGCGAATCTTGCCGGAAGGGTCCATCCGCTGCGTGAGATCCGTCAGTTCTGGGTCTTCGTCCTCCAGGAATGCAATGAGATCTGACAGAGAAACTTCGTGGCTCGACCGCGCACCCAGTATCCGCAGCGCAACCGAAAGTGTACCGGACTGCTTCTGGTGCGTCGCCGACTTCTTCATGTGCAGCATGTCACCAAGGGCAGCAGCGGAAAGATTGGCCAACAGCTGTTGCTCGTGCTCGGGCAATTCATTCATGCCATTCGGCAAGAGCGTAATCGATATTGGTCGACCTGAAGCGCGGCCCGGTGTGTAGACGGCAACATCAATCGCATCACCAAGCTTCTCACGCTCAGATGTGCGTTCATTCGGTTCGCCTTCGTCTGCGCGCCAAACATCTGGATTGGCATAGCTACATAGGTCGCCCTTGCGATCGATTAGGATCGCTGGAATGCCGCGTGCCAGGAACTGCTCAATCAGACTAAGTGCCAAAGTTGTCTTACCGGAGCCGGACCCACCAAGCACCGCCGAGTGCCGCTTCATGACACCACGGTTCAGCGTTACAGGTTTGGTTGATGTCAGCTCGCGACCGGCAAAGATGCTGTTGACGTTGTCGCCGTTCTCATCGAGCAGCACGGACAACGGCACTTCATCATCATTATCAGGGGTTGGCTCGTTGGCTGTTGGCGGCGGCACAGCTCCTGAATTCCAGCCAAGCCAATCGGCCCACGGCGCGCCTGAACTCGTTGCGGTGTTCTCGCCGGGTCGAAGCGGCGTGACGTTGGACGCTGTCGTCATCAAGTCAGAGTTGTCGACCGACGGATCTGTCAGTGCTGTCAAGTCCTGGCCGGCTTCTACAAGTGTGGGTGCAGTATCATTCTTGCGTGCCATGTGGGGCAGCGGTCGTCCAAGGAGATCCAGACGCAGAAGCTGCACGATTGAGATCAAGCCAGACATGAGCTTGGCTTGCTCAAACCAATCTGCAAAACCGGGGTCATTGCGATGATGCGCGTGGAATTCGCGGATCATCATCATGCGTTCCCATTCAGGGATTGGCACCAGCACCGAACGCCCTCCGTTATCGCGGAACTTTCGGTAGGCCTGTGCGGTTTGATTCTTCTTATTCGGCGGAAAGTCGCTCGCCCGCAACAAGTAGCAGGTACGCCCCTGCATGGTCGCAAGCACCTTGTCCAACTGGCGCTTCAGGCCACCACCCTGGGTCGGGCGATTGCACAGATACACTCTAGCATCATACGAATGGCCTGTTGGATGCTCGACAGTTATATCGATAGCCGGCAGGTCGTCGGCAATTTCTGAGCGCTTGGCCTTGGTGATGAGTTTGTTGTCCCACTCCGAAGATGTCAGGGTCAGCGATGCGACAAGCACATCAAGCAGATCCTGATCGGAGTTCGGCATCTCTGCTTCTGATGCATTGCAGAAGCTGTCCCACATTTCACGGTAGTCAATTGTGAACTGTGGTTTTTGGGCGGGTTCATCGTTATCGGATGCAAATCCAAGCGCTTCTGCCAGCGTCGAGATGAAACCGCCATCTCCAGCTGTTTTCTGCTGATCCGGCTCGTCATCGTCGTTGCGAATTCTGTTCTGCGCAAGTTCTAACAGACGGCGCGTCGATAGACCTGCGAACTCCTCGAAGAACTCCGGACCAAAGAACGCTGATGGGTCTGGAAAGCTTGGCCCATCCGAATGTTGCTTGGCATGTTGCTCGAGGCGCTTCGCGATAATCTGCCGTGCCTCGTCAGCGGAGCGGCTTTCGTAAAGCGCGACCGGTCCGGATTTCTCGATACGGTCGATGTACGACTGGTGTAGAACCGCACGGGCTTGTCCGTAGAATTCTTCGAGTACCGAGATGATCACGATCGACGACGGTACCCGATTGGCAATCTGCATCAGGTTGCCGACAGCCTTCGTAAAGCGCTCTTCGGGATCGTCGAAGTTGCGCAAGTCCTCAACCTGGTCGATGCAGAACACCAGCGCCGCACCATCGACGACGGACATGATGGCGCCAATTGCCTCGATAATCTCGAATGCCCGGCCATCACCGGAATTCGGATCAAGAGCCTTGACGCTTTGCAGACTTAGTTCGTTGAGTTCCCGGCCAAACAGATACTGGCGCACGCGCTGATCAATGCGCGGGTCACTGCGCTGCAAGTAGAGCATTGCGCGTACAATGTTGATATCGAGCTCTTTGTCGGCAAACTGCTCGTGAATGACAATGTCATCGGCGAGGTTCATGACGAGCATCGCAAGCTCGGTCTCGTTAAGATCGTCCTCGCGCAGTTTCTGTACTTCATCGGCCGGTAGAGCCGTCTCAACCATCAAACGTGTCAGACGGGCAATTCCGCTTTCACTTGGATCATCCGGGTCATAAGGCTTCTCGAGCGAGTTGATCAGCCGGCGCAAGAAGTAGTCTGCGTAGTTCGAGATGTCAGGCGTCATCTGCGCATAGCCAAAATAGGCCTGCGCGCTTCTGTGGGCGCCTGTCCGAAGAGCCCGAATGAGATGAGTTTTGCCCGCACCAGACTGTCCGTGGAACAACAAAATGCGTCCCTGGGAAACACCACCTTTGCCTGCTGTTATGCGCTCGAGGAGATCATAGAACTTGGCGCGCGCTTTTTCATGCACACTCTGAACATCAACGGGGTCCGCTTGCCAGACATCATCTTCCCACGTGATCGAATGCTCGAACGCGGCCGCAAAAACATCTGGGTTCGTCGCCTCTTGCGTGGCAAGCTTCATTGAATATTGCTCCCGGATCTTAAGTCCGGGCCCTCGTCAATTTCTAGTTTGTAGTGTTCAGTCATCGACGCGTACGTAGTGCCAGACAGTATTTTTGTAGTTAATCGCAGACTCTTGGACGTCCTTCGCCTTGTCTTTCGATCTCAGGTCCGCGTTAGCGAGAACGATATGTCCTGTCCGATGGGCCTCTGCCAGCATCGCCTTGAATTCGATCTCTGTGACACCCCACTCCGGATGATTGCTCTGGATCGAACCCCAAACATGAGAGATGAAAGCCTTCATGTTACCGGGCCAACCTTCGCCGTGTTGCTTTGCGGCGGCTTTCACGGCCTTGGCAAAACCCGGCAGGTCTGGTCTGGTCGCAGCAGCAGGTTTCGATACCGGTGGCGTGCCGGCGGCCGGCACGTCCGCCTTTCGAGGCTGCTGTTGTGGCTTGGTTTTACCCAGTGCCGTGTCAATCCGGCGGCCGAATGCATTGCGCAGGATCGCAAGCCTGAGCGAGGCTGCGTCTGTCTGCGCTGAGCCGCAAGCCTCGGCAGCGAGCGCTCCGATCAACCGCGTATCGGTACCGAAGTCGCGTGGCTTTCGGGCGAGCTGACCGGCAAGGACGCGACCTGCGCGGGCGCTTAGGCCTTTACCAGATGAAAACTCGCTTTTGAGTTTGTTGCCGAACGCGCGTTCTAAAGCGATGGCTGCCAGCGCGCTGCGCAGTTTGGCAGGACTGCCGCACTTGCGCGGCGATAGCTGATAGGCCTGCTGCAGGATCGCTGCCCGTAGACCATCTGGCCGGGCCAGCTGTTTCGCGCGTCGGTCTCCTATATCAGAGAGACCCAGCGCTGTTGCCACTAGGCGCACGTCTCGGATCGTCGCCCAGTCATTCGGTACATTCTGACAACCGAGATGTGCCTTTGCGATCTCAAGGCCTGGCGGTGCGAGCTGAAAGCGGTTGCGCGAAGCTGTAACCTGACCAGATGCCAATGCTGCATCGATGGCGGCATCCAGCATTCCCCGTAGCTCGGACGGGGACAGCTTTTGTGACACCAGTGCTCCAATGTCTTTAATAAGCTCGGTACGCGTGGCGCCGTTGTCGGCCGCAAGGCGGCAAAAGACTGCGGCGTCCAGTGGACCGTCGCTCGCAATCTCATCCGAATTCAGGGCGCGCAGGGCGTTGCCCATTGAGTTCCTCCGCAACAATGGCACTGTTGCCGTTCCACTCGATAATCGAGATGGAGCGACTGAAGGTGGTCAAAGCCACTGGACGCGAATCACTGAAAACCAACACAATTGTGGCTTGATTTGTCCTCGTTTGTCCAATCGGTTGATACAACTTGGGCGCCTGTTCAACAGGATTGCCGTGATGTGTTGCCCGAGCACTTCCATTCGATTGCATCTTGGCAACGCCTGCCAATTGCCGTCGCTCTGACACCGGTTTGCCCAACTGCTGTCACGGTTTTCATCGCTAAGTGATTCGTAGTCCTGGCAGCGACGTGCTGACGGAACTGACAGCCGGGGGAAAGCGGCAATTCTGAGCAAAGTCGGTCAACGTTAACGGCCGGTTAATTTATTTGCTGAATTTTGCTGATTGCGCTGCCATGTGGCCGATTGGATGTGTGAGGATAGTTGTGCGCGTTGTTGTTCTTGCGTTGTGTTCAGCCGCAGTTGCGGTTGCCGGGTGTAGCTCAGGATCGAGCTCAGTCTCTCTTGGGTTAAATGACTCAAATCGTCCAAGACCGGTTGGTCAGCCATTGGACGGCGGATTCTCCTCAGGTTCGACGAAGAAATCCCAAAAGCGGACACGTTTGGCCGCGCGCAATGACGCGGCGCCGACAGGGTCCTATCGCAAAGCTCCGAAGGGTGCACTGGCTGATCGCGATTACAGCGGGAGTCGCCTCAACGCAGAAGCGGCCCGCAAGGCGATCAATAATTATCGCAGCAAGCACGGGCTGAAGCCGCTCAAGATCGACCCGCTTTTGACCAAGGCGGCAAAGATGCACTCGCGTGATCTAGCGAAATGGGATCGGATTTCGCATTTCGGTTCCGACGGCTCAAACCCCTGGGATCGTGTGAAGCGTGCCGGTTACAAGGCGCGGTTGGCGGCGGAGAACGTGGGAACCGGCCAGGCCAGTCTCGACGAAGTCATGGCGGGTTGGAAGAAGAGCCCG
Source organism: Pseudomonadota bacterium (assembly GCA_039183375.1). Taxonomy (GTDB): domain Bacteria; phylum Pseudomonadota; class Alphaproteobacteria; order Rhizobiales; family Hyphomicrobiaceae; genus Tectiglobus. The sequence goes on from JBCDBQ010000046.1 coordinate 11,136, forward strand.
GGGCACAATAAGAACCTGTTGCTTCGCGATGCTGAGCATATGGGCATTGCCCTGGTGCAATCGCCGAATACGGAATTCCGTACCTTCTGGACGCTGGTTCTGGGCTCGAAGATCTAGTTACATTCGCTAGAGTTGCTGAGTGCGCTGTTACGAGTTCATTCTCAGGCGGCCTGCTGCCGCTCCTGTAAGCGCTTTTTGGCTCGCTGTCGCAAGCGGGCTGCAACCCCTGCCCAGGCCCAGGACCGGCCGGCATCGCCAGCAAGACAGTGCTTCGTCGCGAAGAATTCCGCGATATCCTCGGCGAGTGCGCCGTGTTGTGCTTCCAAGACTTCGACCATGCTCAGCACGTCCGAAGGTGTTGGCGTTGCATCCATATCAGGATGCCAGCCTGTTGCGGTCATAAGTTGAGCGTCCCATTCCATAAATTCGAGGAAGACGAAGCAAATTAGACGCCAATTGCCCCTTCGGCCGGCACGCAGAGTGGGCGCGAGCCGGAAACTCAGTGTTCAGCCCGGTTTTGCGCAGTTGAACGACACGTGAAGGTTGTGAGCCCGGTCTGGCACTAATTGCAACTGTTCCACAGCGGCGCATGATGCTACAACTCGATTCAACTGAACCGCATCATTTCGGGACAGCCTGCGCACGCACGAGAGCGATGTGCCGGCGAGAAACGGAAGTCAACAGGAGGGTTTGCGGTGAAAATCCTAACGACAATGAGCTGTGTGTTGCTATTCGGGATGTTGCCCGCGGCTGTCTCGCAAGCTGCAAGTGGCGTTGCAGCGCCGCTGGGCCTGCAGCAGAACGATGCCATCGTTCAAGGCCAGTCTGCCGGAGCGATCATCCTGGTCCAGCAGTCAAAAAAGAGCCCGGAAACGGAACAGCAGAGCAGGCCCGACGATCATGAGAATATGCCGGGCTGCCGCTACCAAGGCGGTGAGGATCTCCAGCTGCTGGTTTGATCCCGGCTGTTCGAACGACCAGGATGGCTCCGCGACTTTTCGGGCCGATACTAATTGCCTGATGCTGTGTTGTTCGAGGTGGCTGCTTTCTTTTGCGCTGCCTTCTTAGGTCTCGGCCTTGGCTTCTTGCGGCGCACGCGTCTGCGACGACCGCATACCTTGCGGCGCAGACTTGTGGTAGATGCCTCCTCGGTCGACACCGGTACAGCATCGATGCCACTGGACTGGAAGTACATTTTCCAGTCGTAGGTATTGAATCCGTGCTCCAGAAGGCTGGCGGCACGGATGCCACGCGAGCTGCCGTTTCGCTCTCCGAGAACCACCGCAACAAGTTGCCGGCCGTTCCGCGTCGCGGTCGCAACGATGTTGTAGCCGGAATCACAGATAAATCCGGTCTTCATGCCGTCTGCGCCTTCGAACTTGCGCAGCAAGGAATTGTGCGAGCGCAAACGGCGTTTCCCCACGCGCATCGTCGAGAGTGTCCAGTAGTTCGCATACTCGGGAAAGTCGCGAATGACGGCACGTGCCAGTCTCGCCAGATCGCGCGCTGTCGTAACCTGCTCGGGCGATGGCAGACCGTTCGGGTTAGTGAACTTGGTTCTGGTCATGCCAAGGCGTTTGGCTGTCGCGTTCATCTGAGCGACAAAGCGGTCATGTGAGCCGCCCACGGCCTCGGCAATAGCTACGGAAATATCATTGGCTGATTTGATAATCACGGCCCGTAGTGCGAAGTCCAGCGAGACCTCGGAGCCAACGGCCATGCCTATTTTGCTGGCCGGCATTTTATGGGCAAGTTGGGAATAAGGGATCTTCGATTGCAGCGTAAAGCGTCCGGCTTTGATTGCCTCAAACGCCAGATACGCCGTCATAATCTTTGTGACAGAAGCGGGATGCCAAAGACGATCTATCTCCTCGGCATAGAGAACCTTGTCATTCGTGGGATCGTAGAGCAGCGTCGGGTTCGCAAGCGCGCGAAGCGGCAGCAGCAAAACTAGGGCCCACAGGGCAGTAGTAATCCAACGAAGGAGCATGTTGTCCGCATTCGTCCAAACCGAGACTGATCACGGACTAACATGCCGCCGCCTTCGCCATCAATGCGTCGTGTGCTGTAACCGCGGCACCGGTGTTCTTATGCAACGGGCTTCCGCGCTAGCGTCATGGGCAACGGACCCGAGACACCGCGCACGTTGGGGGCAAAATCTACTCCGCAGCATGCACGTGCGGCTCTTTCGGCAATTCAGCCAGTTCGATCACGAGATTGCCGGTACAGCTCGGGTCAAGGAAGACAATCCGACAATTGCCATGCCCGATTAACGGCTCGTCCTGCTGGAACGTCATGCCTTTGGCACGCAATTCAGCCATTGACGAGTCGATGTCTTCGACTTCAAGGCAGATGTGAAACAGCCCCTCGCCGTGTTCTGCAATCCATTGGCTGGTCCCGGTGTCGGGCTTATCGGACTCGAGCAACTCGATGTAAGTTTCGCCGACCGGAAACATCGCCAGCCGCGTGCTATGTTGCGGCAGATATTCCTCGTACTCCATCTCGATCCCGAGCTTGTCTTCCAGGACTTCGCGCATCGACTGCAGGTTCTTCACAGCAACGGCGATGTGTTCAATTCGCTTAATCTTCACGGAATTCTCCCATCGATGTCCGGCGAGCAATTTCGCTATGCCAGTGGCTGCCAGTGGCTTCCGGTCATCAGAGCGCGAGCCAACCGATGCAGGCAAGAGACGCCGGCGCAAAAGTCGATCGAACATGCAAATTAAGCAGGTGAGGGATCAAACTCCCGGAACAGTAGAACTTTTGCCTGATGGCGGTACCGTACGGTTTAGCCCGAGCTAGATTGAGCCTATTAGTAACACCGACTGAGTTGGTCCTGACACCATGCAGATCATCGACGCACAGATCCACGTCTGGGGAAGCGGCCTGCCATCGAACCCGTCGCACTGGCAGGTCACGTCCTTCACGACCGAACAGGCGGTTGAATTGATGGATGAGGCTGGCGTCCATGGTGCTGTCATTCATCCACCGAGCTGGGACCCCGGCGGAGAAGAAATGGCATTTGCGGCCGTCAAGACCTATCCCGGGCGATTTGCCATCATGGGCGCGTTGCCGCTGGATGCCCCGGACACCACAGAAAGAATCAAGACCTGGCGGCAACAGCCAGGCATGCTCGGGCTGCGCTATGTCTTTCTGCACGACCCGGAACGGCAACGGCTCGTCGATGGTGACCTGGATTGGCTTTGGGAAGCCTGCGAGCAGGCTTCCGTTCCAGTGTCGGTTCTCGCCAACGACACGCTTGACCACTTCGCAGCCATCGCCGCTCGCCACCCTGGGCTGCGTATCACGATCGATCATCTCGGCGGCCGGGGCGGACTGACGACGCTGAAGGACCACGACGCAATGCAACACATGCCGCAACTGGTCCAGCTGGCCCGCCTGCCGAACATCGCGGTCAAGGCAACCGGTGCGCCCGGCTACTCAAACGAAGAATATCCGTTTCCGATTATGCAAACCTACCTCAGACAGATCTACGATGCCTTCGGGCCGGAGCGCATGTTCTGGGGCACGGACATTTCCAAGATGCCCTGCTCGTGGCAACGCTGCGTGACCATGTTCGCGGAGGAACTCGATTGGCTGAGTGAACAGGACAAGCAGCTCATTATGGGCGATGCCATTTGTAAGTGGTGGGGTTGGCAGCGATGAAATCGATTGCGCGGCTTCACTGCGGCAAGCGTTGAATAACGGAGAACTCACACGTGAATGCTCTCGAGACATTCGAACCGGTTGTCGGCCCGAAAGGCATTCTGACCGATCCGAACGATATCGCGCCTTATGCCGTTGACTGGCGCAACGCCTATCAGTCGACTCCGGTTGCGGTGCTAAAGCCAGCAACAACCGAGGAGGTGTCAGAAGTTGTCCGCCGCGCCGCCGAACAGGAAACACCTATTGTGCCAGCCGGCGGTCGCACCGGGTTATGCGGCGGCGCCGTAGCACTTGCCAATGGTCCACCATCAATCGTGCTGTCCATGGAGCGTATGAACAAGATCCGAAATGTCGACGCGCGTGATTTCTCGATCGTCGCCGAGGCCGGCTGCGTGGTGCAGAACGTGCAGCAAGCCGCCAGCGATGCCGGTCGATTGTTTCCCATCCAGTGGGGTGCCCAGGGAACGGCACAGATAGGTGGCATGCTATCGACCAATGCCGGGGGTATTCGAACCTTGCGCTGGGGCAACGCGCGTGAACTCGTGCTTGGCCTCGAAGTTGTGCTGCCCGATGGCCGCATACTTGATGATTTACGCCGGGTTCGCAAAGACAACAGCGGCTATGCCTTGCGCCATCTCTTTATCGGTGGCGAGGGAACGCTCGGTGTCATAACCGCGGCCGCGCTGCGTTTGCAGCCGGAAATCAAACGCGCGGAGACGGCCTTCGTTGCGGTTCCGAGTCCCGATGCGGCGCTCTCGCTCTATGGCCGTATGATGGAGTCCGGTGCCGAGCTGATCGCGTTTGAGCTTTGCGGGCTTCATACCATGCAGACCGCCGAGCGTTTCGGTGCCGACCTCAAGATGCCGATCCCACTCGACAGCCCGTGGTTCGTCATGGTCGAAATCTCCGCGGCGCATGCCAGCGTACCATTGCGCGAAATGATGGAGGATACGCTTGGTGCTGCGATGGAAGCCGGTGAAGTGACCGATGCGGCGTTGGCGGAGAGCGAAGCGCAAAGGCTTGGTATCTGGAAGATTAGAGAAGACTATCCCGAATGTTCTCGGATGGCCGGACCTATGGCAGCCACAGATACGGCGGTGCCGGTCTCAGCGGTGCCGGAGTTTCTCAATCGCGCCATCAGCAAGTCTCAGGAGCGCTGGCCTGACGGACGCATCGCCGCCATCGGTCATGCTGGTGACGGCAATATTCACTTCGGGTTACAGGCACCGGAAGGATGGCAGGACGATCGCCAGACCTGGATCGAAAAGACCGACGGTTTTGAAACCCTGGTCAATGAGATCGCCGTTTCACTGGGCGGCAGCTTCTCTGCCGAGCACGGCATTGGCCAATCCAAACGCCATGCGATGCAGGCCCACAAAGACCCGATCGCACTGGATGTCATGCGTGAATTGAAAGCAGCCCTCGATCCCAAAGACCTGATGAACCCGGGCAAGGTATTTCCTTGATCGCAGATTGGGATTTCTCAGGCGCAACTGGGACCCGCCTCACGTGAACGCCGACTTGACGGATCTCAATTGAATCAGCAGGGTGACGTTTTCTTGTCGAAGGCGCTGATCTATGAATGCCTGCGGCCATCCGGGGATAACTTGCGCTGCTGCCATCGCGTTGATGTTGCTGAGCGGCTTTGAACAGTCCGACGCGGCTACGCCTGAGCGGGCGACGACGATTGCACAGGTTAAAGCGCTCATGGTTCGGATCGAAGAGCGTCGGAGGCGGTCCGCGCAAACCGGTTTGATGCCAGTCCCTGACGTGGATGGTTCGTTGGCAAATTGGCGACCTTGGCGGACCCGTCGCGATGTGAAGGTCAAAATCCAACGGATGAGAAGGGCGCCACAAGCGATCCCTCGGCTGATTGCCAATGCCATCTGTCGGCAGGATGCAGCGAGCCTGCACACTGCACAGCGGTTAGACGCCCTGTTAGATGGCCAGCTCTTTAACCGCCATGAAGCGATGATTGCGAATGAAATCGCGCGGCAACGTCAGCTTGATATCAGCTTCCAACCACGCCCGCTGCCGATCGGAGATCAGGCGCTCAAGGATATCAATCGAACACGAAGGATTAATCAGGCCCTCCGCAAACTAGGGCCAGACGCTGCAGTTGAATTGGTTTCGTCGTTGCAGCGACTGTGTCGCGCGGTTTCAACAGACTAAAGCCTCGCAGGAGCAGTTGTACCGCAACAGATACCCGCACGGTTCAAGCAGCGAAATGTTCAATGCATCTAAGGAGTGATTGGTCGCTGGTGCCCCTGGTCCGAATCGAACGGACACTCCCTTGCGGGAACGGGATTTTGAATCCCGCGCGTCTACCAGTTCCGCCACAGGGGCCTTTGCATCACGACCAGCATTTGCTTATTCATGTCCTTCTTGAACCAAGAGTCCTTAAGAGTGCGCTGATATACACAGCGAACTCTTGGTTCAGGACACGAGCGAGCGCTGCAATATAGTCAAACCGAGTGGCACGTCAACGGTCGTCCAATCCGGACGGACATTTGTCCGATGAACAGGCGGACTTCGCGGGATACGCTAAGCCGCTTCGGCGCCGGCATCCGCCAACCGGACGATGTCGCTCATGATGTCATTGAGCTGGAAATCCTTCGGCGTATAGACGGCGGCAACGCCCATTTCCTTCAGTGTCGTCGCATCCTCCTGCGGGATGATGCCACCGACAACCACTGGCAGGTCGGCGGCGCCGTTTTCATCCAGTTTCGCAATGACGTCCTTGACCAGCGAGACATGGCTCCCGGAAAGGATCGACAGGCCGACAACATGCACGCCTTCGTCGATGGCCGCGCGCACAATCTGCGATGGCGTCAGGCGGATGCCCTCGTAAACCACATCCATGCCGCAGTCGCGCGCCCGGACGGCGATTTGCTCGGCGCCATTTGAGTGTCCATCGAGACCAGGCTTGCCAACGAGGAACTTGATCCGGCGGCCGTGCTTTTTCGAAAACCCTTCGACCTTGTTGCGAATATCGACGACATTGCCAGTGCCCACAGCCGCTGATTGCCCGACGCCGGTTGGTGCCCGGTATTCACCGAAGATCGACCGGAGCGTCGCGCCCCATTCACCGGTTGTCACGCCGGCCTTCGCACACGCAATCGAAGGCTCCATAACGTTGCGGCCTTCTTTGGCGGCTGCCTCCAGCTCGGACAAGGCGGCCTTGACCGCTTCACCGTCGCGCTGCTCACGCCAGGCTGCAAGTTTCTCCAGCTGCTCGGCTTCAACCGCCGCATCGACGGTCTGAATGGCATCGTCACCGGACGATAGGGGCGAGGGCTCGCTTTCCAGGTAAGCGTTGACGCCGACAACGACTTGGTCGCCGTTTTCGATATCACCCAGGCGCGACGTGTTGCTCTCGACCAGGCGTCGCTTCATATAGTCAATGGCGGCAACGGCACCACCCATCTTCTCGATAGCGGCCAATTCTTCGCGGGCCTGTTCCTTGAGCTCTTCCGTCTTGCGTTCCATCTCGATCGAGCCATCGAAGATGTCGCCGTACTGCAGGAGATCGGTCTCGAACGCCAGGATCTGTTGCATCCGAAGCGACCATTGCTGATCCCATGGGCGCGGCAATCCAAGCGCCTCGTTCCAGGCTGGAAGCTGCACGGCGCGCGCGCGGGCCCGCTTTGAGAGCGTGACCGCCAGCATCTCAAGCAGGATGCGATAGACGTTGTTTTCCGGCTGCTGCTCCGTCAGGCCGAGCGAGTTGACCTGCACGCCGTAACGGAAGCGGCGGAACTTCTCTTCGCTGACGCCATAGCGATCGCGGCAGATCTCATCCCACAGGTCGACGAACGCGCGCATCTTGCAGATCTCGGTGATGAACTTGAGACCTGCGTTGACAAAGAATGACACGCGGCCAACCACCTTGGCGAAGTCCTGGTCTGGAACATCACCACTGGCTTTAACGCGATCGAGGACAGCAATCGCGGTCGCCAGTGCAAACGCGAGTTCCTGCACCGGCGTCGCGCCGGCTTCCTGCAAGTGATAGGAGCAGACGTTGGTCGGGTTCCACTTCGGTATGCTGCGGTAGGAGAACGTGATCGTATCATTGATCAAGCGCAGCGACGGCTCCGGTGGAAAGACATAGGTCCCGCGTGACAGATACTCTTTGATGATGTCGTTTTGAATCGTGCCGCTCAGCCTGGTGCGGTCAGCGCCCGTCTCGTCAGCCACGGCGACGTAGAGTGACAGCAACCAGGCCGCCGTCGCATTGATCGTCATCGACGTGTTCATCTGGTCGAGTGGAATGCCATCAAACAGTGTCCTCATATCACCAAGATGGCTGACGGGCACACCGACCTTGCCGACCTCTCCGCGAGACAGGACATGGTCCGGATCATAACCGGTCTGCGTTGGCAGATCGAAAGCCACGGACAGGCCGGTCTGTCCTTTCGCAAGGTTCGACCGATAAAGCTCGTTGGACTTGCGCGCCGTCGAGTGCCCGGCATAGGTCCGGAAGATCCAGGGGCGATCGCGATCCGCTTGAGTGCGGTCAGAATTTTCGCGGTTTGAATCGGATTTAGAGTCGGCCATTTTGATCACTTTGGTGGCAGTCTTTTCGCAGGTGCAGCAATAATCACGTTATAGCGGCAAAAATATCCCTGCATCTACGACTTTCGCCGCAGCAGAGCATTGAGCGGTGCTGGTAGCTACCACAATCGCAGGTTCTGCAGGAATTCCACCCCGCATCTGACCAAGCCGGACTATGCCCTGGATCAGGCGTGTCGGCGGTCTTTAACTGGCGGGGCTGCAGTGGCCGCCCGGGCAACACGTTCAGCGCGGACTTTTTCGGTCCAAACCGCATAGGTGCAGTAGGCAGCGATCGATAACAAGCCGAAGGCAACCATGGATAGGCTAGAGCCGATCAGCGCGTTCCGTCCAGGCTCGTAACTGAAGTATAAACCGTTGAAATAGAATATTAAATGGCCGAATACACCGACAATGAACATCACGACCAAGACGATCGGAGTCGTGTAGAAGCCCGTTTGGAGATAGTGGTGAATTGTAAACGTCATCAGTGCGGCCAAAGAGATAAATATGGCAACCATTGAGCTGTCGAGCGAATACGCACTCAGCAATATTGTTTCCCAATCCATCACAACGCTCCACTCGTTTGTCCGGAAATTCACCGGTAAGCGACCAGCTTAACGTCCAAAGTTTAATTGAAACTTTACGCGCGATAGCAACTTATGGTTGATAAATCGTTACCTCCGCAAATTGGCAACCAATAGTACAACTACTCTAACGAACAATTGACAAATGCTGCGCCGCAATATTTTGTTGCGAAGCTGCGCGCTAAAGGGAGCCTGATGTATGATGCAATGCAACAAGCAGAGCACGTGCATAAAAAATGAAGTGGCGTCCAGCGAATGGAAAACGTGCTTCACCATCCGGTGGAGTAAATGGGAGACAATAACCAATGGCAAACGCTGCGGCCATGAAAGAAGAAATTGTCGCTGGTCCACCGACGATAACGGCACCGAAAAAAGATCTCTACGAGGTTGGCGAGATCCCGCCGCTGGGTCATGTGCCGTCCAAGATGTATGCCTGGGCGATCCGTGAAGAGCGCCATGGCGAACCTGACACAGCTATGCAGATCGAAGTCCTCCCGACTTGGGAGTTGGACAGTCACGATGTGCTCGTCTTGGTGATGGCAGCAGGCGTTAACTACAATGGCGTTTGGGCCTCCCTTGGGACGCCAATTTCACCGATCCGCGACGTTCACAAAAATCCATTCCATATTGCTGGCTCCGATGCATCCGGCATCGTCTGGGCGGTTGGCTCCAAAGTCAAACGCTGGAAAGTGGGTGACGAGGTTGTCATTCACTGCAACCAGGACGACGGCGACGATGAAGAGTGCAACGGTGGTGACCCAATGTACTCGCTGTCTCAAAGGATCTGGGGCTACGAGACGCCGGACGGCTCGTTCTCGCAGTTCGCCCGCGTCCAGGACCGCCAGCTGATGCCACGCCCGCAACACCTGACCTGGGAAGAGAGCGCTTGCTACACGCTGACCCTGGCCACAGCCTACCGTATGCTGTTCGGCCACCGGCCTCATACATTGAAGCCGGCTCAGAACGTTCTGGTCTGGGGTGCGTCCGGCGGCTTGGGCTCGTTTGCTGTGCAACTCTGTGCAACTGCCGGCGCCAACGCGATCGGCGTTGTCTCGGAAGATGACAAGATTGATTTCGTCAAATCGCTGGGCGCGAAAGGCGTTATCAA
>JBCDBQ010000047.1:0-21017 GCA_039183375.1 Pseudomonadota bacterium
CTTGTATACGGATGCGCAGCCATCGCTTCATCGTCCAGCTCAACACCAAGACCAGGCGCAGTTGGCGCGATTACATAACCGTCTTCCCAACGGATCGTTGTCTTTAGAAACTGCATGAACGGTCCGTCAAACCGCCCAATCGATTCGAGGATGAGGAAGTTCGGGCTGCAGACAGCAATTTGAATGTTCGCCGCGGCAACAACAGGACCACAATAAAGATGTGGCGCAATTTGTGCCTGTCGTGTCTCAGCCATAGCCGCGATCTTTTTAGCTTCAAGAATGCCACCGACGCGTCCCAGATTCATTTGCAGAATTGACGCTGCGCCTGCCTCTAGAACGCGGGCGAATTCATGTTTAGTGCAGAGCCGCTCGCCCGTTGCAACCGGGATTGACGTAAAGCGGGCCACTTCGGCCATGTCCGCCGGATTTTCCGGCGGGATTGGCTCTTCGAACCAAAGTGGGTCGTAAGGTTCCAATTTTCGCGCCATGCGTTTGGCGCCGGACACCGTGAACTGACCGTGCGTGCCAAACAGCAGATCCGCCTGATCGCCCACCGCCTCGCGAATGCGTCGACAGAAGGCTTCAGAAAGGCTGAGGTCCGCCAGTCGCGGCTGATGCCCATCGTAGATAGTGTAGGGACCAGCCGGGTCGAACTTTACCGCCGTAAAGCCAAGGCCAACGGCCCTGACGGCAGCATCGGCCGCCAAGTCCGGATCATTGTAGACGTTCGGCGTGTCAGGATCGGGATAGACATCGCCCTCAGCCGGATAGAGATACGTGTAACTGCGAAGCCGCTCATGAACCTTGCCACCGAGCAGCTGATAAACGGGCTGGTTAGCGGCTTTACCAACGATGTCCCAGCAGGCCATCTCAAGTCCGCTGAGCACACCCATGACGCTCACGTCGGGCCGCATCGTATAGCCAGCACCGTAGGACTGACGCCATAGCCGCTCGATATGATGCGGATCCCGTCCGAGAAACTGACGTTCGAACATATCCCGCGCCATGGCAGCGCAAAGGTCCGGACCGAAGGTGGCGTTATAGATTTCGCCGCCCCCCGTGATGCCGCAAGCGGTCGTCAGTCGTACAAAGATAAAATAGCGGCCACCATGGCGAGGCGGTGGATTGGCAACAACAAACGTTTCAATGTTCTCAAGCTTCATTTGGCACCCACTGCGGCAGGAGACTTTATGTGGTTCTTGCCCGCAACCACTGCGGTTCGGGGATGGCCCTGATCCGGCATCGAACTCATCACTGGCACGGCATCAGGGCCAGCAGCGCGCTCCAGGATCATATCGGCTGCGCGTGCCGCCAGCATCATAACCGGCGCATTGGTGTTGCCTGATGTTACATTCGGAAACGCGGAAGCATCAATCACCCGCAAGCCGGCAGCTCCATGCACACGCAGCTGCCAATCCACGACGGACGTCTTAGCATCAGTTCCCATGCGACACGTACAGCTTGCGTGATAGACCGATGTTGCTCGTGCCCGGAAATCCTCAAGCCGATCGCTATCCGACATCGGCAAAGTCCCAGGCACTGTCCTGGCCCGCGTGACCGCGCGGATGGAAGCTGTCGCTGCGAGGCGTTCCAACAATCGACCAGCCGCAATGGCCTGCTCACGATCGTAGTCCGTCGACAACGAGTTCGGCCGAATAGCTGGAGCGATCTCCGGATCATTTGAGACGATGGCAATTTCTCCACGGCTTGTCGGGCGGCACGGTTGAGTCGCAAGTGAGAACCCAGCCGTTGAATCAATCTCGGGCCCTTTGGCACCAACACGATAAGACATCGGATTGCAATAAACCTGGATTGCGTCCCCCGCATCTTTGGAAGAACGAACAAATCCGCCGACCTGATTGACGGGCACACTCAACGGCCCTCGGCGCAGCAAGACATATGCAAGACCTGCGAGAAACTGCCCTGACCAGCTGCCCAAACGATTGTTCAGCGTCGGCTCGGTCGCGTGAAAGATGTGCGAGATACACAAGTGGTCCTGCAAGCCCTGGCCAACGTTCTCAAGCGCATGGCGCACAGTGATGCCAAGCCGCTGCAACAACGCCGATGGCCCGATCCCGGATAGCTGAAGCAGTTGCGGTGAGTTCACCGCCCCGGCACTCAACAACACTTCGCGTCCACAGCGCACGATATGCGTTTCGCCTTGCGCGCAGTACGCGACACCAACTGCTTGGCGCCCCTGGAAAACAATGCGTCTGACCAACGCGTTCTTGAGAACATGCAGATTGCTCCGCCTGAGCGCCGGACGCAGAAACGCATCTGCAGCAGACCATCGCCGACCGTCCTTCATCGTACTGCGAAGCCTGGCTATGCCCTCATGGACGCTGCCGTTCAAATGCGACGGCACCGGCCAACCCATGTCTCGCGCCGCCTGCAGAAAATGTTCCGAAAAAGGGTGCATACGGTCACTGCAATCGGCAACCTGCACGGGACCATGACCGCTTGTGCGAGAGTTCCCGGCGCGGTCAGGACCAACGTGTGTCTCCAGCACTTCAAATGCGGCACGCACTGTCTGCCAGTTCCAGCCCTTGGCACCGGCACGTTCCCAATCGTCAAAGTCTTGTGGCAGTCCCCGGAGATACGCCATTGCGTTGATCGAACTGGAACCACCAATGACGCGTCCGCGGGGCCAGAAAATGCGGCGATCATTCAGTCCGGGATCAACCGATGCGGTATAACACCAATTCACTGCAGGGTCGGAATACGTCTTGGCGTAACCAAGTGGCACCTTGATCCAGAACCGATCGTCGCTCCCACCCGCCTCGATCAACAGCACTTTGTTCCGTCCCGAGGCTGTCAAGCGCTCGGCCAGCACGCACCCCGCCGAACCGGCACCGACAATAATATAATCGTAAGCTTCCATTCCGGCCCGCCTCTCGCCAGCAGCTTCACGCATGGAATCGAGTGCCACTTGGAATGACTCGCTTCAAACGATATCTTTGCGGGCTAAGACATCGTTTTCATTGAAGGTCTGTGCATGAAACATCTTCCTCATGCCAATTGGCTGCGCACGTTCGAAGCAGCTGCCCGGCACAGCAGTTTTTCCGCGGCCGCAGAAGAACTTGGCCTGACGCCAGCAGCGGTGAGCCAGCAGGTTAGGCTGCTAGAAGCCGAACTGAACGCCGTGCTATTCGAGCGGCTGCCCCGGGGCGTGCAATTGACGGAAATTGGCCAGGCCTATGCGCTGCCGATCCGCAACGGGTTCTCCGACATGGCCGTTGCAACAGATGGTCTGTTTCGCGCTGCAAAACGACAACTGGTGCGCGTACGGGCTTCGATTTCATGCGCCGCCCTTGTCATTGCTCCCCGTCTCAATCAGTTTCGAGAACGCCATCCTGACATTGATGTGGAACTGACGACATTCGTCTGGGCCGATCGCTTTGGTGTCGAAGCCAGCGATATTGATATCCGCTTTGGTGCCGGTGAATGGGATGATGGGGAAGTCATGCACCTCGGGTACGAATATGCCATTCCCGTCTGCCGTCCTGACTATGCAGCGTCGTTTGGAGATGACCTGAGCTTTGCCGCGCTTTCACGTGGTCACATTGTGTCGATCCGCGGATCAGAGACCGATTGGCCACGGCTCGCAGATCAAATCGGCCAGCCTCTTCAAGCTCCTTCTCACATGACCTGGGTCGACTCATCTCTATTGGCGCTACAGACCGTGATGGCCGGCGAGGGAACAACCATTGTCTTCGAGAGCTTTGCCGAGCAGTATCTCAAGCAGGGTCTTCTCTGCGCGCCACTAACGGATCGCCTTGGCATCCGCCCGTCACACTATATGGTTCGAGACAAGGGCACAGAGGACCGCATCGAAGTCCAGTCCGTCTGTGCCTGGATCAGATCAATCTATTTAACGTGAAGGCCAATCTCTAGGATTGTGAGCTGGTGAGTGGCACTCCCAACGGAAGCAGCCATCCCTGAATGCGTACAGTTGTTCTCGGTCACCACCCTGAACCCGATCCTCGTCATCCACAAAGGCCAGGGCTCATCTGATCAACGGCTCACCATCGGCAACAGACAGATCGGAACTCGCATCTGCGCGCCGTCGCACAAGAATGATTTTCAAAGCAACGAGGTGAGGGAGCTCTAACAGCATTCCAATGATGATCGCTGAGTAGACGATGGGCTGGTCCGGAACAGCCACAATCGTAAGAGCAAGCATCAGCGGGGCGTTGCGTGCCGCTGTCGTCATAGTCATCAAAACGCGGTCCTCATACGACAGCCTCATTATTTTGGATATGGCTTCGCTTAGGACGTAGGTCAGGAAGAAGAACAGCACGATTGCACCAAGCATGAGCAAAAAGACCGGCACATGAGCCAGCAACGTCCCAATATTGGCGGCGGTAATCTGCCATACCAACACAGCCAGAAGAATAGGCACAACCGAAGATACGATTGACTGAACAAAATCAAATTGCGCTTTGCGCAGGGTAAGCTCTGCTAATAATCGCAATGCAATTGCCGCGAGAAGCGGAACAAGAAACCATTGCCACAGAGTTTGGAAGATTTCACCACCGCCAACTGCTGCTGTGTTAAATCCAAAAACATCCAGATATACGGGGTAGAGCAAGAGCTGGACAATCATATTGATCGGCAATAATGCAGCCCCGAGAGCAGTGTTTCCTTTGGCGAGCCGGGTGAACCCTAAGAACCAATCCGTGCAAGGCGACATGAAGTAGACAACAAGACCAATAAAAAATAACGGATGATTTGATAGAAAAATGGAGGCGATAGCAAAGCCAAGGGCGGGAACGATCACGAAGTTTGCAATCAACGCCACCGCAATAAAGGATACGCGGTTCAAGCTTGCGAGAATGCTCTGAATGCGGACCTCAAAAAGCAACAAGAATACGATTAAGAGAATTGTGAAATCGATCTGACCCGAAAGCAATCCGCCAGCCTCGGGCAGCGTAAGGCCCGTAACTGCTCCGCCCGCGATCGCTACAACAAGGACTAAGGCGGTTCCCCATCCGGACATGAAATCCGCGGTGCCCTGCAACAGTCTGGTCAGCATACACATTCCTCATCGCAACAGCTCAGATCATCCAGCAGGAAGCCCCGCTCGGCATACTGCGCAATCACTGGGCTGTGCTGCCCCCACCGACTGAGTATCTCGCTCACGACAACGGCAAACCGCTGTCGATACTTATAGATGAAACAAAAGACCGCCTGGCCATGCTGAACGTTGGGACCAACGAGGTAAACGTTCTTACATATTGTGCTCTCATCACGATCCGTCAGATGGGGATGCCCGTTGACGAGTTCGAAAAGCCTGCCAGCCAGGCTCTGCCCTATATTAAATCCTGTTGCATCTATCGCTGGATGCTCCAAATCGAAGACGCGGCTCTCCGTACGAACCTGGTTTTCAGTAATGCGTTCCGCGATTTCGGGAATAAACTCCGCCTTGCCACTTTTCTTCAGCGCACGCACCCGGGCAAACGTAAAGGGGCTCAGGCCATAGCTGGAATCGCTGACCCGCGCATCCCATGGCGCGGAGGGATCGAGAACGCTGACAGAAGAGCCGTACCGTACGAGATTGTAAGCAGCCTCCATCCCGCTTTCAGCACCGCCGATAATCACGTGGTGCCCCTTAGGGAAATCCTTGTAAGCCGAGCCAACGCGGACTGTACCAGGTATGGTCCTTCTGTTTTGAAATTCGCCGCCTGCCCAAATCAGCGCGCGGCATCGGAGCTCGCCTTCACTTGTCGTCAGCACGATCGTTCGATCAGGCTCGATATCAAAATCCTGAACCTCAACGCCCTCCGCAATTTCAAGCTTATGAAAGTTTGCAATGGCTTCGAGATACTGGGCGTACTGCCGACCCGAAGGATGCTCGGTCTGAAAACTATAAGCTGGAGAACTATCAGGCGTGACCGCGTTCAAGTCGACGGCACCAAAGAAGTTTCCCGTAAAGGATGGTGAGATGAACCGTGTCTCCTTAGGCCAGCGCCGTAGGCTTTCCCCGATGCGGCCCTGTTCCACAATTAGCGCGGGGATGGCGCACCGCGATAGAAGTGATGCGACACCAATTCCAGCCGGTCCAGCGCCTACAATGATAACCGGATACTGATTCATCGGTTCAATTTTTCCTTGTCGTTATCAAGCCACGCGACCTAATTCGGCTGCCACGCGGCAGTCAGCACGCGATCCGGAATACGCCAAGTCGCGATGGTCCACCGTGATGCCGCGCAGACTCGCAACAACAGCGAGGAGATCCTCAAGGTTCTCGCTTCCGGATTCCGAGCATTAATGACTGAACTCGTAGCCACTGACCGATCCTCTCACTAGCCTCAGACCCTTCAACATGGCCACGCGAAAATCTGAGAATTGCATGCACCGATGGCGACGCAATACATCGGCGATTGTATAGAAGCATCGAGAGGGTGCGCAGGCGCTGTCGATTGTTTGATCGAGCGGGTCATTGCAGTCAGGCCACTACCTTGTGCTACAGCATTGTGTTCGGCGGAATATTATAACATTACATATCTTGCAAGTTAATCATCAATTCCTGGTGCTTGGAGGCTCCTGGACTGCTGTTGGTTGAGACCGTAGTGCGCACAGGCGTGCCACGAAGCGATTTACGAGTTGGCCCAACCAAGTGAAGCCTCAGCCGGTCGGCTGTAGCGAGTGATGAACTCGCTATTCCTAGTTCGCTCCCGGCACACGTGGATCCGCGGCGCGAAGCGAAGGCAATGTCTGCACAACGCAAAACTGAGTGTGATGTTCAGCTGATTATCGTAGCGCGCAACAGATGGATCGAGTGCTCAATCGTTTGGTCGAGCATTGCCGCTAAGAAACAATAAAGAAGCTGGAGTAATGTAGACCCAATCTGTCGCGTAAGAGTGACCTATTTGGTGGAGCCGAGGGGAATCGAACCCCTGACCTCTACAATGCCATTGTAGCGCTCTCCCAACTGAGCTACGGCCCCTTTTTCGACGTGCTTGGGTAACACGTGCGGTAGGCCGACCTGATTAGGCCGACCGCAGAAATTCTGCAATAGAAAAATTCGCCAGTCGGGACGCCACCGGAATTCGCGGTTCGGCCCCAGCCGGATCAGACCGAAATCAGGTCTCGTCGTCGTCGCCGCCGACCGGGCCGATAATGCCGCTGACGTCACCACCTTCGTCATCATCGGTTTCAAGGAAGGTATCATCTTCGTCATCATTATCGACGGTTTCACCTTCGAGCTCCGCATCGGCATCTTCGAGACTGACAAGCGCATCATCATCGGTGACTTCGTCACCATCGCCGGCATCGGCTTGATCTGCAGCCGCAGCTACAGGCGCAGCAGCTGGCGCAACTGGCTCAGGCGCCGGTTCCGGCTCTTCCTCAACCACGGTTGCCGCCAACACGAATTCCATTTCGCATATCGGGCAGATAATCGGATCTCGATTGAGATCGTAAAATCTAGCGCCACAGTCTTCAATCTGGCAGGTGCGCTTTGTACCGCGCGCTTCTTTGGTCGCCATTGCGATCCTCTTGGTCGTCTGGATTGGAGCAGCCCTTTGGCAGGGACCGAACGCCGGTGTTTATAGCAATTCACACCATTTTCAAGCGTCCGCAGCCCATCGGAGGCGCGGCTCTATGCCATCTCCTTCGTACTTCAAGCTTGGCACATACCAGTCTCAGGATTCCTGAACAACCTAATTCGAAAGATCTGGAACGGTGCCACAGCCGCACGCACTTCGCGCTCACCCAAGCCGGAACCTGAAAGGACGGGTGCGAGTCCCCGGTGACAAATCGATTTCGCACCGCTCGTTGATGTTCGGAGCGCTTGCCACTGGAACGACCCGCATTACTGGCTTGCTCGAAGGCGAAGACGTTATCAACACGGCCAGAATTGTGTCTCAACTGGGCGCCAAGGCGACCAAAACCGGCGATACATGGGAAGTTCTTGGCCGCGGTGTCGGCGGCTTACAGCAACCGGACACCGACCTCGACTTTGGCAACTCAGGCACAGGCGCCCGCCTCATGTTCGGCGTGATCGCTGGCAATGATCTGAGCGCCAGATTTGTTGGCGATGCATCGCTCAGCCGGCGGCCAATGGCACGGGTGCTCGATCCGCTGAAGAAAATGGGTTTGCGTGTTGATGACGACCGCACCATGCTGCCGCTGACCGTGCATGGAAATCCTGATGTCATTCCAATGGAGTACGAGCTGCCGGTGCCGTCGGCCCAGGTCAAATCAGCCGTATTGATTGCCGGCCTGCATGCCCGTGGCCGAACGACGGTTATCGAAAAGGAAGCCACCCGCGATCATACAGAGCGGATGCTGCGCTACCTCGGCGCTGATATCAGCGTTGAAGATCGCGGCGACACACGGGCCATTCACGTCGCCGGAGACGCAGAACTAAGCGGCCGCGACATAGCTGTACCGGGCGATCCGAGTTCAGCCGCGTTTATTGCAGCAGCGGCAGCCATTGTCCCGGGCTCTGACGTTACCATCGAAAACGTGCTGATCAATCCCACCCGCACCGGCTTTTACACAACGCTCAGCGAAATGGGCGCCGACATCGCGTTCATCAACGAGCGCGATGCCGGCGGCGAAGCCGTCGCAGACATTCGCATCGCGTCATCGAAGCTGAAAGGCGTCGTTGTCCCGGCGGAGCGTGCGCCTTCGATGATTGATGAGTATCCGGTCCTGGCCGTGGTCGCAGCATTCGCAGATGGTGACACCGTCATGAACGGCCTCGCCGAACTCAAGGTCAAGGAAAGCGATCGCCTCGCCGCAACCAGCGATGGATTGGCTGCCAACGGCATCAGCGCGACGGTTCAGGGTGATACGCTCACGGTGCATGGTATGGCCACGCCGCCGGGAGGTGGCCGGGTTGCGACACATCTGGATCATCGGATCGCCATGGCGTTCTCAATCCTGGGCCTGGCCTCCGACCGTCCGGTGGAAGTTGATGACGGCGCCATCATAGCGACGAGCTTCCCGGAGTTTGAGCCGCTGATGGCAGAGATCGGTGCCAGTCTCGAACGCACAGAGAGCAAGCCGGAATGATCATCGCTGTCGACGGTCCCGCTGCATCGGGCAAAGGAACGGTTTCGCGCAAAATTGCCCATCTGTATGGCTTTGATTACCTCGATACAGGGCTGCTCTACCGTGCAATTGCCCGCGACGTCACCCAGGCTAATGGCCGGCTCGAAGTCGAGGAAGAGGCGCTTAAAGCAGCCAAGTCACTCGACTTTAGCTCTCTCGATGATGAAAATCTCAGGCTCACCGGGGTCGGCGAGGCAGCCTCAATCGTCGCCAGGCATCCAGCCGTTAGAGCCGAACTGCTCAGCATTCAGCAGAATTTTGCCAAGAGATTGCCGGGCGCCGTACTCGATGGCCGCGACATTGGCACGGTCGTCTGCCCGGACGCAGACGCCAAGTTGTATGTCACAGCGGATGCAGACGTGCGCGCTGAACGACGTTTTCTCGAACTCTCCCGGCGCGGCGAAAGCGTGACCCGAGAGGATGTTCTCGAAATGATCCTGCAGCGCGACGCCCGCGACACCGAACGCGCTGACTCGCCCATGCGACCTGCCGACGATGCGATGTTGCTCGATACGACAAAGTTGGATATAAGCCAGTCATTCGACGCCGCAGTCGAACTGATCAAGAGGAAGATCGGCCTCCCGGGCACATGACAAAGGTTTATGTGCCCTAATTCTGTTGGTGGGTAGCCCCCTTCGTCCGCGGTGTTTCGTAAACCAAAATTCAAAGCGATGGGACATCGTTGGCGGAGCCAGCCGCAAGACAGGCTTACCGCATTGTGACCCAACGTATTTCACAGCTGCTTTTTTGTTGCCGATCCCGCCTGTTGAAGGCGGACCTACCCTATTTGGCAATCGAACTGGCGGCGACACCTGAACAATTCTGAAGAGTCAAAGGACCCTGAATGAGTACGCCTGAACTATCCAACCAAATGACACCCAGCATGGAGGACTTTACCGCCATGCTCGACGAAACCCTCGCCGCCGACGTCGCCTACGAGGGCAACGTTGTTCGCGGTCGTATTGTTTCGATCGAAAAGGACCTCGCCGTCATTGACGTCGGCCTCAAAATGGAAGGCCGCGTCCCGCTCAAAGAATTTTCCGTTGCTGGCAAGGACCCGGCCCTCAGCGTCGGTGACGAGGTCGAAGTCTATCTCGAGCGCATTGAAAATGCCGCCGGTGAAGCGGTTCTCAGCCGCGACAAGGCCCGCCGCGAAGAGAGCTGGGTTCGCCTCGAAAAGCAGTTCGAAGCTGGCGAGAAAGTCACCGGCATCATTTTCTCCAAGGTCAAGGGCGGCTTCACCGTCGACCTGGATGGCGCTGTGGCCTTCCTTCCTGGCAGTCAGGTTGATATCCGCCCGGTTCGCGATATCGGCCCGTTGATGCACCAGGAGCAGCCATTCCAGATCCTGAAAATGGACCGTCGTCGCGGCAACATCGTTGTCTCCAGACGTTCCGTCCTCGAAGAGACCCGCGCAGAACAGCGCGCTGACATCGTCGCCCGCCTCGCTGAAGGCCAGGTCATTGATGGCGTTGTCAAGAATATCACCGACTACGGTGCATTCATCGACCTCGGCGGCATCGACGGCCTGTTGCACGTCACGGACATGGCCTGGCGCCGCGTCAATCATCCATCCGAGATCGTCAACGTTGGCGACACCGTCAAAGTACAGATCGTCCGCATCAATCCGGATACCCAGCGCATCAGCCTCGGAATGAAGCAACTCCAGGATGACCCCTGGCAGAGCATCGATGCCAAGTACCCACTGGGAGCAAGGTTTGAAGGCACAGTGACAAACATCGCTGATTACGGTGCGTTTGTTGAGCTGGAGCCGGGCGTCGAGGGTCTCATTCACGTCTCAGAAATGAGCTGGACCAAGAAGAACGTCCACCCTGGCAAGATCGTCTCGACAAGTCAGACCGTGGAAGTCCAGGTCCTTGAAGTCGACTCCCAAAAGCGCCGTATCTCTCTTGGCCTGAAGCAGACCCAGGACAACCCATGGGAAGCCTTCCTCACTGCGCATCCGAAAGGGTCGGAAGTCGAAGGCCCAATCCGCAACATCACTGAGTTCGGCCTCTTCATCGGCCTCGACAACGGTGTTGACGGCATGGTCCACCTGTCGGATCTGGATTGGAACCGCACCGGTGATGAAGCCATCAAGGACTTCACCAAAGGTGAAAACGTCCGCGCGGTAGTTCTTGACGTTGATCCATCCAAGGAACGCATCTCGCTTGGCATCAAGCAGATTGGCAATGACCCAATGGAGGCCATCGGTGGCTTCAAGCGTGGCGACCCAGTCACCTGTGAGGTTGTTGCAGTTCAAGAGAACGGCATTGAGGTCAAAATCGCTGATAGCGAATTCACAACGTTTATCAAGCGCTCTGACCTTTCACGCGATCGCTCCGAGCAACGCCCTGAACGCTATAACGTTGGCGACAAGGTCGATGCAGCGATCACAACGCTCGATAAGGCCTCTCGTCGGGTTGGTGTTTCTGTAAAAGCGCTGGAAATCGCCGAAGAGAAACAAGCGGTCGAGCAGTATGGCTCATCAGACTCAGGCGCATCGCTCGGCGATATCCTGGGTGCAGCCATGAAGAAGCGCGGCGACGAGCCAGAAGACAACTAAGGCCCAGAAGACACCTAAGGCATTGCCTTTACTCGTTAACTGGTGAATTGATCACAATAAAGAGGGGATGGACAGAGTACTGTCCATCCCCTTTTCTCGACGAAATATTGACTTAAGACATTGCTCACGGACTTCGAAACAACTGGCTTCTCGACAGCTTGTTCTTGCGCTATGGGTTCACTAACTCAGCTGGCATTCCATCTCGCGACCGCTCAGACTAGGATGCCTCAGACTTTGGTGTGAATTCGCTAAACCAACACTATGTATAGAGCCACTCATGCTGCTCTGGCGCGCTAAGCAGTGACAGAAGTAGCCAAGGCAAAGCACCAAGCGATTGGAACTTTGTCGTCATCCGTCAATCTGATGCCAAATCAGGAATTGCAATGAGTTTCGAAACTGAAAGCGTTCTGGATCGCCGGCGGCTTCGCCGAAAACTTGGCACATGGCGTGCCCTAGCTGTTGTCGCGGTTGTCGGCGCACTGGCTGTCGCTGGGTACTATGTATCCGCCTCACAAAAGCTGCTCGGTCGGGACCAAATTGCCCGCATCGAAATCGCAGGCCTAATTACAGATGATCGTAAGCAGCAGAAACTGCTGAAAAGCTTACGATCTTCAGACTATGTCAAAGGCGTGATCGTCTACATCAACAGCCCGGGCGGCACGACGACCGGTGCCGAAGCCTTGTTTGAGGGCATTCGCCAGATTGCCGAGAAAAAGCCTGTAGTCGCACAGTTTGGCACGGTAGCGGCCTCTGCCGCCTATATCGCTGGTCTGGCAACGGACCATATTGTGGCGCGCGGTAATACGATCACCGGTTCGGTCGGCGTCATTATGCAGTGGCCAGAGTTCACCGGCCTGCTCGACAAGGTCGGGATAAAAATGAACGAGATAAAAAGCGGTAAGCTCAAGGCTGAACCCTCTCCGTTCAGGCCTGAAAACCCGGAAGCCCGCGAAATCTCGAAGGAAATGATCGCCAATGGTCACCAGTGGTTCCTGGGATTGGTGAAAAATCGGCGAAAAATTACCACAAGCGAGGTCCCTGGCCTGGAAGAGGGCCGTGTTTACCTCGGCCGCACCGCTCTCAAGCATAAACTCATCGATGAGATCGGGGGTGAAGAGCAGGCGGTTAACTGGCTCATTCGCAAGCATAAGTTGAATGTCAAACTGGAAGTAATTGATTGGAAGCCTCCACAGGACAATATTTGGCTTGGCGGCAACGCAATGTCTCATGTTTTGGGTTATTTTGGCATCGGTGGCGGCATCGCCGAGGCTGCACGCCATCAACTGGGGCTTTCAAGCCTTGACGGCCTGATCGCGGTTTGGCAACCTCATAAAACTAAGTAATTACAGACACTTTCACTAAGAAGTCTCACCGTGATAAAGTCAGAGCTAATACAGAAAATCGCCGCTACGAACCCGCATCTTTACCAAAGGGATGTCGAGCGCATCGTGAATGTCATCTTTGATGAGATTATCGAGGCGCTTGCGCGTGGCGATCGGGTTGAACTCCGGGGCTTCGGTGCCTTTACCGTCAAGTATCGGGCCCCCAGGATCGGACGCAATCCAAGAACGGGAGCCTCGGTTTCAGTGGACGAGAAGTTCGTGCCGTTCTTTAAGACCGGCAAGGAACTGAGAGAACGTCTCAACGGCAAGGAAGCGACAGCCGACAGCGCGGCCTAGAATAACTGACAGTTAATCGGAAACGGAACGATTCCCATCAACTGTCCAAAATTGCGCTATAGTTTAGAGACGAGCATCCTTGGGCGTCGGATCTCACCTACCCAGGTGGTTTAGATCTAACGGCCGATGTACGAGTTCAAACGGTGTTGCAATCATCTTAGAATGCGACCCGCACCGCAGACAGATTTAGGAGCAATGGCGTGGTTGGGCGTCTTTTCGGGATGCTGGTCATGATGGTCATGGCCGTGTTGCTGGTAACAACAGCAGTGATTAACCGGCACGAGGTTCGATTGGTGCTGGACCCGTTCAATCCAAAGGATCCTGAGTTCTTCCTGCCGGTACCGCTTTTCATCTTGCTCTTCGCGGTTCTAATCGTCGGTGTCGTGCTGGGTGGGATGGCGAGCTGGTTCTCACAGGGCAAATGGCGCAAGACTGCCCGTCAGCGGACACAGGAAGCAATGCGCTGGAAGGCTGAAGCCGAGAGACTGACACGTGAGCGAGACGAGCGCGTGTCTTCCAGCAAGCAACTCCTGGCAAGCTAGCGTAGGCAAGCAAAGCCAGGAACGACTTCGGGTTGTCGCGGAGAGCGCAACCCGGACCTTAAATACCAACGATCAAGATGACCGCGCACATGACGACCGAGGTCAAAATTTGCGGATTGAGTACCGTCGCGGATCTCGACGCTGCTATCGCTGGCAGTGCCGACTATGTCGGCTTGGTCTTCTTCGAGCCTAGCCCCCGCAATGTGGCCCTGCGGCAAGCGCAGCAGCTGGCTGAGCATGCTCGCGGCCGAAGCAAGATCGTCGCCCTGACAGTCAACGCTGATGATGCACTGTTGGCTGAGATCGCCAATAAGATACAGCCAGATGTGGTGCAACTACACGGCAGCGAAGGCCGGGAGCGCATTGCTGAGGTACGCAGAATAACCAATGCCAAAACCTTGAAAGTCATCAAGGTCGCGACCGCTGACGACGCGCGCGATGCACTCGCTTTCAAAGATGTTGCAGACCGCATTCTGTTTGATGCCAAAGCCCCAGCAGACAGTCCCATCCCGGGAGGCAATGGTTTGCAGTTTGACTGGCATGCCCTTGAACCCGTGAACGGTATACTCGACTACATGCTTTCCGGCGGGCTCAATCCAGAGAACGTAAAAGAGGCCATCAGGCTGACAGGAACCAGCGCCGTGGATGTTTCTTCGGGTGTCGAAGTGCGCCCCGGAGAAAAAGATCCCGTGCGAATTCGCGCCTTTCTCGAAGCCGCAAAAAGCTTATGATCGACGCCTGAATTTAGACTGTCCTTTTGAGGAGAACGACCCAAATGGCAAGCACCGACTCCGGAATGGAACAGGTGAATCCGAACACGTACCGATCGGGTCCGGACGATGGCGGGTTCTTTGGGGATTTCGGTGGGCGCTTCGTTGCTGAAACGTTGATGCCGCTCATCCTTGATCTTGAGACAGCATATTACGAAGCCAAGGCCGATCCGGAGTTTCAGACCGAACTCACAAACTTACTTGACCACTATGGTGGCCGGCCATCTCCGCTCTATTACGCCGAGCGAATGACCGAGCATCTTGGCGGCGCCAAAGTGTACTTCAAACGTGATGAGCTGAACCACACCGGCAGTCACAAAATCAATAATTGTCTTGGCCAGATCTTGCTTGCCAGGCGCATGGGCAAAACACGGATCATTGCCGAAACTGGTGCCGGCCAGCACGGCGTTGCAGTCGCCACTGTCTGCGCAAAGTATGGCATGCCGTGCGAAGTCTACATGGGCGCCACTGACGTGGAACGCCAAAGTCCCAACGTCGCGCGCATGAAGCTTCTGGGCGCCAGCATCAACCCTGTCACATCCGGCGCCGGCACGTTGAAGGATGCAATGAACGAGGCCCTCCGGGATTGGGTGACCAATGTTCGCGATACCTATTACATCATCGGGACGGCTGCTGGCCCACACCCATATCCTGAAATGGTTCGCGACTTCCAGTCGATCATTGGCAACGAAGTACGCGATCAAATGATGGAGCGCGAGGGCCGGCTCCCTGACAGTGTTGTGGCCTGCATCGGCGGCGGATCAAACGCCATTGGCCTGTTCCACCCATT
The DNA here is from genome assembly GCA_039183375.1 of Pseudomonadota bacterium. Lineage (GTDB taxonomy): Bacteria > Pseudomonadota > Alphaproteobacteria > Rhizobiales > Hyphomicrobiaceae > Tectiglobus. The sequence continues at coordinate 15,411 of JBCDBQ010000047.1, forward strand.
CCTCGATGACAAATCCGTTGACATTTATGGCGTCGAAGCCGGCGGCCACGGTCTTGAACAGGAAAACGGCCACGCCGCTTCCATGAGCGGAGGCGTGCCAGGCGTTCTGCATGGCAATCGAACCTACCTGCTGCAGAACGATGATGGCCAGATCCTTGAAGGTCACTCAATTTCGGCCGGTCTGGATTATCCCGGCGTTGGGCCGGAACATTCATGGCTCAAAGATACAGGCCGCGTGACCTATGTTCCCGCGACCGACAAGGAAGCCTTGGATGCGCTCCAGCTTTGCACGCGTCTGGAGGGCATCATTCCGGCCCTGGAGCCGTCTCATGCGTTGGCCTACGTCTGCAAACTCGCCCCAACCCTTCCCAAAGACCATCTATTGGTCATGAACCTGTGCGGTCGCGGCGATAAAGATCTCTTCACCGTCGCAAAGGCCATTGGTTTGGAAATCTGAGGCGGGCTACAAGTTTCGTCTACCGAATAACTCAGAAAGTATGAGCTGGTCCGTGACAGAGAAAACCGCAACACGCATTGACCGGAAGTTTGCTGATCTCAAAGCGCAAGGCCGCTCAGCCTTTGTCGTTTTTATAACAGCCGGCGACCCCGACTACGAGACCTCACGCGAGATCTTGTTCGGCATGCCTGAAGCCGGCGCCGACATCATCGAGTTGGGAATGCCGTTCTCAGATCCTATGGCTGACGGTCCGGCAATCCAGGCAGCGTCTGTGCGCGCCCTCGGTGCAGGACAGACACTTAAAAAGACACTGGATCTTGTGGCAGAGTTCCGCAAAACGAACGACACAACCCCGATCGTTTTGATGGGCTATTACAATCCCATTTTCATCTATGGCGTCGAGAGCTTCCTCAGCGACGCGAAGACGGCCGGTGTCGACGGCATGATCGTGGTCGACGTACCGCCGGAAGCCGACGATGAGCTCTGCCTGCCTGCCATGCAGCACGGTATCAGCTTCATTCGACTTGCAACACCAACCACCGATGACCGGCGATTGCCAAACGTCATCAGAAACACCAGCGGGTTTGTATATTACGTCTCAATCACCGGCATCACAGGCTCCGCAGCACCTGAAGTCAGCGAAGTTCACGGCCAGGTCGCTCGGATTAAAGGCGCCAGCAATTTGCCGGTCGTGGTCGGGTTCGGTATTAAAAGCCCCGAGCAGGTCAACGACATCGCTGCCGGCGCAGATGGCGTCGTCGTCGGCTCGGCGTTGGTAACCGAGATCGCGCAAACCCTTGATTCTAATGGACAAGCCACTGGTAATACGGTCCCATCTGTCTTAAATCTGGTAAAGACACTGTCGGCTCCCCTGAAAACAGGGTAAAGCAAGCTGGTTAGCCTGAGACACTTTCCGCTTAGCCAGCGGCTGAAGGACCGGCAATAGATTTACGGTGGCCCCGAAGGAGCCCTGAGAGCGTGAACTGGATCAGTAACGTTGTTCGCCCGCGCATCCGCAGTTTTCTAACCACGAAGCGCGAAGTTCCCGACAACATGTGGGTGAAGTGCCCTGAGACAGGGCAGATGGTCTTCTACAAGGACCTGGAAGCCAACCAGTTCGTTGTGCCGGGCTCAAACTATCATATGCGGATGGCCGCCGACGTCCGCCTCAAGCACCTGTTCGACGAAGGCATATTTGAAAACGTTCCGCTGCCGGACGTGGCAACCGACCCGCTGAAGTTCCGCGATGGCCGCCGCTATACGGACCGCATTCGCGACGCCAAATCCGATACCTCGCTGTCGGATGCAGTTCTGGTCGGAGAGGGCCTGTTGGATGGCCAGGTCGTTGTCGCAGCCGCTCAGGATTTCCGCTTCATGGGTGGCTCGCTGGGTATGGCAGCCGGCGAAGCCGTCATTGCAGGCATGTTACGCGCCGTCGCCCTGAAGTCGCCGTTTATCCTGTTTGCTGCATCTGGTGGTGCCCGCATGCAGGAAGGCATTCTCTCGCTCATGCAGATGCCGCGCACGACCATCGCGGTGCAACGGCTGAGAGACAATGGCCTGCCCTACATCGTCGTCCTGACCGATCCGACAACGGGCGGCGTCACCGCATCCTACGCCATGCTCGGTGATATCCATATCGCAGAGCCGGGCGCGCTGATCTGCTTTGCCGGCCCACGCGTCATCCAGCAAACAATCCGCGAACAATTACCTGACGGCTTCCAGCGTGCCGAATATCTGCTGGAACACGGCATGATCGATATGGTCGTCCATCGCCATCAGTTGCGCGAAACACTGTCCCGCATTACGCGCCTGTTAATGATCAAGCGCCTGGAAGCTGAACAAGAGATCGAAGAAGGGCTCGGTGATAGCCAGGCAGTGACCGTCTACGAGAACGGCGCATTGCCAGACGCCGGCGACTTGCAGGAAAACCCGACACTGGACGAGGACAAGGTTGTCACCGCCGGCTCAGCCACAAACGGCAGCGCCCAGAAGCCCTACGCCAATGGCGCGGACGTTGAAGCCGAAGCAGAGCCGGTCGTCAGTGAACCTGTGCCGGCAGTTGAGAATACCAAGTCACAGAGTGCCGATAAGCAGCAGAGCTGAGCGACGCTGACCAGCTCGTATACCACCGCGTTGCAAGAGCCATCCATACGACTGGCGACAAACGATACTCGATCCAATTGCGAACGAATCGCCTATTCCATCGAGAATGATCCAGCTCTCAGGACGCGACTGCTAAGGACAGATGGCAATGGGCACCAAACTCACTGTGGATGCGTTGCTCGGCGAGCTGCAAAGCCGCCACCCGATGTTGATCGACTTGTCACTGGACAGAATTCGTCGTCTCCTGGACAAGCTCGGCAACCCTCATTTGAGCCTCCCATCAGTCATCCACATCGCCGGCACAAACGGCAAGGGCTCGACGCTGGCTCTGCTTCTGGCGATGCTCCAAGCCGCCGGTCACCGCGTTCACGCCTACACATCGCCCCACCTCATTCGCTTCAATGAACGTATCCAGCTTGCCGGAGACGCGAACCGGACGGCACCCATCCACGACGACCACTTAGCTGACGTTCTCGCCCGTGTTGATGCCACCAATGATGGTGAGCCAATGACGTTCTTCGAGATCACCACCGCCGCAGCGTTCCTGGCGTTTGCAGAAGTCCCCGCTGACTACACATTGTTGGAAGTCGGTCTTGGCGGTCGGCTTGACGCGACCAACGTCATCGACAAACCACGCCTCAATATCATCACCCCGGTGTCCATCGATCATGCCGACAAGCTTGGCGACACGATCGGCCAGATTGCATTTGAAAAAGCTGGCATCCTGAAGCCGGCTACAACCGCCGTGATTGCCGCCCAATCAGAAGACGCCCTGGCATCCATCCATCAAACGGCCGAACGTGTCGGCGCACGCCTTGTGCAGCATGGCGTCGATTATGATTCATTCGAAGAGCGCGGACGGTTGATCTTTCAAAATGAAGAGCGACTTCTTGATCTCCCGCTGCCAAATCTTGTCGGTCAAAACCAGATCACGAATGCAGGAACAGCCATTGCGGCTTATCTCGAACTGAAAGGCAACGCGCCAGCCACCAACGCCACCGAGGAAGGCCCCATCGAGGCAGGATTAAGCCAGGCTGATTGGCCAGCACGCTTCTCTCGGCTTGCGGGAACTGAACTCAACACCTGGGTTTCTGATGACATGGAGCTTTGGCTCGACGGCGGACACAATCCGGCTGCCGGAGTCGTGCTTGCACGCACACTGGCGGACCTGGACGAACGCGCCGCCAAAGACACCTATCTTATCGTCGGCATGATGAACCAAAAGGACATCAAGGGATTTCTCGAACCCTTCGCCGGCCTCATCCGAGCCATGCGAACGATCGCAATCCCCGACGAACAAAACTCTGCAACGCCTGAAGAACTCGCAGAGGTCGCTAACGGCCTCAGCATTCCTGCTACGACAAGCACCGACCTACGGGCAGCTCTTGCTGAACTCAATGAACTTAAGAGTGGGGCGAAGAGAGTGCTAATCTGCGGCTCACTCTATTTGGCCGGCCACGTCCTTGAGCTTGCAGGCTCGAAGCTGTTTGAGCCAGGCCAAAAATGAAAAAGGAGGCTGCAGACAGCCCCCTTCCAAATTCCTGGATTGCGCCTATCGGCTCAGGCAGAGACCGACTAAACGGACTCTTTGATCCAAGCTTCAAGCTTCGACTTTTGAACCAAAGCACCAGTGTGGCGCGCAACCACTTCACCGTCCTTGATCATGATCAGTGTTGGCATGGCTTGGATCTGATACTTCGTCGTCACCTCTGGGCTTGTGTCGACATCGATCTTGGCAATCTTGACCTGGCCTTCCATTTCCTTGGCCACTTCTTCGAGTGCCGGCGCCATAGCCTTACACGGGCCGCACCACTCAGCAAAGAAGTCCACGAGAACAGGCTCGGATGATTTCAAAACTTCTGATTCAAAATCAGCATCCGTCACAATCGCTGGGGCCATAGTTAGTATCTCCTTGCTGGCTTAACGCGATAAATTCCAAATTCTTAGGGAACGTAGGGAGGGGCCTACAGCGCGTCAAGGTCTGTCGTCCGCAGTGTCCAAAGTCTCTGTTGATGTTGCACAATCAACGGCTCCGGAATCTCCATGAAGTGCGGGCCATCTGTCCAAATAATTGCCGATCTTATTTTTTTCCCGGGATAAATCTGTTCAATTGCAAGGTGATAGGCCGAAATCTGCAACAGATACGTTTCCGGAACAGCATCGAGTTCCCTGGGCGGCGGACGGTTGGTCTTGTAGTCCACAATCAGAACTTCGTGATCGTTTTGGACAAGACGGTCGATCTGGCCTGCAACCCGCAAGGGCGGACCTTCGCCTTCCATCCGGGGGACTTCGGCGGCAATTGAGACTTCCGCCCAGGACTCCAGGCCAAAGAGCTCCGCAAAGTCTTTATCCCGCATGATCGTCAGGCTCTCCGCGACGATTCCCCGGCGAACTCTCTCACTCAATGCCGCACCGCGCATATTCGCAAATCGTTCGGCCAGCATATCCCACTGATCTTCAGGATGGCCTGGCAAATGCTCAAGCAAGCCGTGGGTCAACAGACCTCTCAGAAAGCGGTTGTCGCTCGCCATATGCGATGCGGAGGCCGACGGCGGCTCACTGACATCCTCGCGTTGCTTGCGAACCTCTTCAATGCCTTGCGCCTCACCTTCGGTATCAACTTCCAACGGAGCCAACTTAGACGGTGCAAGCGGCACGACGAGTTGCGGCTCGGCGGCCACACGCCGTCCAACCCATTCCGGTAGCGCCTGCTGAACCGTTGAGCTTTTACGCTCTTCCGGCTCCCGCGTAACCGGCTGTGCCTGCTGGCTCTCTAACAACCAGTAGGAGTTGCCATCCACATCCTGCTGTTCCGTGACAAGTTCCTCAACGCCCTGCCAGATCGTATCGTACCAACAGCCCGGTTGCGGTGGCCGTTTGCCTTCAAATCCCGTCACATAAATCCTGTCTCGCGCACGAGTAAGTGCGACGTAGAGCAGACGATTGTTCTCTTCGATTTCACGCTTGGTCTTGGCCGCACGGCCGGCGGCAACGGGCGGCAACCGGCCTGCCCCTTTGGTTGACCAGGCGTGGACAGACGGCCC
>JBCDBQ010000048.1:0-20685 GCA_039183375.1 Pseudomonadota bacterium
CGGTCAGGTTGGCCAGGCAGGCAATCACGTGGACATGACAGTCGATCAATCCCGGCATGACGGTCTTGCCCGCAACATCAATCACCTTCGCACCAGATGTTGAGACGCGCTCTCCGGTCACGTTGGTGATCAGGTTTTGCTCAACAACAACATCCTGATCTTCAATCGCCTCGTTCTCGCGACCGTCTAGAACGCGCGCGTTGCGAAAAATAGTAATTGCTTCGGACATCTGGCTTTCCTTTGAACCAATAGTCTCACTCGTCATTCAGCAGGCTCGATAGTGATGCTGGCCGGCCCGCCATTGGCGATTTGATAACGATGTAGCTGAAATACTTCTCGATCCCAAGGTTGGTATCCAGAATACGCTCAATGGTGTCCTGGTAACCGGCAACACTTGGGCAGATAAACTTCAGAAGGTAGTCATAGCCGCCGCTGACAAGGTGACATTCAACGACTTCCTCGAAGCCTGCGATGCCGGTCTCGAAGCGCGAGAAGTCGCCGGCACGATGATCGGAAAGAGTGACTTCTGTAAACACTGTCACGCTATCTCTTAGGCGACTGACGTCAATCCGGGCGGTATATCCTGCGATATAGCCAGAGGCTTCAAGCCGCTTCAGCCGCTGCAGGCATGGACTTTGCGACAACCCGACAGCATCGGCCAAGGCCGCATTCGTGATCCGGCCGTTCTTTTGCAGTTCGGCCAGGATCTTAACGTCGATCCGATCCAGCTTCTCGGCCTTTGTCATAAGTGCTCAGAGCCTAATTGCTCAATTCTTCCTGATGAGCCTTCACCATATCCGCCATTGAGTTGAAGGTGAAATCGGTGGTCGGCATGTCGCCTGGGTTCATAGTTGCGCCAAAACCTTCTTGATCGTGACGACGATAGATCCAGCAGTTCGCAAGACCAAACTTATTCGCTGGCGCGTGATCATGAAACATACTCTCTGCCGTATGCAGGATTTCGCCCTTCTGGATTCCAAGGCGGGCAAGGCATTCAATCATGTATTCGAAGTTTTGCGGAGACGGTTTATAGGAGCCGACATCTTCAGCCGTGTACCGCGCATCGAAGTCAACTTCGAGTTTCTTATTTGAATGCGCGAAACTCAGATTATCAACATTCGAGAGAATGATGAGCTTGTAGTAACGCTTGAGGTACTGCAAGGCGCCGGCGCTGTCTGCAAACGCGGGCCAGTTCTGTACCGAACGTCCGTAGGTTTGGCACTCCTCCCAGCTGACCGACACGCCCCATTCTTCCGCAAGACGCTTGTATACGACAGCGAGCAGGTCTGAGTAGATCTTCGCTGGTGTCTGCCGCTGGGTTGTCGACTCGTGAAAGGCATGCGCCTCAAGGATCTGATCCCGTGTCAGCGACCGGTTGACCTGATCCGTGAGCGGTTTCAGCCCGGCGACCATGCCGCTCTCCCAATCAATCAGCGTGCCGTAGACATCAAATGTCAGAGCCTTGTAGTCAGTTAAGCGCATTGTAAGTTCCTTTCTCGCCGGGACTGAACCGTGAAGTCCTCCGGACCAGCGATCGATTGCCCTGTCACATTGGGGGTTAACCAAAATCCCTGTCGTCTCCGTTGCTACCATCGAATATGGCCCATCGACCTCGGGACTTCATGCTGTTGTTGGCTGTCGCGAAGCAGAATCTGCCGCAGTTGTCGGGTTGGCCGCAGGATATTCTGACTTCAACGATCAATATTTCCCCAATTGGTGCTCTTTCAATGATCTGTTAGACTAAGCGAAATCGACCCACTGCTTTCTCAAAAGGTGCGACTTTCAGATGAACTTATCGAAACAAACTTCGGACGCGATCCAAATGTTAGCCTGCTGCTATCGCGCCGGTGACGAGTTGGTTAAAGTCGCAAATATTGCCGACGAGCTTGGTCTGACAAAGCAGATGGCGCTCAAGTTGGCGAACATCCTGAGTCAGGCTGAGCTGGTGGAAACATTTCGCGGTCCGAGTGGAGGCATTCGTCTTTCCGAGGCAAAGCGGGATGCGATGCTTGGTGAAATCGTCAGACGGCTGGAAAGTGCACCAACGCAGAAAAGCGTCATTCCACACGGTCAGTTGGACAATTTCATCGATGAGGCCTTCGAGGCATTCCTTGAAGTTCTGGACCGTAACTCGTTGCGTGATATTGCAATGAAGAAGCAGCGCCGAAGCAAGGTGCGCAAACCGAAGGCAGGCGCTAAGGCAAAGCCGCCCGCCCGCAAACGCAGGTCAGTGAGCACGAGTGCGCGCTCAGCGCGCGATCAAAGAGTGAGCCGCATTTAGGACTTTCTGAAAGTCTTGGCTTCAGAGCCGGAAGCGCTTACGAAGCAACCCTTTCTCCGGGAGCGAACTTGGTTGTCAGCTTTGCTGTCGTCGTCAGCCCTGTCTCTTCTGCACGTTTGACGCTTGGCTCTGCACAATACTGCAGCGATTTAATCATCCGTAACGCCGGCCCCCCGCGGCATCTTTGCCAGTCTGAACGACCAGCGCAGTGGCCTGGCGACAAGCTTCTGATGCCCAAGGGAAATGCAGCCCAAGGGCTGTTTAGAACAATTCCAAACTATTGTTTTTATTGAGTTTTATCTTGATTGCTGCGTTATCATTGCTCATACAGGGTTTGTTCTTGATTAAGAAAGTTAGCAATAGAAGGTTCGCAGGCAGGCTGTGCCCGCAGCGATAAGAAGGACGAGAGGATGAAACCGTTATCAGGTGCCATGCTGGTATCAGCGTCAGTTGCAGCAATGCTGGTCGCGCTGCCCACGGCAACCGCATTGGCCAACGACGTCTACGGACCGTTTCCGGTCACCGTGAAGGGCTATAAGGGCGACAAGAAGAACTCGGTTGGCTACACCGGCCAGATTGCGCGCCATGTTATTCATGACTCTCTGAAGAAGCTTGCTGGTCAGGGCAACGGCAAAGCCAATCCTGAGCTCAAGGCCAAGATGATGTCCTACTTCAAGGGCAAAGATGCGGGCCGCGCCGTCATCGCACCGAAGACCAAGGGTGACTTCGCCGTCAAGCAGACTGGCGTTGACGATATCAGCAAAAAGAAGAACCTCGCCGGCAAGACATTCAAGGGCACTGTCACCGGTATGCCTAACGGCATGACGGGTGGTGAGTTGGTTGAATTCTGGATCGACAAGGCCTCATCCGCCAACAAAGGCGTGGATATGGCCAATGGTATGAACTATCCGCAGTTGATCTCGAAATTCATCATGGGCGCGGTGTCTTACAACCAGGCCGTCGACAACTATCTGGATGAAAAGCTCAACGCTGACAACAAGCCCAACGACAAGCCTTACAAGAAAGGCGCTTACTACACTGGCAAAGAGCATTCCTGGGACGAAGGCTTCGGCTATTTTGGTACGCCGGCGCACACGCTGAGCCTGACACCAAAGAATGTCTACGACATTGCCAAGATGAAGGACCTCACAGCAGCCGACGCCAACAAAGATGGCAAGGTGGATCTCAAGTCAGAGATGACGTTTGGCCCGGCTTACTATGCTGCCGGCTTCGACGCGTCGGTTGACGGCAAACCCAACGGTACCAACTATTTGCACACCATCACCAAGGCGTTCCTCGATGGCCGTAAGTTGATCACCAGTGCCAAGGGCGCAAAGCTCACCGATGCACAACGCGCTGACCTCAAGAAGTATGCAGCCGTGGTTGCATCCAACTGGGAAAAAGTTCTGGCAGAGGCAACCTACAAGTACGCCGGTTCAGTCTACAATGACATGACCAAGCTGAAAACCATTGTTGACGCCAAAGGCGATACTTCAAAGACGATGAAGAAGTACGTCAAGCATTGGGGTGAGTTGAAAGGCTTTAGCCTGGCACTGCAGACCGGCAAGAGCAATCTTGGTGAGACGGCAACGAAGCTCAACCGTCTGATCGGCTTCGGCCCGATTCTGCTCAACGCCAGCCAGGTTGTCGACATCGACAGCAAGGGCAACTATGTCCGTGACCAGGGACCAGCCTGGGGCGAGTACATGCTGCACATGGCCAAGGTGCAAAAGCTGATGGTCGACAAGTTCGGTGTTAAAGCACGTAACAATGCGATCTCCGGCGATATCGCAGACCTCGCCAAGAAGCTTGGCGCAGGCTCGGGTGCTGAGAACGATTAGGTCGTAGTTGGAAAGTCAGCGGCGGGCCGGGTCCGATCCCCGAGGTCGTCGCGACGCATTCGGAAGAAGTGATGATGGACGGAGTTTTGGCGGATTACCTGGAACGGGTCACGGATCCGTTCATCAATCCGCAAAAGCGCATCTTCCTGGGCTATATCGCCACCGCAATCGTGATTGCCGTCGTGGCACAAATGTTTGCATCGCGCATGAAATTGCGGGAAGCAATTTCGGCATTCTTTGCCCGGAGAATCTGGCTCTCCTCTTCCGCGATTGCTGACTATAAGATCCTGCTCGTCAATCACGCCCTGATGATGGGTATCATCCCACGCCTCGCCTCGAAGCTTGTCGTGGCAACAATCATATTCGAAGCCTTGCATGTCTGGCTTGATGGTCGGGTGTTGCTCTGGCCTGACGCCCCGGGCTGGGTCATTGCCGGCGCCTTCACGTTGACGTTGTTCTTGCTCGACGATGTATCGAAATACCTCGTCCATCGCGCACTGCACCGCTGGTCAGTGCTGTGGGCGTTCCACAAGGTTCATCATTCAGCCGAAGTGCTGACGCCCCTCACCGTTTACCGAACGCATCCCGTTGAAGGTGTTTTCTTCGCGCTGCGGTCTGTGCTTGTTCAGGCTTTGGCTATTTCGGTATTCCTGTTCTTTTTCGGTGATCGAACCAGCCTCGTGACAATCCTCGGCGCCAACGCGTTCTTGTTCCTGTTTAACGTTGCAGGCTCAAATTTGCGTCACTCGCATGTCTGGATCAGCTATGGCAAGACGCTGGAACATTGGCTGATCTCGCCGGCACAGCACCAGATCCACCATTCCATCGAGAAAGAGCATCACGACCGCAACTTTGGCGCTGTCCTCGCCATCTGGGATCGCATCGGCGGCAGCCTCTATCTTGCAGACACTGCAAACAAGGTCCGCTTCGGAGACGAAAGTGGCGTCCCGACGGATCACCGGCTGGCGTCCCTTTACGTTGCACCCATGATTGAGGCGGCACGCTGCCTCTCCCGACCGGTAACAGCGGCTCTTAGCAAAATGCGCACAGCCAAGATGTCATCCGTCGTGCGCTGGTCATTGCTTGTTGCGATGGCGGCGGGTGCTGTCTGGGCAGCAACGCCACACGCGTCATTGGCAGGCTAGCGATATATCTATTCTCGCCGTTAGCCAGATCTGATCAATCCGCTTCTTCAGATCGACAAGCTGGGCACAAACAACCACCGGGCCCAATCAGTTCCTCAAGATATTCACGCCCGTAGTCGTAGGTGATTTCCTCACCTGTCTTTATCTTCTTGATCGAACGAATATAGATGCGATCTTCGGACTCGTCATGCTCAGCCTCGGCATTGGGACGGCAGGAGTGGTTGACGTAGCGAGACGTATTCTGACGTCCCTTGCCATCAATAACGAGGTCTTCAGTAACTGCAAACAAGTAGCGTCCGCCGCGCCTGTCAGCCTCGTCGTTCGAGATCCGCTCTCCGGTGTACTCGATGACGAGCCGCCCTTTCGGTATGTCTTCCAGTGCAAACAGCCCCAAACCCGTTCGGCTGCGTTTGACTTGGACTCGCGGCCGATCAGCGTCATCCTGCATGAGCTGTAACCTATTCCAAATTGCGTTTGCAGTTGATGTAATTCAGACAGCGATGCTGAAGATCATCCGGTTCAATCGGAAGCGAAGTAGATCTAGCAACATGTAGCAACATGGACCCGGTATTCTGATTTGCAGAAAACCTCAAGTCCCATGTCCAAAGGCTGCGTCGATTATTGGCTAGGGGCATTCGCGTGGAATTCTGACTTTGGATCAGCCAACAATCCAGCAACTCGTGTCATGTTGTAAAAAGGTGAGACCTTCAACACCGCGTGTCACAATCGCTTATAGCGATGCTAGCTGGGCGTTCTGCGAGCTGCGTTACGGACTGCCGGGTTTTCATACCCATCAAGGAAGTAGGTCACCGGTAAATCATAGAAGATGGCCAGGTCGAACATCGTGACAGCGCGGACGGTCGATCTACCCAGCTCAAGTGCCGAGTAACTTTCCAATGTCAGACTGAGCGCCACTGCAACCTTCTCAGGTGTTACGCCGTTCTTCAGGCGCAGTTCCTTGGCGCGTTGTCCGATGAACTCGTCAATCTTCACTCTCATCTTCCCCGTAGTCAGCGCCACTCTACCGTTGTTTCTATTTTCACAAACTTAAGAGGCTGAAGGCGACCGACCGAAGCCGGCTTCATCACCATCTATCTACCAACATAGCGTAAGAAAAAAGCGACTTTCTTAGACCAAATTGTGGATAAATTGCGCACAAGACAGATTGGTTCCCGCCCGTTTTTCGCTATATACTGAACAAATCGGAAATTTGTTGATGTCGAGTATTCCTTGGGGGTGCTTATGCAGCCGATTAAGCCGACGATTGAGAACTGCACATTGCTAAAGCTACTCGACAAAATAGACGAGTATCGCGCTGGTTATGATCAGGCCGTTGCGCGTGATCAGTACCGTAAGGCAACAGAATGTTTCAGACAAATTAGAAGGTTGGCCGTCTTGGTTGATCAGCTGACGCGAAGCGAAGAACACAATTTCCTGATTGAAGGAAATAGGCCTGATGATAGCCTCACCGGTGTTAATAGACGACAGGGTTAGGTTGTTTCGCTCGAAACCAGTCTGCTGGCCAGTCTGCCGGCCAGTCTGCCGGCCAGTCTGCCGGGTAGACGAATCGAGCCTCAGCTATTCTGACTATCGAGGATTTGAACGGCAAACGTGTCTGACAGCGAGGCTAAAACACGCGTCGGCAAAGCGGCTATTCTGGAGGATTTGAGGCAGCAAATCCTAGATGGCAGGCTGCCAGATGGAGTTAGACTACCGACAGAGAATGAGCTGGCGACAACGTACGGTGCGTCACGCACGACTGTACGCAGCGCGCTCGAACAGCTGCGCGATGATCAACTAGTTCTTTCCCGGCAGGGTAGTGGAAACTTCGTTGCCGGCAGGAGCGATTCAGATCCGCCGACAATACGTCTTGAGCTCTCGCACGACTTTGATGAGATTTTCCAACTCCGGCGGTTGTTAGACGGTCAGGCTGCGGCTCAGGCGGCAGCAAACAGAGATGAAACCGATTTAGATCTTCTGCAGCGGTCAATCGAAGATTTCGAAGAGCAGTTGAATTCCGAAGCTATTGATATGCTCGCTATTCGACGGGCTGACATTCTCTTTCATCAAGCGGTGGCAGAAGCAAGCCGAAACCAGTTGCTTATAGATTTGATTTCTTCTTTTGCCCCAACGGTTGTTCCCTATTGGCGCGCGTGGTTCGCTTTGCCTGAGCCGGCACGGCGACAGCTGGTGGCGGATACACTTGACGAGCATCGCCTGATTGCAAGTGCGATCAACGCGAGTGCCCAGGAGGTGGCAGAAGCTGCCATGCGCCGGCACTTCCAAACCAATCATGATCGCTACCTCAGGCTTTTCGGCAGGCTACCAAAGGAATTGCATCAACAAGATCACGAAGTTTGACTAGCCGGTCGCGATAACATTGCACGCGGGCGATCAATGACAACTTGAGCGCGACTTCAGGGAACAGCATCGGGGATGTGGTAGACTGCGTCCAGAAACCGTTGCCCAAACAACAATACCAATTGGGCAAATGACATATTGCATTGGAAGGGGCTGGACAGTCGCGGCAGCTGCTAACACCCTGATCCTCATCAAAGTCAATATTTCGAGGCCTCTGCAACTACACTGCAGTCAGATGCAGACGGGGGCCGTTTGATTGAACAGAGGTGCCAGTTGTCGGAGCGTAAGAGCGGCCAATTCCATACCGATTCTCGGCCGCGCTCAGCCACTTCACTGTATCAGACTATTTTAAGCCAGATTTTTGAAGGCACGCTGACGCCTGGTACACGCCTGCCGACTGAACTTGAGCTGGTCGGAATTTATGGCGTTTCAAGAGCGATCGTAAGAAGTGCGCTGCAACGCTTGAAATCAGACAAGCTGGTTGTGTCCAGACAAGGTGCTGGCAACTACGTTGCCGGGCTGACGCATGCCGGCGAGTATGTGTTTGAGAAGTTGGATGAGGCTGATGAAGCCCACGTGCTGGAGATCCGCAAAGAGCTCGAGCGCACAGCAACATGGTATGCAGCCAGTAACGCTGACCAAGTCGATATCTCCCGCCTTAATGCGATCCACCAGGAATTTGAACAGGCAGCAAACCAAGTTGACGTGGATCTCATCCTTCTCAGGCGTCTCGACATCGAGTTCCATCTGACTATTGCGCGCGCGAGCTCAAATCCAGTTCTATCCGACCTCATAAACATGCTCTCCGTTTCATCGGCATCAACGTGGCTGAAACACAGACCGTTTTCACCGGAGTTACGCAGGCGGTTGGCGCAGAGCTCTCTACGGGAACATGACCTGATCCTCAAGGCAATCAACCTTCGAAACCAGGAGTTGGCCAGTCAGGCCATGCACAAGCATGTTCAGACTGTTGACGAGCGTATTTTGAAATTGGCTGATGCCGCGCCAACTGAACCGCCCAAGAGCGGCGGCGATGACAACGTGAGCGCAATCGAGCCTTCAGAGCAAGAGCCGGATCAGCATGCTTATCGCGATCTTTTGAACGGCATACTCAGCGGTGCAATCCCGGGTGGTGGTCGCCTGCCTCGCGAACAAGATTTGGCGAGCCAATATAAGATCTCTCGGCCAGCTATTCGCAAAGTGCTGCAGGCACTCAAAGATGACTACCTTGTCCATTCAAGGCAGGGAAGTGCACACTATGTAACCGGGTTCTCGACTTTGGATCCTCCTGTGCTGAGAATACCTGAAGACACAGCATTCGCGGCTGTGTTCGAAGTACGCATGCTACTCGAGTGCTTGGCTTGCGAGCACGCGGCAATTCACGCCGACGAAGGTGTATTGCAAAAGTTGGCAACAGCGCAAAGCGGTATCGCAGCTATTATTCGGACCGATCATGTTGATCTTCTCAATGGCCGCCGCGCCGACATTGACTTCCATGCAACGATTGCCAGCTGCAGCCCTAATCCACTGCTGCGCGGTTTGATTGATTTCTTAATGCCGTCACTGGCACCAAATTTCTCCCGATGGTCAGCATTGAGTTTCGAACAAAAAACAGAACTCGCCCATTCATCAATCCAAGACCATGATATTATCATCTCGGCTATTCGCGCACGCGAGCCGAGCTTGGCACGGTTGGCGATGCAGCAGCATTTTGAAAGAACGACGCGAAAATACCGTGCGTTCGTCTGGGTGAATGACTGACCCTGTGCCGTTGGTACTCGGCCCTATTCTCCTGAGACTTCGAAGGCGACATCGGCCGCACTTCCGTTGCGCTCATCGTCGTGTACCTACGTCTTGAGCGTCAAGTGTCAGCTCATTGCAACGGTCCAGCTTCAAGAACAGCTACGGCTGCAGTCTTCTCGTGTCGCCATAGGCCCAGCCGGCGCCGATATCCTTAACAACTTCTCAACGCTTATATGTGAACTTCAATTTAAAGTTGTGTTTGATCCGGGATGCACATCATCTCGGAGGAGCTGACTTTTCGTCTTCAGGGGCAGTTAAGTCTGTGCTTGGACGAGCAATTGCAGGTCCTTTCGCTGGTAGGTGGCGCTGACTGATGGATAGAGTCGACGATTATTTCTACACAATCTTGAATGAGGCCGATCCCGTTCTGGACTTCGAGCCTCAGATGAGCCACGAGCAATTAGATAGTGAAGCAGAAGACATGCTCGCTCGGCTGGTCGAGGCTGCACTTGAGATCGTCGTTGCTGGCTCCGTATTGAACCTGCCGGCCACGGGTGCCCATCAGCTTGTAAACTGGGTGGCAACTGCTCCTGATCCGCATCACGTGTCTGACAGGCATTTCGCCAAGATTGCAGAGCGCACGTTCAACGACCCAAGCGGACTCCAGGAGCTTCGAATAAGGATTTCACTCGCCAGGTCGATGACGGCAACGTTAAAGCATCAAGGCTCGGACAGCAGTGTAGAGAGCGAGCACTTCTGGGACGTTTGCTCCGATGCATGGCGTCGCGTCGCGCAGGTCAATCACGGGCTCATGAAGCAATCAGTCAAGGATTGCGCCGACAGCGAACTGACTCGGACAGCAAAGATCTTATTGGAACAGTTGCAAGCAGTTTGTGATGGCGCAAGCCCGTGCATCAATTCAGATCTACAGCTGGAGATTCCCGGATTTGCAGAAAAGCGTGCGTCCGAGCGCGCGGAGTTGTCGGCAGATATTGTCCTGTTCGTGAAGGGGCAGGCCCACAACGTCCGCATCATCAATCAGTCGCAGTCCGGCTATGGATTAGAAGATGTGCCAGACGTCAGCGTCGATGAGAAGGTCTGGTTGAAGCTTCCTCAAGGCAATACCGTCATGGCGGTCGTACGCTGGTGTTCAGATGGCATGGCCGGCGTTGAATTCTGTACTTAGATTAGCGGCCGCAGACGCCCCACCAGGTAGTTGCAACTTCACGTTCAATGATCGAGCCCGCATACTCCACTCAGTGCCATGCCTGGGCAATGCAACTTGAATAGAGCATACCACGTCAAAGACGCCGGCTGGCCATGGGGAGCGTTCACTGGCGGTGTCGGGACCGGCTCATCGACACTCGGACGAATGCAGCAAACCTCGTACATTAGCTGTTGTTTGGCCGAGCCTATGGGTTCCGCCGATACAAGCCATTGCTCCAGGACGAGTGTGGAAAACTAATATGCGATGATTTTACCCTAAGGTTGAGACTTCCCGCGAATCTTATAACGTTGTGATCTGATATTCAGTTTCTGGTCGATTCGTTTTGGGTTTTTCTAGCGAGGCTAAGGGGGCAAAGGTCGGATGCATCCGAACAACGCGGACAAGAATAAGAGCCAAGATATTTCCAATCCCGCTTGTTTGCGGGCGATATCCGAGAAGTTTCAGAGACTAACCCAGATTAAATCGTCCTTTTCCCAAGAATTCAGTGCTGAGGTCATTGGTTTACCTGGGACGAAGCAATCCAATGAATTGCTGGAAACATTCATCGACCCAATTGATGACGAACTCCATGAGCTTGGTTGGCTTGCGTCTGAAACCGCTTCGGCAAACAAGGATCACATGCGGCGCAAAGCTGCGATCCTGGAAGACCTCCTGGAAGACGATCCGACAGATCTTGTTGCCTGTCTGACGCGATCGCTCATCAAGGATCTAAAACACTGTTAGATTGGATAGTGCCGCACTTTAATCGGCAAGATTGCGAGCACACGCAGTGGCCAGCCGGCTCAACTGCGCGCTGAATGGTAAGCCGCTCGACCCCTAGCAAAGACGCTCAAATCTATGCGCGACTTCCAGCTTCGCTGAAAATCGCTGTTAGATGAACTCAAGCCACTCTACACAGCGCCGTAAGCGTTTTGGACCTGCGCCGATGAAGCGCTGCTTCTAGCTTCCGTACTCGCGTCGAAATTCATCCAAGCGTTCAACGCGCTTTCCACCTTTTTGACGTGGTCCGCCTGCGTCGCTCTGATAGCAAGCTGCCGGCTTTCTTCCGAACGCTTCTCCGACAGTTGAATGACCTCAGTATTCTCCTTCGGCTGTGGGAACTGAAAAACGTTCTGGCCGCCGATCCGATCAATCATTTCCTGGAACTCTTATTCTTGTACTCTAACTATTTGTGGGACCGGTATAGCAAGAAATTGTGTAGGCACAGTTCAACTGCATCCACGCATTCAATTCAAATTGTCGCTTTCGGCGGCCGACCACACGAGCGAAGTTTCAGACCAAGTTTTCTGTCCAAATAACGCGATGTCTGCCTGCGCTGCCGCTTGGCGCGTAGTTGGACATGGCTCATGTGAAAGAACTTAAGGAATGTTTTTGCAAAGCATATTGGAGATAGTGTCTTGGTGGGATCAGCGACGCAGATTGGTTGAAGCTGCGCGCACGCCTCAAAACTTCAAAGAAGGCGTTAGACAATTTGCTCGACGGACAAACATGAGAGTGAAGTGCGGAACCGCGTTACGCTGGAGAAAGTTCAAGACTGGAATCCTGCAAGCCGATGAAATAACCGACAATCAGTATCTCCAATGACTCCAACTTCTCAGGAATGACAACATTCTCGCCCGAGTACATTTTGATGGCCGTTCCCGATGACAGCGATTGTCCATCCCATCTCTGTCGAATGCTCGAAACTTCTACAACATCATCAAATGAGAATTGCTGTCGCCGGGAACCAAAAAGCCGGCCGGTGTAGCTGACAATGGACTGAGTTTTGACATCCAGAACAACCAGTCCCGCGTTCGACTTGCCGAGAAGCTCGCTGATTACGCCAGTGAACTGGGCTGCTCCAAGCAGTGCTAACATCGTGAGAACGCCCGCGCCCAATGCAACTACAGGAATCGCAGCGGATAGAGATGGCAACATCAAATTGACGGCGGCCATCGCTATTCCGAACACGATCAATGCCTGCATCCCAAACACCGGGATGAAGCGGCATATTCGCCATTCGTCCTCGCACGCCTGCGAGCCGATGTGCATTGTCTGACCGCAGCTGGTTACACGCATCTTGGGTTACATTCCATACCTTGCAAATTCGGTTATCAAGTCGTGCTCCGGAGAATTGATATTGCAGAAGTGGAGTGCGAACATCCTTTCCTGCGGTGAAATGCGAACGACCTCGGCCTTGCAGTCAATCGTCACGCGAATGCTCTTGACCTTGAAGCTCAGGATCAAGTCAACGATCTCGCCTTGAGATGGAAGTCGACCGGTAAAGTCTTTGAACTTTAATCCACTTGTGCTCCAGTCTGTAGACACAGTCGTCGTTCCCATGCAGGAGACCTGCAGTGGATGCCTATAGCGCTTTGCGCTTCTGCGCTCCTGAATGTTCGATGCCATGGACATGTCAGCTGTCTTCTAAATGGGTTGCGAGAAGGGCTGGTGTACGAGGCTCGGGTGGACCGTAACTAAGTCGTCAGGAGCAACACTATCGCCATTGCTTAGGTCTGCGACCCGCTCGTGAATCAGGCGCCAATTTTGACTTGGGGCAACAGAAGTGGTGATGACATCAAAAGCTGCGATCGGATAACAAGCGTTTTGAACTCGCAGACATTTGGCGGTGAAGAATGACAAAAGTGCGTAGCAGGCGTGCAGCGCACCGGCAGCCAGTCGCCGCACTTCCGCTTCGGCGAAAGAGATCGCGCATTGATGGCTGGGGCAGCAGACCATGGTCACTCCGGAACTTAGCGCCACCGACACAAATGTCGGCAAGTAGGGGCTCTGATGGCCCTAGTACTTAGGCTTCATTCCGGGGTTCGACCGGCTAATTCGAGTTGCATCATGCAGCAGGTGGGCGACATATGATCGACCAAACCCTGTCGAATTACATTAACCAGAATAGTCTGCTGAAGTTTCAAAGTGATTAGTGGAGCTAAGAAAATTGTCGGCGAACGACAAAACCATAGCCGTGTCGGAGCGCTATCGCGCGAGCGATGACATCGGCTCTCTCACGGCAGATCTTGGTGTCGACTGTTAGTCAGTTTTTCGCAGTGATTGGCGCAGCGAGCCTTTAGAAGCGCCGATTAATAGCGGATCGTTTGCCTCGAGCTTCGTGTCGAAGGCGACGCCGCAGTTGCCGGCGAGCCACCATTTCACCTTGCCGGGGATAGCTCGACCGTCCAACAGCTCGATACTAACTCTGTCTCCGGGAATAACACCGACCGCACCACGCAGACCGGCACCAGATTGCGACAGGTCGCGAATGAGGGTGGACTGAAACCGCCCTCCAAAATGCAGAAATGCTCGCATGTTGACGAGCTGACGGGAAAACTTGCGAAGGCGGTCCGCACTGGGCTCGCTGCCCGAACTGTTGCCCTGGGTCAAGTCCATGTTCTTTACCTTCTGACTTAGCATTCCCTTAGATCTGACCCTTTCAATGTAGCAACTCACCTTGTTGGGTGAGAAAGCCAATTACCCGCTCTTCGGAATTGCCCATTCTTCAGAATTGCCCATTCTTCAGAATTGCAAGGCATTCAAGCTTCAATGCGCATTTAGTTTTAATTGTAAGGATGATTAGTTAATTATCACTAATCCTTGCCGTGAATACTAAGTTCAGGACCCTGCTGACTGGACCATCATGTCCATTGTTGGCCGATGGGATCGCTGTCTGAGCCCCATCAGGTTAGTCAGTTGCGGAAAAACAGAACTGGTGCCGCCCTTGCGATTTGGACCGATACAGCGCGTGGTCAGCTAAGCGCAGAAGTTCGTCCGGACTCGAGCTGTTCAGTGGCGCCATCGCAATGCCAACACTGACGCCGATTTTGACTTGAGTTCCTTCAATCGGGAATGGCTTGCCTAAGTCGTCAATCAACCGCTGGGCCAAGATCGTGGCATCGTCACCTTTCGATATGCCAGTTTGAATGACCACGAATTCATCACCGCCGAGCCGTGCAATCGTATCTGTTTCACGTGTTCCAGCCCGAAGGCGGTCAGCGACTTGTTGCAAAAGCTTGTCGCCAGCTGCATGCCCGTAGTTGTCATTGACCGGTTTGAAATTGTCCAGGTCAAGATAGTGAAGGGCCATCGGCTGGCCACGTTTCGCTGATGCGACTGCACCTCTTAGTCGGTCCATAAGCAGCGCACGATTGGGTAGACCCGTGAGGCTGTCATGCATGGCCATATGAGCAATTAACTCCTGGCTCTGGCATTCCGCGGTCACATCAACATAGGTCGTGATGAAGCCGCCGCCATCAACCGGGGCGCCGCGGACTTCAAGAACGGTTCCGTCAGGTCGTTTGCGGCGGTACTCGTGCGCGCGTGGTTCTTTCAAGCGATCCATACGCTGCTTTACTATCTCAGCTATATCACCAGGACCATATTCACCGCGCTCAGCGTTCAGTTGGAACAATTGCTCCAGACTTGGTCCCTTGTCACCGAAGAGGTGCCTGGGATAATCCAGCATCTGGATCAGGTTCTCGTTGTGTTGAACCATTTCAAGGTTCTTATCAAACAGGCAGAGTCCACCAGGAAAATGGTCGACAATGGCTTCAAGTTGTCTGGTTTTTCGTCGCTGCTCAGTCACGTCGGTATAAATGGAGACAAACCCACCTTCTTTGATGGGCAAGCCGCGAACTTCGAGCACGGTCCCATTAGGTCGCTCGCGTTCGTAGACATGAGCGATGCATTCTCTTGCACGCGCCATACGATCATCAACCAACATCTGGATATCGCCTGGCCCGTATTCGCCACGCTGTGCGTTGAACTGAAAGAGCTCTGCCAGCGTTAGGCTCCGATTGTCGAACAGATCAGCGGGAAGTTCTAGCAGCTCTTTGAAGCGCCGATTGCACAGAGTAATCCGCAAATCCTTATCGCTCATGCACACACCAACGGGAGAGTTCTCAAGTAGAATCTCCAGTAGCTTTGAGTTGCTGAGAACATTGCTGTCGGCAGGTAGATCGGCTTTGCAGGGCAGTCGCCACTGAGTAAAGCTATCGAGCAATGCCTCGCCTTTTGAGGAAGTTGTCAGTGGTGTCGGATCGAGGGTCTTCGTGGCAGTTTTCATCGGTTGTCTAGGTCAGTCCGTCATTAGAGAATTGTGGATAGTTCGTCTTGCTGATCGCTGAAATGCTGAATGCAAGGGGGCAGTCAAGCCGCGTGCATTCCGCTCCAGCGCTCGGAACGAGCGCGATGTTGGTGACTTTACTCACACCGGGAGCATATGCGGTCCCCGTTAACGTACAATTAACCACACAATCATAGGTTGCAAAAAATCCTGAGTGAGTAAGTGAGGGTTCAGTTATGGGTCGCCGAGTCAAGCTATCGTCTGTCGCGCTATTGGTCCTGGCGATTGGAATTGCTGGTTGCACCACAACTTTGCGCACCAATGTCGTTGGTTTTGAAGAAGAAGAGAAGAAACCAGACCGGACCGTTGGCAGCTACTTGTTCGGCGAGGATAAGAACAAGCTCAACTAGCACATCACCCCATCGAGGTCGGCTCATCAGAGCTTTGACTGGTGCAGCTAAGGCAGCAGTAATCAGCATAGACTCGCGCCTAGGTAGTGGCGTGAAATCGCCGTTCCAGGCAATTTTGGCTCCTACAACTCATCTCATCAGTGTTTGTGAAGAGCGACGGGAGCGCTTCAGTGCCGTGCGTTCCAGAATTTGCTCAGTAGGCAACCTTGATCAGCCTGACGCAAGATCTCTCTGCTAGCTTCCTAATGCTCAGTCTTGGCGGTTAAGCGGGGGACGGTTGGCTTGACCCGTCAACGATCAACCGCCTTGGCTGAGTGTAAGTCGCCCGGCTTCGAGAACTGCAACGCTGACACTGCACTGTGATGCAGTGCGAAACAGCTACGAGTTGCCTTCAGCACCCCAAACCGCGCCATCCAGCAAATCATTGGCCTGTGCCATGAGATCAGCTGAAAGCTCCCGATCAGGTGCTCGGGCGCAATCCGGATGATGCTGCCGCGCAAAGTCCCGTCTCAACTTTGCAATCTGCTGCTTGGTCAGCCCGCGACGAATGCGTGCCCTCAAATCATCAAGCGTCATGCGATTGTTGACAGCTGCACGCTCTCGCGGCTTGGAGTTAAACTCTTGGAGGTAGGCATCGGTGGCACTGAACCGAGGTTTTGCACCGTTGGCAGTCTCGCATTTTGACCAGCCACCCAGCAGCACAGATCCCTTGATCCCGCCCACACTGGGGCGGCACCTGGGTGAAGCTTCTTGACTATCGGCCAGCTCCCGAAGGACCTTGTCGAACGCGCTGGAAATCATGAGAACTCTCAATCGAAGACTTCCAGCTAGCTTCCAATCCCAGCATTACGATTCAATTAAGGTGAAAGCTGTCCAGTGAACACGATGTTGTTTTCTCTCCGAACCCAACACAATCGCTTCGCCTGCTCCCGTTGCGGCGAGAACAGCAAGCCGATCAGTTGGTCAGAGACCATCGTCTAAAATCCGCCTGTCCAAAACGCGCAAAGCTTTCGAAGCATGAAAGGATTATCGGCGCAGATCTCATGTGCAACTCGCGGCGTTTCTCCAGTTTCAGTCAAGTAGAGTGGTTTAGACAGGTGGGAGCAATGAGAATGGAAGTAGATGATGGCTCGAACCTGGCAATTGATACTTGTGCTTTCCATTCCCCTTCTGGCGGGGTGCGCGCAGACTTGGCAACCGGCGCACGTCCAGCTCCCATTTGTTTGGCGCGGAGAAATGGCCAAGGTCTTCTTCGCCAAGTATGGCCAGCCATACGAAACAAGGCGACGACGGACTGGTCGTAAATTCTACAGGTGGCGGGCACCGCCCAATCCTGAGGCAATTCGCCTGGCCAACGAAGCCTATCTGCATGCCGAGGACAGACCGATCTACGAATGCGAAATGTTTTTGGAAGCCGATGAATCCGGACGCATCGTGGAATTCCAGATTGTCCGCGATGGCATTGGTATCTGGGGAACGTCAAGCTGCAACGAGATCTTCTCCGGAAATCCGCTAGAAGAGACAACCGCCATCCTTTAACGGCGTGCTGATTGTCAGTAGTACCGTACAAAGCGAGACATGCGTCCGAATAGGTTCTCAGACGCGATGGCTCGGCACACTCGGTACTCTTGAAAGCAGGCAAAAAAATACCTGGCCCGGTCGATCTTGGTGCCATTGCAGAGTCGACCCAGGCCAGGTTCTGTCGATAGCGCGCCCGCGTTGGCGGATCCTGCGGGGTTGATCTCGAACGAGCGCACCGATCAGTTAGATAACGATCAGAATGCAGCGCTTATTCTCGTTTAACGAAAAAAAATCGAATTTTTTGCTGTAAACGGGAGTGGCCGAGACTTAGGTGCTTCAAACTCCAAGGAAAAATCTCGAGAAAAAAACATCATCATAAAACCGATACTACTCAGCTGTATGAATAAAACTGAGTTGGAAGCAGTAATTTGCCTGTCAAGTTATGGCAATCTTGAGGATAATCCCGGCAGCGCTCCATTCTGCTTGTCGAAGCTATCGCATAATATCGCGAATGAGTGAGCGCGTAAGGGCGTTGCCGACGTCTGGTTCGCCCTCTTCGAGGAGTTCACTAAGAATGCGGGCCTTGATCTGCTGCTCTTCTGCCGAGTTGGCAGGCAGGTCTGCGGCAAGCCACGCAAGTTGCGATAGCTTATCTTCGATTGGATCGAGGAAAACTTCCAGCAAGGCGTCTTTGTGTTCGCCGCGGTCTGATTGAGAGAGATCGAAGGATTGCAACTCGGAAGCGTCATTCCGGTAGTGAACGAGGCGATCAAACAGTCTCCAAAGATCCGAAAGAGTTTGTTGCGAAAGTCCCGCACCGGTTTCGGGAATCATATTTGGCTGACTTTGCTGCATTTCCGCCTCTATGGTTCACTCATCAAGGGAGACGAAGGTGACTTCAACCGAACGTCTCTTTTTGCAAGTTTTCAGGCCAACAAGGACCGGTTTCGCACACGCAAGCCTCATGTCCTTGTCGTGTCGAGGGCCAAGACACGCAGACCCGTTCAATCGAAGCTATGCACGTTAGCTTTCGTGAAAATGGACTCCCGCCGGAATAACAGCTCAAATCGTGACGGATTTGTCGCTTTGTTCCTGGCTGCGGTGCCCGCGAGCAACAATTGCCGTCACTGTCTCCGATGCAGAATTCCAACATCTTTGGCTGCAGCGTAGTCCCTGTGATACTGGCACCAATCAGCTCGCTCTCGGGCGGGCACACTGAGACAACGGCTGCTGCCTGGAGACGCTGACGTATGGACAGGTTCGACATCACCAATTCAGAGCGAACAATGATGGCGGTCGTCACGACCGGAAACGGTGGCTACGACAAACTCGATTATCGCGCCGTTCCAGTGCCTGTACCGCAGACCGGCGAGGTCTTGCTTCGTGTCCTGGCAGCCGGCGTCAACAACACTGAGATCAACACGCGCCTCGGCTGGTATTCTTCGAGTGTCACCGAAAGCACAAGCTCAACCGCTGTCACGCAGGAAGGTGTGGCAGAGCAGAAAGTTGATGGTGGGTGGAACGAAGCGACACCGTTTCCCTTTATTCAAGGGACGGACTGTTGCGGTCGCGTGGATCAGGTTGGAGACGGCGTCAATGATAGCCTGATTGGCAAGCGGGTGATCGTGCGTGCCTGCATGCGCCCGGATGGCTATGAGACGATGTACAACGTCTGGATGGCCTCGGACTTCGACGGAGCATTTGCAGAATATGTGAAAGTACCGGCCTCAGAAGTCTTTGCCGTCAACTGCGATTGGACGGATGAAGAACTGGCCACGATCCCTTGTGCCTACGGAACTGCCGAGAACATGCTTCATCGCGCCGGGGTAGGGCCCGAGGACCATGTTCTGGTGCCCGGCGCATCTGGCGGTGTCGGATCCGCCACTGTCCAATTGGCGAAACGTCGTGGGGCTCGCGTAACGGCCATTGCCGGTGCAAGCAAAGTCAACCAGGTCACAGAGATCGGTGCGGACCAGGTCATTGAGCGCGGCAAGGATCCGCTTGATGAACTAGGAGAAAACTCTGTTGATGTGGTCATCGACAATGTCGCTGGCGAGGCATTCCCATTGATGCTCAAAATCTTGAAGCGCGGCGGACGTTATGCGTCCTCGGGGGCTATCGCCGGACCGATTGTTAACCTGGATATGCGCGACATGTACCTGAAGGATATCACGCTGATCGGATGCACGGCTTGGGATGAACCTGTGTTTCCCAATCTGGTCTCCTATATCGAGCGTGGCGAAATCCGACCGGCACTCGCGAAGACGTTTCCGCTCAGCGAAATTGCCGCTGCTCAGGAAGAGTTCATGCAGAAGAAGCACTTCGGCAACTTTGTTCTGGTCCCGCCCCCGGAAGGCGCCAGCTAGAGCCCGCTTGACTGCAATGGAAGCGCTCTCGAAGATCGGACCGGTGAACTCAAAGTTGCGCGATCGCGTCGGCAAGATGATCGCGACACGACCTCAAGGTGCGCACCGCTGTCTGAATGTAAGCCTTCGTGAACCTCTCCCGTTCCGATGAAATTCCAAGTGCAACCGGAAACGGTCCGCGTCTCTGAAAGGGAACCGCAAGCGCTGCTATGCCGGCCTCAAACTCTCCATCGGTGAGCGCGAAACCTTTCTCCTCCGCCTCGTTGAGTTTGTCAGCGAGCCGGTCTCGGTCGACGATGGTTTTGCTGGTGAGGGGCTCCAGCGGAGCGTGGGCAACAACAGCGTTGCGCTCGTCATCTGGTGCAATAGTCAGCAACGCACGGCCGATACCAGTGGGCAAGACCGGTACTCTGCTGCCGACACCGAGACCCAGCGAGATCGCACGGGTTTCCAGCGCAGCGTGTGCCAGATAGATGACGTCGTAACCATCCCGCGTTGCCATGTATATCGGAGCATCGATGCTGCGTGAGAACTCGTTCAGAACCGGAACGACGGTCTTAGTGAATTGCCGGCTTTGGAGGAAGCCGCTCGCCAGCAACAGAATTTTCGGTGTCAAACGATATTGCCCCCGTCGTTGGCGGACATAACCGAGATGCACCAGGGTGTGCACGAGACGACGAGCGACAGCGCGGTCAAGGCCGACGCGGAGTGCGACCTCGGAGATTGAGAGATCAGTGTC
>JBCDBQ010000049.1:0-20587 GCA_039183375.1 Pseudomonadota bacterium
GCCTCTCAGCATCATTCCGGAGCGGCGGACATCACCGCGGACCGCCATGTCAAAGCCGCCATAGTAGTAATAGGCGTCCTTCGCAAAATCGATCCCACCGTAGCCTACAATCCAGGAAGGTGCGTAGGCGGAACCAAACTTGGCATCGCCATATCGAAATCGATCAGTCGCTTCAGCCGCGAAGGTTGTGAGCAACGTGGCGGATGCCAATGTGAGTGAGCGGAGGAATGATGGCAACGATAACATCGGGTTGTTCCTTGTGGATGCGGGAAAAGCAACAACGCAACGATCGCAGACACTTGCGATTGGATACCTACGCCATAACGGTATCTGGATGGGGCCGCCTAAGAGGGCGCTCACGCATCCGGTATCCTGTATCATTATTCTACATTTGTTTATTAAGCCTTAATTGGCCGACCAAAAGCGCACGCACGCAGCTGAGCCGTGCGCAAAAATCCAAGCACCAGCGCTTGTCGACCCAGCAGATTGGTACGTGCTGATGAGGCTGAGGGACGAGGTCTGAGGGAAGCAGAATGCCTCGCAGTTGGCGATCAATTCGTAGGATTGTAAACGCCTGATACGACAGATTCGATGAGCCAAGCTGGCTCAAGCCAGCCCTGCGAAACTGCTTGCGCCTCGTTGCAGAACCAGCGATCACCCCGCGCCAAGTTGACCTGAACATCGTTGTACCAGGGCGACCAAGGCGTAATCAGAGTTTTGCGGCCTCGATGCGATATAGCCTTGAAAACGCAGTCTCTGGCAGCGCTCTTCTTTGAGGCTTCTAGACGTCGTTCCCGGAAGGACCATGGTGCTTCACTCTGATCTCTCCAAAAACCCTTTTTGTTAGCTTTGGCTTTGGTTTCTACGCCAGCATAGGGTGAAAGATATGAAGCTGACGTGCGCGCCATGCCGCTCGCAATCATCTCGGCTGCCACATCAACAGTATCATTGAAGCACGTTGCAAGTGGCAGGCCACGGCCATCTTTCTGAGTAGACAGCTGGCAGCGGATAGAATTCTCTGTAATCAACGAGCGCAACATCATGGCTGCACCTCGGCCGAGGAAGTCAGTTCCGCCTGTTGTCAGCTGGAGTTCCTGGGCCGCCTCTGGTGCGTCAATGCCCAACAGCCGAACCTGCCGGCCTTCTATTTCCAAGGTATTGCCATCGATGACGGCGGCTTTCCCGCTCAGAGCAGTGTCTGCGTAAGCGGTAGGAGCCCAGAAAATGACGACAAGGCAACAAATCAAGAAACGGAAATCGAACATCACGAACAGCCTCTGCGATAACACATGCCAAGAGCAAACAATCCCGAGTTGACCAAGGAGAGAACGCTTCGTCAATTCACAATCGTCAATCGTGTCCAACCACACTGTGCCGTGCGTTAATATCCCCGTTCCCAGTCAATGACATTCCGTAACGGCTTGCCATCTATGAACGCGCGAAGGTTCTCACAAAATATCTCGACCGGACGGGGATTGGACCGATCGCTACCTGCTGAGATATGTGGGGTAACCAGGATGCTGGGGTTCGACCACAGGCGTTCCGGTGGCGGGCGTTCAAATTCGCCAACGTATACATCGAGCGCGGCACCACGCAGGTGACCGCTCTCGAGCGCGCCGCAAAGTGCGTTCTCGTCGATGATTTCACCGCGCGCGACATTCACCAAGACGCTACCGCGTTTCATGGCTGCAAACCGTGTTTCATCAAACAGCCGTGTCGTCTCCGGCGTCCATTGGCAGCAAACAATGACGAAGTCGCTTTGTTCTAGATAGTGATCCAGATCTTCCTGGGGACCCAGCTCACTGAAGCCCGGCGGCAATGGGCTGGAATTTCTTACGGTGCGACGCGTCCCAACAACGCGCATTCCGAGAGCCGCACAAAGTTGGCCGACCTCAAGGCCGATGCCACCGGCCCCCACAACGCATGCCGTTTTGTCATTCAACAACATCGGACTGTAGGCGCGATGTCCGAATGCGCCACGTTCGCGATCCACGCTCGCGCGATGAAGCCCTTTAGCGAAGTGCAGGACGCTGGCAACGGCATATTCGGCAATGCCACGCGTGTTGCCGAGCCCACGTGACGTCGTCACAGTGACATGGCTCTTCCAAATGTCGCCGCGCATCAGATTGCTTGCACCAGCCGGAAACTGATGAAACCAATTCAGTTTCGGTGCCCGTGCGACCAGATCCAAAGGAAAGGGAAATCCACCGTAGACAATCTCGGCATCCTTGAGGAGTTGATCTCGTTCCTGGCGCGTCCCCGCGCCCGTCGCGTCATCCGATAAGTATCGGGCCACGGCAAATTCGGGCCAAGATTCTCGGATTTCACCTGCGAACCAGCCGCCGGCATCTGTTAGTTCGATTATTGGATCGACCGACCGGATCTTGGTTTGGGCATCTGCGCTCAGCGGATGGATAGTCAACACTTTTATCATGGACACCAAATTGATGGAGGGGTTCGGACATAGGCGTTCCACCTACAGGATGGCGAACATGCGCGGCACACACAACTCTAATTCTGCAAAAGGAGGTCACTTGTCCTGGAGCCTAAAAGGCTCCGTCAGCCTCCCCGAGCAATAATGGACAGCAAATGCTTTGGCTGGAGGAGACGCCCACATGATGTGCAGCCGCAAATGAACGCGGCGCATCGCTCCGAAACTTTAGCGACAGACGCGATAGGTGCCGGTCCGCCCATGACGAGCGAGATCAAAGTGAAAATGATCATGATGGTACTTGTCGGCGTTGGGACCGAGGACGGTTGAAAAATGCTGGCAGGCACCGCGATGCACAAGCCGAAGAAAGCGCGCTCCGCGACGGCCCCAGTTCCAACCATTCTTGACAGTCACGCGAGAGCCATCCGACAGGATGAACTCCGCAATGTCGATTGCGTTTGCGCGACCATGCTCTGATAACTTGGCTCCGCGCTTGCTATTCCGACTGCGACAAGCATAAGAGGCCAGAACTTTCAACTCGACGACATTCTGACCAAACTGTTTGCGGGCAGCCGGTTGCACGACCTGGTACAGCCACTGTTCAATCGGATCGATCATCGGGCAGCGAAGTGTTGCAGCCGGACGCATGCCGACCCGTCCGCCCAACGCCGCCTTCACGACGAACGGACGCTCTGCACCACATCCGGCGGGGCGGCCAATGCTGGAGCGGGAAATGATAAATGGGGTTTCGCGGACCCGACCTGAGGCAAGACAACTTCGCTCGTTGCCAGCATGCCAGGCTGCAGGACCAACGAGATGCGCAGCTTCAACATTGTGGGAGCGCGAGAAGACGCCACCTGTTCTGGTTGTACAACTCGCCACAAAAGCGCAAGCGAGGACGACCAAAATTGCATGAATTGTTCGCTTAACCATGGGCACGCACACTACGGCTGGCAGCCCTAAGACTGCCTCAATGATCCGTTGCCCCAATGGTTAATTGGCGTGCATTTTCGACACGAGTAAGTCGTTCGCGTGACCGTTTTGGGCCGTGACGAGTTCGGGACCGGAGGTTTTTGAGGTCGAACGGCTTATTGGCCAGCTAAACAATTCGCCTTTTCGCGCGAGTTGGCTGACGGAACGTAGTTCGCTTGGTGCAGTATTTTATGCTCGCGAGGCGGTGTTATCGCCGCAATCTCTAGGATCAATTTCATGCGGATCGCTTTGGCAAAGTTCTGCATACCGGTAACTGGAATGTAGAATGAGCCTGGTCCGCCGATTACACAATCACGGTAGTAGAGATCCAAGTCCGCTAAATCATAGTAACCTGGCAGGTCGGCCGGATCTGACATGATAGGAAGACCGTTGATCACGACGCCATCGCGCAGCAGTAAGTCTCTTGCAGGCTCAACCAATGCGCCGCTGTTATTCGGGCCATCGCCAGAGACATCGACTACCCGGCGTAAGCCTTCATAGCCGCTGTTGCGGAACATCTTTGATGCTTTTCTCAGCATGGCTGAGATCGATGTGCGCCGCGTCCGCGTTGTTGTCTGCCCTTCCAGATCTTTGGCAAGCGCAAGGGCTTCATCGTGATTTGATATAATACGCCATGGCAATACAACATGTTGGTGGTCCGCACCCGACCACTCAACGTAAGTCACGGCTATTCGTCCCTGTGGGCCCGACTCTATTGCCTGGGAAACGCGTCGATCGCGGAAAGCGGCAACATAACCTTGCCGTTGGAGCTTCAATCGCCGGGTATTCATGGATCTGGACACGTCGACCGCAAGAATGAGTTCCAGATCGACGAATGCTTTTGTCGGTTGCTGTGCAGCGGCCTGCCCGCACATAAAGGTTGCAGCCAGTACAATGGTAAGGGCTTGTCTCATAACCATAAGTGACGTCCTCCAGCAGCCGAAAGCTTCGGATGAATCTGGAATTCTGACACTTAAATGACGATTTGCAAGGTTTGATTGTCGCAGTCTTGCGCACAGCTTTTCCCCAGACTGAGAATCAGGGTGTCTGTTTGGCTGCCATCATGCTACACCTTGTCTTGCTAGTAAGTTGCGTATGCGTAAGTAAGACGAAAGTCGCGTAGTTGGCCCTGGCCGTTTGCTACAGCCGTCCCGAGTTTCCCCGCAAAAGGAGATTTCCGGACCCGGCAGTGGCCTGGCTGGGGCTTTCGCGTTTTTGAAGGCGGACCGCTGCTGGCCAGCGTACGACGGGTAGTCATTCAGTTCGTGCCTTTCAAATTTCGCTGCGCAATGGTCGCGCGGCCGTCGTCAAGGCCTTGCTATGGCCGGTTGGCAAGAAACTCTGAAACAGCGCGCTTGTACGATGGGTCGCCGACGGCCTTCATGTGATCCCGTCCTTTGATTTCCAGAGCTTTGCCGTGTGGGATCATTTCAGCGAGCTTCTCTGCCGAGCCGCCGATCACATCGTCAGAACCCACCGCCACGAGAACAGGGCAAGCTATGCGGCTGACGTCATCTGTGCTCAATGGATCGCGGCTTGAACGTATACATGCAGCCAGTGCCTTGAGATCACTCCCGGTTTGCTCTGCAAACGCCCGGAATGTCCGGGCCGTGGCGTTGGTGACGTCATCTATGCTGGGGGCTTCGAGCGCGCTTGCAATAGGACCAGTTCCGGCCATGCCGCGCACCATATTGTAGCCCAATCCGCCAAAAATGGCGCTGCGAACGCGGTGTGGATGAGCCAGCGCGAGGAAGGCCGTAATCCTGGCGCCCATCGAATATCCCATAACATCCGCGTTCTCGAGGCCGAGGTGATCGAGAAGCCGGCGAGCATCCTCGCACATGATCGGGGCACCATAGTCTTCAAGATTGTGGAGTTTCGCGCTTTGTCCATGCCCGCGATGATCCATAGCAATAACACGACGGCCATCGCGAAGGAGATGGCGGATCCAGCCGGGATCAACCCAGTTGAATGTTATGTTGGAGGCAAAGCCATGTAGCAGCACGATGGGTTCGCCGTCGCCTTCATCAGAATAGGCAATCTCAACGCCATCAGAGTCAAAAAACTGCACGAACCTCTCCCGCCCACAATCGTTTCCTGCATCGCTCTGTGCGACTTCGCACCCTATTACCACCTGTATGCGGGCATCGCTATCATCAACGCATTCGGTACCACCTCCTGGCTTTCAGCCAAGGAAATGAAAAGGGCAGATCATGGCTGGCAGTGTCGTGCCTCATTTTGCGAATGATGTTGGTGCTGAAAAGATTACGATCGGCGTCAAAGAATTTATGTGCCAGGGCGCTAGAGCGCCGTATGACCATCCTCACGTTTTCTTAGATATGGGGGCAGACTCGCAGGTTTTATGCCCGTACTGCTCGACACTCTTCATTTATGATTCACGCTTGCAACCAACAGAGTCTGATCCAGCTGAGTGCCTGGTTGTAGAAAGCGTGACAGCGGCTTGAATGCCAGCCTAACTTCACGACCACTAATCGTCGGTGCTGGTATAGCAGGGCTAACCCTAAGTCTTGCGCTGGCCCGTTTGGGCCTGCGTTCCCGCGTACTTGAGGCGCGCCCATCCGCAACAACAGATGGGGCCGGAATCCAACTGGGTCCCAATGCGACCAGCATTCTGGGTGAGCTCGGCGTTTTAGATGCGGTCACCAAACATGCTGGAAAGCCCAGGTCTATCGTCGTGCGCAAGATCGCCGATGGCCAAATCATATCGACGCTGCCGCTGCCAACTCCTGACCAATCCGGCGATCAGGCACCTTATCTCGTCGTCCACAGATCAGCTCTTCACGATGCCTTGCTGGCTGCAGCTACTGCCTCCGATGAGATTGAATTGCGCTTCGGATTTGATTGCCGGGAGATATCTCTCGGAGAAACCGGAGTTAAAGTAAGAAGCGGGGAAGGGGAGACTGAAACGGGGCAATTGGTCGTGGGCTGTGACGGGGTATGGTCCCGGACCAGAGAGGTAATCGCGCCAGAGTTTCAGCTACCCTATTCCGGTATGATTGCAGCACGGACGATCGTCCCGGTTGATCAAGCTCCTATGTCGCTGCGGGACGAGAATACAGGCGTTTGGCTCGGGCCGGATGCACATATCGTCAAGTACCCGATTGATGCTGGTCAAAGCATAGCTCTGATCGCTGTATCACGGCATCCACAGCGGCTTCAGGGATGGGGCCGGGATGTCGATCGCCAAGCCGTCCTGCAGCGGTTGCCATCTCATGAACCCGCACTTGCAGCCTTGCTCGGTGCTGCGCCCGTATGGCGCCAATGGGCCCTTTATGATCCCTCGCCACTATCGAAATGGTGGTCGGGACGTGCAGCCGTCATCGGCGATGCCGCTCATCCTATCCTGCCGTTCCTCGCCCAAGGCGGGGCTATGGCCGTTGAGGATGCCTTCTGTCTTGCAACTCTACTGCAAGAACATGGAGGACCTGCAGCATTTCCGGTATTTGATCGGCAACGCAGAGACAGGATTAATGCTGTTCAGTCGGCATCGCGCAAAAACGGTCAAATTTACCACTTGTCCGGGGTATCGGCCGCTGCCCGCGACGTAACAATGCGTCTGTTTTCTGCCCGTCAGCTAATGCGTCGCTACGACTGGATTTACAAGTGGCGGCATTCATGCTCGGATAAAACATCCTAAAAACTGGACTTCTGACTCTCATTTATGAGAGAACGGCATGAAGCAGGTTGAGACTTGATAGATGCTTCCAGTGTTAGCTGACGATTAACGAGATGTGGGGCAAGTGAAAGCGAGCGACGAATCCGATCGGTCTGTCCGGACGATTTTACTCCTCCGAGAGGTCGCAGATGCGGTAGAGCCGATCACCGCAAATGAGATTTCGGAGCGAACCGGGCTGCCTAAAGCAACGGTTTATAGGCTTTGCGAGCAACTCCTCGGTGCGGGCCTCATCCAACGCCAGTTGGGCGGTCGAGGTTATGTATCTGGGCCGAAACTGATCGATCTCGCACAGTCGGTCTTGGCCAGTCGGTCCGTTTACGTCACTCGCCATGCGATCCTGACCCGGGTTGCAAGGGAAATAGGTGAGACATGCAACTTGGTGGCTCCCGAGGGGAACGGCATGGTGTATTGGGACCGTGTGGAGACCGAATGGCCATTGAGATTGCAGCTTCCGGTTGGATCACGAGTACCACTGCATGCCACAGCATCTGGTAAGATGTACCTCGCAAGCCTACCGCTGGCTCAATGTGCCCGTCTACTGAAAGAAATTGAGCTAAAACCGCATACCGAAAATACTTTTACAGCGCCGGATGAGCTGCGTAATCATCTCCTTGAGACGCGAGAACGTGGCTACAGTTTAGATGATGAAGAATTCATCCCCGAGATGACAGCTATTGCGGTTCCTGTTCTCGATCACCAGAAGCGCTATGTCGCCTCTTTGGCGGTTCATGCACCAAAATCCCGCATGACAATCGAGCATGCCAAAGGCTATGTGGATGTCCTCAAGGAGGCCGCAGAGCACATTGGTGCCGGCGTCCCAGAACGCTTGCGTGTCAGCGCTTAGTAGGCCCCCTGGCGCTGTGCAGTGAGCGCAAACAAAAATCGCTTGAACAATGACCTTAAAAATGAGACGTTTATTTCTCGCTTTCGAGAAATTGCGAGCGAGCGATAAAAATGGAAAAGCCGCAGGCCGAGCGCATCCGCGCAAGTGCCGACTTATACAACCGATGTGGTTGGGAGGACGCTATATGAAACTGACCAAAATTCTGGGCGGGGCACTTGCCGTGTCCGGTATGGCGCTGGCGACGATGCTCGCGCCGGCCGTGAGCCAGGCACAGTCTGTCACCATTCGTGTGCAGTCTGTTATTCCGGCTAAGGCCGATGAAGTTCACATGCTGAAGGAATTCGGCAAAGACGTCGCCGCACTGACTAAGGGCGAAGTCAAGATTGAAGTTCTTCCAGCTGGTGCCGTTGTTGGTGTCAAGGAAACCCTTGATGCTGTTGACAAAGGACTGGTGGAAGGTGGTTTCGCCTGGACCCACTACTGGTCAGGTAAGCACCCGGCTGCGATGCTGTTCGGTTCACCCGTAGCTGGTGCCGGTGTCGGCATCGACAACATCGCCTTTGTGTCTTGGTTCCTGTACGGCGGTGGTAAAGATCTTTACGACCAGCTTTGGAAAGAGATGGGCGTCAACGTCAAAGGCTTCATGCTGCAGCCAGTTGGCCCTGAAGCTCTCGGCTGGTTCAAAGAGCCGATCAAATCGATGGCTGACTTCCGGAAGTACCGTTTCCGTACACCTCCTGGTATTCCTGGCCAGACATACAAAGACATCGGCGTAGCTTCTGTTGCTATGGGCGGTGGTGACATCCTGCCTGCTCTACAGAGCGGTAAGATCGATGC
Organism: Pseudomonadota bacterium; assembly: GCA_039183375.1. Classification (GTDB taxonomy): domain Bacteria; phylum Pseudomonadota; class Alphaproteobacteria; order Rhizobiales; family Hyphomicrobiaceae; genus Tectiglobus. The sequence goes on from JBCDBQ010000049.1 coordinate 8,782, forward strand.
TGCCGAGTGGTGCTGCCCGAAGCCTGACAGTGTCTTCGGCTTCCAGAAAGTGCTGAAGCACTACTACCTGCAGGGTCTGCATCAGGTTGTTGTTAACGCTGACATGTACATCAATGGCGACGTCTACAACAAGCTTTCTGACCACCAGAAGAAGGCAATCGAAGTTGCTGCAAACGCATCTTTGATCAAAGCTCTCGGCTACCGCATCCATGAAAACGGTAAGGCTCTGAAGGACCTCACTGAAAACCATGGTGTTCAGCTGCATGACACACCAGCCGACTACTTCCCGGCTTACATGAATGCAGCCAAGAAGGCATTGGAAACAAACGCTGCAAAGAACAAGTTCTTCGCAAAAGTTTGGCAGTCCCAGAAGGACTTTGCTGCAACCGCAGTACCGTTCTGGGCTGGTGCTCAGGCGTCCAACGCTGCGCTTGGCAAGGCATTCGCTGACTCGCTGAAGAAGTAGGGGGTACTCTACAGCATCGTCGGCACAAAAAGGGTCGGTTCAACGAAATGCATTCAACGAAGTTGAGCCGGCCCGCATGAGGGATGTTTACAAGGAGCAGGCCTCGTGGTCTGCTCCTTGTTCCGTTTAAGGGGGAGCATCTCAAATAGACCCATTCTATTTGGCGACGTGACGACCTCATAAAAAAACTAGCGCAAACACGGCGTATTCCTGGGGAGGAACTGGCAGTGAACGACAAGGATCTCGAAGTTGATCCGTCTGAACTGGAAATTGCAGACGAGCTCATAGCCGAACGTCGTGCAGAAGATCCAGGTCAAACGCCGGAGACTATGACGGGTTGGCAACGACCCATCACGGCCGCCATTGATGTCCTGAACCTGTGGGTTGGCCGCTTCACCTGCCTCATCCTCGTGCCGGTTATCGGCGTGATGGTGTACGAGGTGGTTGCAGCAAAGATGTTTGTTGCTCCTACTTTGTGGGTCTACGATGTCAGCCGGATGCTGGCCGGCGTGTTGTTTATGCTGGGTGCTGGCTACGCGCTGATGCGCGGCGTGCACATCCGCGCCGACTTCCTCTATCGGAATTGGTCCACGAAAAATCAGGCGACAATTGATGCGAGTCTTTATCTCGCATTTTACTTCCCAGCGATGCTGTTCTTTTTTTGGAGCTCTCTGGGCTTTACACTGGACGCATTAAACTACCGTAACGACTTCGCTTACGATGGCTGGGAGCGCGCCAGTGACTCAACCTGGGCGCCGGTACTTGGACCGGCCCGCCTCGCCATGCCTGTGGGCGCGTTCCTGCTTCTGCTGCAAGGTCTGCCAGAGCTGTTCCGTGCCTTCAATGACATGGGCAAAGACCGCGAGCGGATTTTTCTCCGAATCTTGCCCGTCTACTTAATTGTGCTGGCTGCCGCCTTTGCTGCAACATTCTACCCTGAAACCGTTCCTCTCGGCGGCTACTGGACGGAGCTCGTCAAGTCTGCCGGACTGACAGACTTTGATAAGCCGACAATCGGATTGTTCATGATCGCAACCATGTTGTTTGCGATCTTCGTCGGTTTCCCGATCTCGTTCACACTGATTTTTCTGTCATTCGTCTTTGCAGCCTGGGGCATCAGCCCAAAGCTTGGCTTCTTCCTTCAGACTCTAAAGTTCAACGAGACTATGCTGGACGACCAGCTCGTCGCGGTGCCGCTCTTCGTGTTCATGGGCATCATGATGGAGAAGGCGGGCTTGATGGAACGGCTTTTCAGTTCCATTCAGTTGATGATGTCACGGACACGCGGAGCGCTCTTCATTGCGGTGCTGTTCGTGTCGACAATTTTCGCCGCCGCGACCGGCATTGTTGGCGCCTCAGTTACGATACTCGGTATCATGGCTGCGAAGACCATGAACCGATCGGGTTATGATGTGAGGATGGCCGCTGGTACGATCACGGCAGGCGGCACGCTCGGCATCCTGATACCGCCATCGATCATGCTTGTCGTTATGGGGCCCGTTCTTGAGGTTCCTGTTACGGATCTCTTTGCTGCAGCAATCGTTCCGGGCATTCTGCTGGCAACGCTCTATATCATCTATTCAGTTGGTCGCTGCTGGTTGAACCCTTCTCTGGGTCCAATCCTGCCAGAGGAGGAGCAGCCGGTCACATCGCCATACTACATGGTGGAATTGTTCCTCGTGTTGTTTGGCTTGGGCATGTTGTTCTATCTCCTCTTCACCAACCTGCTCTTTGCAGTTGGCTGGTTGGCGATCATGGCCGGTGTATTCTATACTTCGCGCGCGCTGAAGCCTGGTGGATTCTTCTTCTCAGATCTCTGGAAGGAGTTTTTCCTCGGCCTTGTGCCACCGACGATCCTTATCGCATTTGCTCTTGGATCCATCCTGCTTGGTTGGGCGACCCCTGCGGAAGCGGCGGCCTGTGGTGCCTTCGGCTCGATCGTGCTCAGCATGATGTACTTGAAGTTCACGCCGTCTGATTTCTACGACGCGTTGATAAAGACGCTGGAAATCACGGTCCTCATCATGTTCCTGGTGGCGGCCTCCAACTTCTTCGGCGCGGTGTTCTCCAGCCTTGGTACGCCAAAAATGCTCACCGAGCTGTTGTTGTCCATGGATCTGGCGCCGATCGTTGTTCTGATCGCAATCATGGCGTTGATCTTCCTACTCGGTTGGCCGCTGGAATGGGTGCCAATCGTTCTCATTATCGTGCCGATCCTGCTGCCTGTCGTTGAGTCATTTGGCGAGCCTTTCGGTATGGAGCGGGCAGAGCTGCTGACCTGGTTCGCGATCCTTGTGGCCGTGAACCTGCAAACCGCGTGGCTCTCGCCGCCGGTGGCCCTCTCGGCGTACTTTCTCAAGGGCGTTGTGCCGGAATGGGATCTGAAAGACATCTATATCGGCATGATGCAGTTCATGGTGATTCAGCTCATCGGCCTGATCTTCATCATGATGTTCCCGCAGATAGCACTCTGGCTACCCAAGTACATCTACGGTTGATGTAGCTCACTGTTGGCTCGTGCTTTTCGAGCATGGGCCAAACGAAGATCTAAGCGAATACGAAATAAAAATGCCCCGCCAACAGCTCTGACTGTCGGCGGGGCTACCCTTTTTTGGAGTTTCACTTGGTCTGAGGCGGGTCCTCAGCGCGGTTCAAGCTGTCTCGCGGTATAATATCTGGTCTTTGGCACCCGTTGCGCGGCGCCACACCGCCATCTCTTCGTCGCCCATGATTTTGTTCGGCGCCGATGCGAGCTCAAAATTCCCGTACTCATCCGTGCCGCGCGCCAGGGTCACCATTGTGCCGCCGCCAACAGCCTGTTTCTGCTTTGTCGAAATGTAACGAATGGCCAGCCCAATCCGCCGATCATCTGACGAGTTGGGGTTCGAAGCATGCAGGAGACGACCATGATGGAGCGACATTTCCCCTGGCTGTAGCACCGCGTCGACGGCATCCTTTTCGTCAACTTCGACGGCAATCTCCTGTCCACGGGTCAGCAAGTTATCCTCGTGGAAGGTATCGGCGTGTTCGAGAACCTTGGTGTGGCTACCGGGCACAAATCGCATGCAGCCACTTGTGACTGTCGCTGGTGACAGCGCGATCCAGGCAGTTACTTCCTCCTCATTGTCGAGGCCCCAGTAATGAAGGTCCTGGTGCCAGCTGACGTAGGATGTACTCCTGGCATCTTTTGCGAAGAGTGAGACGCCAAACACCAGCAGGTCGTCACCCAATAGTCTACTTACTGGGCCTGTGACGGCATCGCTCTTCGTGATTTCGTCTATGAACGGCAATACGAGGTTGCCGAATGACCGGATAGCCTTCGATTTTTCCTTGTCTTCTGCCACGTCAGCCTCAACTGCTTCCAGCTGAGCCCGATAATTTGCAGCCTGATCCAAGCTCATCACGCGGATTGGAAATGCATATCCATCGCGCTCGTAGGTCTCTCTGAAATCGTCTGCTGATGTCTGCATGTCTGCCACTCTGTTGTAGGCGATCTGTCCAATCAACTGTCCTGATGATGCCGGCAGGAGAAGGGGTAGCGATCCGCTAGAAGCGCCAGTAACCGCCATCGATCTGTAGGCACTGACCAGTATGATAAGCGGATGCCTCGCTCATCAGATAGACAGCTATGCCACCAAAATCATCAGGCTTGCCCCAACGACGAATTGGAATCCGCGATCCTGCATTCTGAGCGAACTTTTCGTCCGACATGAGATTCTCTGTCATATCGGTTTCGATCCAGCCCGGAAGAATTGCATTCGCGGTGATGCCGTAGCGCGCGAGTTCCACAGCCAATGCATATGTCAGCGAGTTAAGCGCGCCCTTGCTAGCTGCGTAATGCTCATTGCGCGCAGGGCCCGAAATCGAGGCCAGACTCGAGACGGCGACTAGTCGGCCACCGGGATCTCCCTTTTCGGCACGCTCGACCATGTGCTTCGCAGCGGCTTGATGCGTGTAGAAAGTGCCGTCGAGATTGACAGAGAGCACGCGGCGCCACTCTTCCGGCGAGATGTCCATAAAGGACTTTGGCCCACGACCTGTCACGCCGGCATTGGCGAAACAACCATCAACTCGACCAAACTTCCCGAGTGTTTTGGCCATGGTTTCGTTGACTGCGGCATGGTCGGCAACGTTACAAACATAGGCCTCAGCCTCCACACCGATGGCTGTCAGTCTCTCTTTTGCTGCAGCATTCTTATCGGCATTGGTTCCCCAGATGGCCACGTTGGCCCCGGCCTGTGCCATGGCTTCTGCCATGCCCAGACCAATGCCGCCATTGCCGCCTGTGATCAGCGCAACCTTACCGCTGAGATCAAAGATTGGACTACTCATAGTTCCTCTCAGTTTGCCCGGTGGTCGTTCTGCTCGAAATGCGAACTCCCGCGTTCCGCGTCCGTCGACGACGTTCTTGCATGATCTCTTGTCCCGTGTGGACGCTGAACTCAGATAATTTCATGCATGATTGCTGTTGGTCGTCAGTTGCGCGCAGATAAGCTCAACATAGCACAACGGGGGAAGTCATGGCCGCCAATATCGCCAAGGTCGTCTATTTTGAGACATGGATGGGGGGACACGCGGTCAAGATCCTAAACGACAGTGACACGATTGATCTTGTTCATCTCAAGTACAACACAGATCAAGCGGATAACGACGCCGAACTTCAAACCATGCACGGTTATCAGGTGATGCCGCGGACGGAGCTGGACCCGGTCTACTTGCCCGATAGATCATTTATTGAACGTATGCCGAACCTCTTGGCAGTGTGTTCGACAGGGGCCGGTTACGACATGATCGACGTGGCGGCCTGCACCGACAACGGCATTATCGTGTGCAATCAGTCGGGCACAAACAACGAAGCGGTTGCCGAACATGCGTTCGGTCTAATTCTCGATCTGTCGAAGAAAATAACTGCTGCTGATCGTGGCATGCGTTCGGTTGACAGAATGAGCCGTGCGGGTTTCACCGGGAATGACATTCACGGTAAGACACTCGGTATTATTGGCCTTGGACATATTGGAACGCGGTCTGCGGAGATCGCCCAGGCGTTTCGGATGAATGTAATTGCCTATGACCCTTACCTCGAGGCAGATGAAGTCGATCAGCGCGGTGCCCGAAAGGTCGATTGGGAGACGCTCTTTAGAACGAGTGACTACATCTCTGTCCATTGCCCGCGTTCAGATGAAACCCTTGGCATGATCAACGCCGACGCATTCGCTATGATGAAGCCAACGGCTTACTTCGTCTCAACCGCGCGCGGGGGGATCCATGATGAGAATGCGCTCGCCGTTGCCCTGGAGGCAAAGCAACTTGCGGGAGCCGGGCTGGATGTCTGGTGGGAAGAGCCAACACCGAAAGATCATCCACTGCTGCAATTCGACAATGTTATTGCCACGCCGCATCATGCCGGTCTGACTGAAGAGGCGATGACCAATATGGGTGTGTGGGCAGCGGACCAATGGATCGATATCTTTGAAGCGAGGGTGCCGCCAAGACTAATAAACCCGGAAGCCTGGCCCAAGTTTCAGGAACGGTATGCGGAACGCCTGGGAAAGCGCCCGTCGGACCTAACCTAGTGCTGGGACCCTGGTGCGCGGTTTAAGCGGTTGCTCGGCAGAGCCCTAGCATGACATATGGAGCGCATATGCCGCGTTCCAATGCACGCAACGGTTGATGTCGATCAACTTCGTCGCCCCCATATTATGCTTCACTACGTACAAACGGAGTATGTGCCATGGATAGTCAACAGAAGAAGATTGAGGACGCAAAGAAGCAGGTTGCCGCGATGACTGGCTTCTACGTGCACCTTACCATTTACGCTCTCGTCATCGGAATCTTAGCCATTGTCGACGCGCTAACAGGCACCAGTTGGTGGGTGCAGTGGCCAGCGCTGGGTTGGGGCATTGGAGTTCTCGCGCACGCTATTGGCGTGTTTGGGCAAGCGCCATCATTCATTGCCAATTGGCAGGCGCGCAAAGTCCACGAGCTAGCAAACAAGAACTAAATTGGCGAGCTGGCAAGGACGTAACAACGGCGGCGCGAGCCGCCGTTTGTCTATCAACTCAGTTCGTGCACCTTGAAATTTAAGCCGCCGCGTGGCGTCAAGGTGACGGTTGCATTGATGCCAGCCGGCATCGTTCCGACATATTCAGGACGGAAGCGGCGCAGCAGGATAGATAGTGCCAGTGTGTTCTCGACCTGGCTCATGGCCCCGCCGATACAAGAACGGCGACCACCACCGAATGGCAGGTAAGAATACTTGGTTTGCTTTTTCTTTGCGTCGCCCATCCAGCGCTCGGGTCGAAATTCTTCCGGCGCCTCCCAGAAGCGTTCATCGTGATGGGCTCCATAGGCAAACATCACGACGCGATCGCCAGGCATAATCTTCTTGCCTTCAATCTCATCTTCTTCTGCTGCCACACGGATCAGCCCCCAGATCGGCGGGTAGAGACGCATGGTCTCTTGGATCACGGCACGCGTATAGACTAGTTGTGAATAGTCGGCGGCGGTAGGCGTACGTTCACCAAGCACCTCTTCGCCCTCGCGTCGAATGCGGTCGGCGGCTTCTGGATGTTTCGAGGTGAGATACATGGCCCATGCCAGGGTCAGCGCCGTCGTTTCCGTGCCAGCCCAGAGATACTGCTTGAATTCGTCCACAGCCTGCTGGTGATCAAACTCAGGCACTTCCGGATCAGCCACCACGTCCTCGATCATCTTGAGGAGCGTTTTTTCGCGGTGCTCGCGCGGATTCGATGCCATCACGAGATCCGGCACTTCGTGCCAGGTCTCCATCGCCTTTGCGGCGTTCTCCTCGGTCATTTCGAACTCTTGCCCAGCCACCTTCTTGAGGCGGATTGACTTGTGGTTCATGACATCGGTGTAAGTCTTCACGCACTTGAAAACGAAGTGCGGATTGAACGGCATATCGCGGTCGAAAAGGGCTTTGCAGATCATATCTGCAGCCAGCGTCCAGGTCTGTTCGACCATTTCGAACTCTTCGCCCGTTTTGGCCTTCTCGGCCCAGTCGGCCATTTTCTGATTAATGGCCTCGACGAAGTAGGGCACGTAATCGACGAACATGTCCGGATGGAACGCCGGTTGCTGAGGCATGCGGATCTTCTGCCACAGAGCACCGTCATTGGTGATCATCGACTTGCCGAAGATTGGCTTGAGCCCGTCGAAGTACTTTTCATAATTGGCTGCGTTGGAAACCAACACGCGTTTGAAGTGTTCTGGTTCGGACAACAGGACAATCCGCTGGTTGGCCATATTGAACTGTAACGGGCTGCCGTAGCGCTTGGTCATCTCCATCAACACCGTCATCGGGTTATTAGGCCCTTTGAGCAGTGGGGTGAGCTTGAACCAGATCGACGACTCATCCCCCAGTCCCTGGGTGTGAGCTGGTGATGGCGTTGCTGTTGCGGAGGCTGTCGTCATTGCTCTTTTCCACTTTGGCGTCTGAACCTCTGGGATGCTCGCTTATCCCCAACCGGTCAGGCGTCGCCTTGCGGCAGATCACTTTTCATCTTTTCAATCGATTAGCTGTGTCGCCGCTGCTTCTACAGCACGCGCCGTTTGCACGGTTAATCGGTCCGGCCCTGAGCATATCAGTCTAAGCCTTAACATTCGATTCGCCAGCCAGACTGAAGGCATGGTTTAGAATTGGCGGTGTGATAACAACGCATCATCAAAGAAGTCTATTTATGTACTTGAAAACGCTACCTTATACCGCGCGGCAGCTGTGCATGGCTAAGTAACTGCTATGCCGCAAAAAATCTAGTGTTTCCCGAGTGCTAGGAGCTGTTGATCGACATTAACCATTGCATTCAATGCAACTCTGCCATCAACCAACGGGGCATCACCCTGCGCCACCAGGCGCAATGCCTCGGGATAGAGCTTATGCTCCACCTTAAGCACCCGCTTAGCCAGGCTATCTGCGGTGTCACCCGGACGTACGGGCACGGCGGCTTGCGCAATGATCGGCCCTCCGTCCAGTTCCGGCGTGACGTAATGAACCGTACAGCCAGCGATTGCCATGCCGGCGTCGAGGGCGCGCTGATGCGTGTCGAGGCCCTGAAACAGCGGTAGGATTGAAGGGTGAATATTGACCATCCGCCCCTGCCACTTGTCGACAAACTCTGACGTCATTATCCGCATGAAGCCAGCCAAAACGACAAGTTTGGCTCCGCTGGCAAGAATTGCGGCATGCAGGGCTGCGTCAAAGTCAGTGCGCGAGCCATACTGCTTATGATCAATGCATTGAGCAGCAATATCTCGATCCTCGGCCCAAGCTAGTCCCGCCGCACCAGGTCGGTTCGATATCACTGAAACGACGCGAGCGGGATAGTTTGGGTCTGCTGCGGCCTGCACGATAGTCTGCATGTTGGAACCGCGGCCGGAAATGAGGATAGCGATCGGGACCTTTTGGCGGTCAGTTTCTGCAGCCATTATGAAAACCTTAGTTGACCTGACAGTCTGACTTGCTGCTCGCCTTCACCGCACTTCTCAACGGTTCCGATGGTGATGGCCTCTTGGCCCGCTTGCTTGAGGACCTTTAAAACTGAAGCGGACGCATCAGCCTCAGTAACGGCAATCATGCCAATCCCGGCATTAAATGTCCTGGCAAACTCTTGCGAATCAAGTCGTGAGACTGACTGCAACCAGTCGAATACGGGTGGTGCCAACCAAGCAGACAAATCAATCTCGACGCCCAGTTCGTCCGGTAGTACGCGTGGAATATTTTCAGTTAGTCCGCCGCCCGTGATATGAGCCAAAGCCTTGATCTGGCCCGTCTCGCGGATGGCCTGCAGTAAGGGTTTGACGTAGATCTTTGTCGGCTCCAGGAAAGCCTCTGCGATGGAACGTTGATCATCGAATGGCGCAGCATCACGCCAACCCAGTCCTTCGCTTTTAACCAGCTTTCTGACCAGAGAATAACCGTTTGAGTGAACACCTGATGAGGGTAGCCCCAGAACCACATCACCTGATTGGATACCGTCACGAGGCAACAACTGTCCACGCTCAGCAGCTCCGACTGAGAACCCAGCCAGATCATAGTCGCCCTCAGCATACATGCCCGGCATTTCAGCCGTCTCGCCACCGATCAGTGCACAGCCTGCCTGCCGACACCCTTCGGCAATTCCAGCAATCACTTGCGTTGCTGTATCGGTCTCAAGTTTTCCGCAGGCGAAATAGTCAAGGAAGAACAATGGCTCTGCGCCTTGCACGATCAGGTCGTTGACACACATGGCGACCAGATCGATGCCGATAGTCTCGTGCCTGCCAGTTTCGATGGCAATCTTGAGCTTGGTACCGACGCCGTCGTTCGCAGCAACGAGGATCGGGTCTTGAAAGCCAGCAGCCTTGAGATCGAACAAGCCGCCAAATCCGCCAAGATCGCTGTCCGCGCCCGATCTGCGTGTCGCTTTGACCAAGGGTTTGATGGCTTCTACAAGCGCGTTTCCAGCGTCAATATCGACGCCGGCATCACGATAGGTTACCGGCGCATTCGGCCTGATGATTTTATCGTTCACGCGAAGCATTCTCCCATTGCACGGCAACCCGAATTGGCTCTACTGCCCTATCAGTTGCCATGACAGATACGATATTGACGCGTCCCAATTTTAGCCGCAATGCTCGTCCCGATTGCAGGCACCTAGCAGACTTGACGACAGGACCGCAAATTGGGCTGGGGATTTGCGGTGAGGGAGAGGAACCTCTTGGAACAATTGTCGTTACGTCCAGGACTGCGGTTAGTCGCCACGATGATCGCTCTGCTAGTCGCCAACGGGACAATTTCACTGGCTGTGGCGGCCCAAAAAGGTGATCGGGTCTTCACGATAGCTAACTTCCCGGTGGAGGCTGATGCTGCCAACGCCGTACTGGCAAAACGCAGGGCCGTTACCGAAGGCCGCCGAGCAGCGTTCCGCTCACTGTTAAAGCGCCTGGTGCCGGTTACCTCCTATGCTAAGCTGAAAGCAGTGAAAGGCCTCGATCCGCGGTCGTTTGATGCCGGTATCGCGGTGAAATCTGAGCAGAATTCCGGTACACGCTATGTTGCCAGTCTTGATTTTACTTTCTCACCGTCCGTCGTGCGCGATACTCTGCGTAAGTATTCCATTCCTCACGTCGAGAAACAGGCTGCACCGGCAACACTCGTGGTTGTTTATAGCCCGCCCGCGGCAGGGAGTGCTGGAACTACGAGGGACATGACGGCCTCCGAGGGGGCGTACCTGTGGACGTCCTATTGGAAGGATCAGGATCTACGCAATGCGCTCGCACCACTTAAGGTGACCAAACGAAAGGCCCAGATCCGCGATGATGTGATGCTAAGTCTGGCCGGCGGAGATATGAAGTCCCTCCGGGTACTTCAGACCGAGTATCGCGATCAGAATGTTGTTTTGGCCATTGCAGAGCCGGACCCTCCTAGCCGCCGTCTCAACGTCGTCATTGCCGGCAAAGATGCCGTCGGTCCTTTCGCTTTGAAAAGAAGGTACCGTTACGAGACCGAGGACTTCGCGTACGCCCTCGAACTCGCGAGCGTGATATCATTGGGTATCATCGAAGGCCGCTGGAAGGCTGCCCAAAGTGCAAGCCGTGCAGCAACCGCTGGCTATTCTGGTGCCCCACTTCAGGATGTTCTACTGTGGGTGACATTTGCTGATCTGGGTCAATGGCGAAGTCGTCAGAAAGTCATTGCCGAGCTTCCCGGCGTTGAAAGCTTCTCGACAGGAGGTTTATCAGCTCGCGGTGCATCCGTAACGCTCAAGTACCCTGGAGGCGGCGAGCAGCTTCGCGCGGCACTGGCTGGCAAGGGCTTGCAGCTGGAACCCCACCAGGGGCAGTGGCTGATGCGCTAACTGGCGTTGACGCCATTTTTCAATAGCCAATGGTCATTTGGTCGACGTTCACCCAGGTCTTATGCCACAAACGGCCTGACTCAGGGCCGCAAGCGCCGACAGGCGCTTCCAGACGTTGGCCCTCCAGTGGCGGGAGGCAATGAGATATGGGTTCGGAAACAAAGCAGCAGCGGCAGGTGCTATTCTGGTCAGCCATAGCTCTGCTATTCGCGCTGGCCATACTCGCCTTACAAGAAATTCTCTTGCCGTTCGTCGCAGGCATCGTCTTCGCCTATGCGCTTAATCCATTGGCAGACTACCTGGAGCGAACCGGGATCGGGCGATTGGCGGCAGCCGCTCTCACCGTGGCTCTTCTCGTCGTTGTTTTCATCATTGTGCTCGTCATTCTCGTTCCGCTGTTGCTGCAGCAAGCCCAGCAGATTGTGTCCTCACTACCCGCAGATCTTGAATCAATCAGACCGCAATTAGAGGCATGGGCCAAAGA
>JBCDBQ010000050.1:0-20539 GCA_039183375.1 Pseudomonadota bacterium
GGTTCAGGCAACGACGTCTTCCTGGCCGGAGCCGGCGATGACTACTACAACGGCGGCTCAGGCTTCGATACGATTTCGTATGCTGATGCCGACCAGGCCATCAATGTCGACATGAGCAAGCATGTCGTGACAGGTCACGGTAACGACGAGATCTGGAGCGTCGAGGGTCTGATTGGCTCCGCATTTGATGACACTATCAAAGGCGACAAGCGTGACAACGTTATCGAAGGCGGTAGTGGCGATGATACGATCCGGAGCCTCAGCGGTTCGGACACGCTGGAAGGTGGAGAAGGTGCGGATTCTTTTGTCTGGTTCCTAAAAGATGTGATCCGCGGCGAGGACCATCAGGGTGTCGACGTCATCCGCGACTTCTCATCCGAAGATGGTGATGTTCTCGATCTTTCCGAGATGTTTGAGGAAAGCCCTGATGACATCGAAGATCATGTTCGCCTTACAGAGCGTGATCAGGGCACCGTAGTTTCCGTTAAGGTCGGTGAAGACTTCGTCGACGTCGTCATGCTTGAGAATGTTTTCGAACAGACCGTGTCTGGTTTGGCCGACAGCGAGTCAATTCTCGCGTAAATTGGCACAACTATCTAACTGTCATGAGCAAACAGAGCCGGCGCTGTCGCCGGCTCTGTCATTTCGGCACTGTCTCTAGCCGGCCGATTCCAGAATATGGATGACCCGGCTTTCCAGCAGGTCTTTCACCTTGCCCGCATATTCCTTCATGTGCGGGGCAGCGGCGTGAGCCTTGAGAGCATCTGCACTCGCCCACTTTTCGATCACCATAAACGTATCCGACCCAATTGGGGTCTGGAAGCTGCCGAAGCCATCTGCATCGACGGCTGGTGCATACTCGATGCATCCGTCCTCGGCATGGACCGCTGGCATATTGGCGCGGAAGGCCGTCAGGACTTCTTCTCGCTTACCCGGCTTCGTCGTGATAACGGCAACGACCTGGATCATGGTTTCCTCCTATTTCATTTGTGACGTTCAACGAATAGGACAACTCTAGATCCGTGAAGCCGGTTGGTCACGCAGCTTCTGCGAGTTGGCGAATGGATTGCGCCATTTCATCATCGACTTGAACGCCATCTCTGGCAGCGGCCTCACGAAGGGCAAGTCGGCGCGTGCCTGGCAGGCGCGCTCCTGGATCGGTCTCGAACTCCGATGCCAAAACAGCAAACCGGTCAAAAAAGACCTCTCTTCCGGCAAAGCCACTTGGATCGATCGCGATGAGCATCTGGCCAACATTCGGCGGTCCGCCCTGGTCATCGAAGAAAGAGGATGCTTCGGAGGCAAAGTTGGATCCGGTGAGACAGACGGCCATCGTTTCGACCATAAACGCCAAGGCGGCGCCTTTCGCATCACCAATGGGCAGGAGGGTGCCGTTTAACGCAGCTTTCGCATCAGTCGTTACATTACCATCGGCATCGGTCGCCCAATCATCCGGTATGGAATCGCCCTTCTGAGCGGCCGTCAGGATCTTGCCGCGCGCAACGCGGGACAATGCCAAATCTACGACAACAGGTGGTCCATCTTTTTGCGGCGCCGCAAAAGCGATCGGGTTGGTGCCGAATAACCGCTTCTTGCCGCCCCAAGGCGCCATTGCAGCTGGTGAATTGGCAAGGCCGATCGCCAAAAAGCCAAGCTTCGCGAGACGCTCAACATGCCAACCCAGAACGCCACAGTGATGGGAATGCGCAATGGCCGCTGACGCAATCCCGGCATACTGGGCAGTTGTTTCGAGATGGTCGATTGCGATCTCGAAGGCCGGATAGGCAAAGCCACCGGCGGCATCGACGAGTGCTGCGCCTGCACGTCGCTCCAAAAGTTCAGGTTGGGCAAAGCCATCAACCTTGCCTGCATTCGACTGCAACGTGTAACTGGCGATGCGTGTGAGGCCATGGCCTTTCTGGCCATCCACTTCCGCTTGCACAAGCGCCTCGGCAACACTCCATGCATTGTGTTCACTCGTCTTCGACGCAACGAACGCCTTCTGCACCAGAGCAACGAGATCGTCTTGACTGAACGTTTCACTCACACCGTTTTCCCCTTGCTCCAATTTTTGTGGTCGGTATTGGAGTTACCAATGATGCAGCCAATCGGATTGATCGGATGAAGTAGAATTTCAGTTCAGCTTAGGTCTAAGCGGTTCTTGAGGTCGGCAAACATTTCCGCGCGCAATTCCATGCCAATGCCGGGAGATTGGTGTGGCGTTGTAAAACCGTCCGTGATCGCAATGTCATCTGCGAACCCTCCATAGGGTTGGAAAACGCCTGGGTAGCTCTCGGATCCGCCCAGTTGGAGGCCAATAGCCATGTTCAGTCCGAGCTGGTGGCCGCCATGAGGAACGCAACGCCGTCGGTTCCACCCCATCTGTTCTGACAGTTCAAGAATGCGCAGACACTCCGTCAGGCCATAACAGAGCGATGGGTCAGGCTGTAACCAATCTAAGTGCGGGCGAAGGCCGCCATGGCGCAGAAGGTTTTTAAAGTCCTGAACCGAAAACAGGTTCTCACCTGTCGCTATGGGAACGGATAGTTCATCCGCCAAGACGGCGTGCGCCAGATAATCAAGCGGGTCGCAAGGTTCCTCGTACCAAAGCAGGCCGTAGTCGGAAAGTCTGCGGCCATAGGTCAATGCCTCATCGAGACCAAACCGGCCATTGGCATCAACCGCGAGATTTTCGCCGCCGCCCGCAATTTCGAGCGCCCATTCGATCCGTTGACAGTCTGTCTCAAGATCAGCTCCGCCAATTTTCATTTTCAGGATCTGGTAGCCGCGCTCACGGCAACTCTGCATCTCCTGTTGCAGACCTTCTTTCTCTTTGCCCGGGTAATAGTAGCCACCGCCGGAATAGACGAGAACACGCTCGTCATGCTGACCGTCATTGTAGCGATCCGAAAGCAGCTTCCAGAGAGGCACGCCTTCAATTTTTGCGACGGCGTCCCAGACCGCCATATCGATGGCGCCCGCTGCAACAGCGCGGTCGCCGTGACCGCCTGGCTTTTCATTGCTCAGCATCGCAGCCCAAACTGCGTTTGGATCGAGATTGTCGTTCGCTTCGTCAACCAATGAAGACGGGTCCGCCTCTAGAATGCGTGGAGCGAGGCGTTCGCGAATGATACCGGATTGGGCGTATCGGCCATTGGAGCAGAAGCCCAGCCCGGTGATAGCCTTGCCGTCTCGAACAACATCAGTTTCGATTGCAACGACGCTGATGGTCATTTTGTCGAACGATATAACGGAATTGCGCATCGGCGAGGGGATTGGTGCGACGGCGTCCCGGATGCCGGTGATCTTCATCGTTATCCCCTTTGCAGTGCGTGCAACTGCTGTCGATGGTCGGCAACCAAGATGAGCAGTGTCACCTGATTATACGACTGTATCTCGCGGAGCGCACTCCGCGAGGTTGGTTTCAGTCACGGTTGTTTCGAACCGCGCGCTATGCGCTGCGGTAAAGCTTGGTCATCACGAACTCGCGGTGGCCCAGTGCCTCGGCAGCTGTCAGTCGACCATTTGAGGTTCGCACGATCATTTCGATCAGCGAGTCACCAGCATCTTCGATTGTCATCTCACGACGCAGGATACCAGAAACATCCACGTCGACATGCTCAGGCATTGTCCGCACGGTTCGTGGGTTCGCTGTAATCTTAATGACGGGTACAATTGGGTTGCCAATCACATTGCCCTGACCTGTTGGGAAAGTGTGAACAACGTAACCACCTGCGGCCATCAAGGTGACGCACTCAGCTGCCGCCGAAGATGTATCCATGTAGTACAGACCCGGGCCCTTGCGTGGTGCCTCTGCAGGTTCCAGCACGTCGATGTAACGACACTCGCGGCCAATCTTCTCGAGGTTGCCAAGCGCTTTTTCTTCGATGGTTGTCAGGCCGCCAGCGATATTGCCTTTGGTTGGTTGGCTGTCTGAAAGATCGTCAACCTTGTGGGCCTCAATGACGTCGTCCTGGTATGCCTGCCAGGTCTTGAACCACTTTTCGGCAATCTTGTCGTTGATGGCGCGCTCTTTACAAATGTGTTCGGCACCAGTGATTTCGCTTGTTTCGCCGAATACGCCGTGAATGCCTTGTGGGATCAGCTTGTCATACATGTTGCCGACAGTTGGGCATGAACCGAGACCAGTGGTGGTATCGCTTTCACCACACTTCGTCGAAACCCAGAGATCCGCGATGCCACACTCCTCGCGCTGAAGTTCAGAGGCCCAATGGACGTACTCTTTGGCAATGCGGGAAGCCTTGGCAATGGTGCCGATATCGCCCGTGCCTTCAATTCCGAAACCAGTAACAGGCTTGCCTGTCTTGGCGATGCCGTCGACGACGCGGCCAGTCCAGCCGTCTTCGATACCGATCACGACAACGGCTGCGACATTCGGGTTTGAGCCGATACCGATCAGCGTGCGGAAGTGGAGATCGAGGTCGGCGCCAAACTGCAGGCGGCCGTAGGCGTGTGGCAGAGCAATGGTGCCTTTGATGTTGTTGGCAACGGCTTCGCAGGCGGCGTTGGACAAGTCATCGAGCGGCAGAAGAACGACGTGATTGCGTACGCCGACACGCTTGTTCTCGCGGCGCCAGCCGAGGAAGGAAAGGTTTGATTTCTTACGCTTGGTCTTTGCGGCAGCTTTGGCCATCTAGGTGATCCTTATGAACAGGTGGTGCGGTTGTCAGAAGTGGGCTTGGACGATCTGCTTGACGCGGATAGCAGATGCTCTCAGCTCACCACTTCTTCGTCTTTAGGTTGTGCGTGTGAACGTGATCACCCTTCTTGGCGTCGCCCACCATAATGCCGATGTCTTCACCGTACTTGATGATCGTATCGCCCTTCTTGAGGTTGGTCAGCGCCACCTTGTGCCCGATCGGAATATCATGTTTTGAGGTCACATTGGTGGTTGTGTCATTTTCGGTAATGACGCCGAGCATGCGTGCGCCCGCTTTAAGGTCTTCGACAACAACGACGCCGACATTGTCGTTTGGGCTGTGAACCAGGAACTGCGGAATCTTGGCCAAGTGTTTTCTCCGAAGGCTGAGTTTTGCTGTGAGGATTTTTCAGGAAATAATCTTGATTGAAGTCTTATATAAGATATAAGTTTCGTCGTAAAGGTTCTCATCTGCTGAAATTTATCAACGCGTTGCGATAGCTGATTGAAAAGCAAGGGCTGCCAATGGCCAAACCGGATGCCCGTCCACTCTATGAACAAGTGCGAGAGCTGTTTTTTGGACGTATCCAGGACGGGACCTGGGCGCCGGGAATGGGTTTGCCGAACGAGTTTCAGTTGGCCGATGAGCTTGGCGTCAGCCAGGGCACTGTTCGCAAAGCTCTGGGCGCGCTGACAACCGATAAACTACTGGTCCGCCGCCAGGGACGCGGCACTTTCGTCGCCACCCATACGCCGGCTGACGTTCTATTCCGGTTCTTTCAATTTTACGACAGTGCGGGAAATCGTGTGATCCCGGCGAGCTATGAACGACGTACGCGCACCGGCAAAGCAAAGGCAACCGAGGCGCGTCAGCTTGGCATAGCGCGTACAGATCGTGTCATTCGTCACAGCCGCATTCGAACCGTCGACGATGAGCCAATTATCAATGAGCTGATCGTTCTGCCTGAGACACTCTTCAAAGGTCTTGGCGACAAGTCGGACCTTCCAAACACGCTGTATGACCTCTTTCAGAAAGAGTACGGGATAACCGTAGGCAAGGCCACCGAGCGGCTCACCGTGATCCAGGCCGACATGACGCAGGCAAAAGTGCTCGGAACAGTCGTTGGGGCACCGCTTCTCAAGATCGATCGGCTGACGCATGCCATTGATGGTCGCCCGATAGAGTGGCGCATCAGTGTCTGCCAGCTCCGAGATCTGCACTACCGCGTCAATCTCACCTAGTCCTCGAACATGACTGCTGAGGCCAAGGCACAGTTGGCGTAGCTGCCAAATTGGCGTTAGATAGCAGTCAGAAAAATCCTGACCAACTAGGAGAGATAGATTGGGCGGACGTTCAACCCGACTGCTGTCATTGGAAGGTAAAGCTGCATTGGTGACGGGAGCGTCATCAGGTCTCGGGCGTCACTTCGTTGGCGTGCTGGCTGATGCCGGAGCCAAGGTCGTTCTCGCAGCGCGGCGCCTTGATCGCCTGGAGGAGCTAGCGGCAGAATTGCGCGAGAAGGGCCATACAGCGGTTGCAGTTGCGATCGATGTGACGGACCGGGAGAGCGTCAACGCAGGTTTCGATGCCGCTGAGCAGGCCGTTGGCCCATTGTCCGTTGTCGTAAACAATGCCGGAATTGCTGATCCCGCCTACTTCACAAGCATGAGCGAGGAAAGCTGGCGCAGCGTGATGGATGTCAATCTCGATGGCGTATTCCGCGTTGCTCAGGAGGCTGCCCGCCGGATGCAGGCCGGTGATGGCGGTGCGATCATCAACGTTGCATCTGTTCTCGGACAGGGTGTCGTGAAATCGCTGGCTCACTATTGTTCCTCGAAAGCCGCCGTCATCCAGCTCACCAAGGCAATGGCGCTGGAGTTGGCGCGAAGTGGTGTGCGCGTCAATGCCTTGGCACCGGGCTACATCTCCACTGAGATGAACGCAGACTTCCTACTTAGCGATGACGGTAAGAAACTCCTCTCAAAGGTGCCGATGGTGCGGGCCGGTGAATTAAGCGAACTCGATGGACCCCTGCTTTTGCTGGCGTCTGATGCGGGTAGCTATATGACAGGTAGCGTGCTCTCGGTTGACGGCGGCACACTGTTGTCGCTGGGTGGCTGAATATGGCCGAAGAAGCCCGCCAAAGGACGCTCGATACGGAGAATCTGACAGCGCTTGAAGCTTTTCTCGCAACGTCGTTGTCGGCATCTCAAGTCATCGTCAAAGAGGCGACGCTGCTCGGCGGCGGCGCCATTCAAGAGAATTGGCGGCTTGATGTTGATGTCGAGGGTGGGCCGCGCGCCGGCTCTCACACCTGGGTTATGCGCACGGATGCGGCTGCGGTCTTGTCGCTCAGTCTCGACCGGGCAAGCGAGTATGCCGTTCTGCAAGCCGCTTACTCGGCAGGCGCGCGCGCAGCTGAACCCATCGCACGCTGTGAAGATAACCAGGTTGTCGGTGCGCCGTTCCTAGTGCAAGGGTTTGCACCAGGAACGGCGCAAGCGCGAAAAATTGCGCGTGATCCTGGATTAGCAAGCTGGGGCGGAGCACTGGCTGGCGATCTCGCTCAGCAGCTGGCCCGAGTCCACAGCGTTAAGCCCTCCAGCGCAAACATTTCAGCGCTGCCAGTGCCGATCGGCAATCCGGCGCAACAAGAAGTTGCCAAGTTTCGCAGTGCCCTGGACGGATCACCAGAACCGCGCCCGGCCCTGGAGTACGTTCTCTGCTGGCTGAATGAGAATGCTCCGTTCTACAAAGGCGAATTGGCGCTGATCCATGGCGACTTTCGCACCGGCAACTATCTCGTCGACGATGGCAGGTTAACCGCCATTCTCGATTGGGAGTTCTCGCATTGGGGTGATCCGGATGAGGATATCGGTTGGTTCTGTGCCAACTGCTGGCGCTTTGGAAATACTCACCTGCCAGCAGGCGGTATCGCAACCTATCCGGAATTCATTGCAGCCTATGAGCAGGCGGCGGAGCGAAAACTGGATCCGCAAAACCTACGCTATTGGGAGACTATGGCCGCTACCAAGTGGGCAACGATCGCCCATCTCCAGGGTGATCGCTATCGCAAAAGTGGCGAGCAGTCCGTCGAACTGGCGCTCACAGGGCTGATGGTGACAGAACTGGAGCTGGAAGCGCTGGACGGTATCAAGGCCCATGAGGCCGGACTGGGAGTCTACTAAATTGCCCAAGATAGCAGCTGAAACTCTGATTGAATTGGCCATTCAAACGCTCAAGACGGAGGTGCGCGATCTTGTCGGCAGTGACGGTCGCTATCCCCTGGCCATGACGGTGAACGCCCTAGAAACGGCGCGGCGAGAGATTATGTGTGAGCCCGAGGCGGCAACCTGGGCCTTGTTGGACGAGCTTTATGACGACGGTGACGGAAGCTTGAAAGAGCTGGCTAAAGACATCCGGGCCGGCACGATCACCGACGAGACACATCCGCAGTTGCGCGAGAGATTGGAAAAGCAGCTGATCGCGGAGCTTGAAGTCCGTAATCCAAGAGCGCTAAAGGCGCGTGCACAAGCTTCAGAATAGCGCTATAGAACCCGGCCAATCAGGTTTTCAGATCGCACATTCCATGTGCAGCAAATATGACGGAGTGGTTGATGGATTGGGACACACCCGAACTCGCCAAGAATAAAGCCAACTTCGTGGCTTTGAGCCCGATCAGCTTCCTGGAGCGTGCAGCGACGTTCTTTGCGGACCGCACGGCCGTCATAGATCGCGATCGCAGGTTCACCTATGCAGAGTTTTATGCCCGTTGCCGCCGTCTAGCGCATGCGCTCAGCAAGGCAGGTATCGGGCGCGGTGATACGGTTGCGATCCAGGCTGCCAACGTGACGGCGATGCTTGAGGCTCACTACGCGGTCCCGATGCTTGGCGCAGTGCTCAATCCGATCAATATCCGGTTGGATCCAGCAACCATCCGCTTCTGCCTGGAACACGGAGAAGCCAAGCTGTTTCTTGCCGACCGTGAGTTCCACGCGACGATTACGCCGGCCTTGGAGGGCATGGACAATAAGCCCATCGTCATCGACATTGCAGACGTTGAAACCGTCGGCCTGCCAAATTTTGGCAACGTCGAATACGAGGACTTCCTGGCTTCAGGCGATGCTGACTTCGTCTACGAGGGTGCAGAGGATGAATGGGACGCCATCTGCCTCCTCTACACTTCAGGCACAACCGGCAATCCCAAGGGTGTCGTCTTTCATCATCGCGGTGCACATCTGAACGCGTTGTCGAATGCTGTCTCATTCAAACTCGATCACGAAAGCCGCTATCTCTGGACGCTGCCGATGTTCCATTGTTCCGGGTGGACCTACACCTGGGCAGTGACAGCAGTTGGTGGCACGCATGTCTGCCTGCGTCGGGTCGACCCTGCGCGGATTTTTGCTGATATTGTGACCCATAAAGTGACACACATGTGCGGCGCGCCAATCGTGCTCAATATGCTGATCCACGCACCTGATATTGCCAAGCGGACGTTGCCACAACGCACACGCGTGATGACTGGCGGTGCCGCGCCGCCATCTGCCGTCATCCAGAACATGGAAGCGATGGGATTCGAAGTGCTCCATGCCTATGGAACGACGGAGAGCTATGGCCCATCAACGACCTGCGTCTTTCCGGTGGAATGGGATCAGTGCCCGACTGACGAGCGTTACGCACTGATGGCCCGCCAGGGCGTGCCGATGCCGCTGGTCGATAAGATGATTGTTGCCAACCCGGACACGCTTGAGCCTGTGCCGATGGACGGCGAAACGATGGGCGAGGTCATGTTGTCCGGCAATACGATCATGAAGGGATACTTGAAGAACCAGGCTGCAACGGACGAAGCGTTTGCCGGCGGCCTCTATCACTCCGGAGATCTCGCTGTCTGGCATGCGGACGGTTACATAGAGGTCAAGGATCGCTCCAAGGACATCATCATCTCGGGTGGTGAAAACATTTCATCGCTTGAGGTCGAAGAGGTTCTCTACAAGCATCCCAAGATCATGGAAGCAGCTGTCGTTGCAAGGCCGGATGAAAAATGGGGCGAAACGCCTTGCGCTTTCGTCACGCCGACGAGCGAGTCAGCGGATCTTACGGCAGACGATGTTGTCGCCTTCTGCCGGGAAAACATGGCGAATTATAAAATCCCGAAAACAATCGTGTTTGGCGAATTGCCAAAGACATCGACGGGCAAGATCCAGAAGTTCGTCTTGCGCGACCGCGCCAAGTCGGGTGATGTCTAAGAGTTTTTGAGACGGAACGGACCTGTCGCTGATGACGGATCAAGCCCTGCCAGTTCTCTATTCCTTCCGGCGCTGCCCGTTTGCCATGCGGGCTCGCATGGCGTTGAAATTGTCAGGCCAGAACTGCGAGCTGCGCGAAATCGTTCTACGCGACAAACCAGATGAGATGGTTGCAGTGTCGCCTAAGGCGACTGTGCCGGTTCTTGTCGAGACCGATGGCACGGTGCGCGATGAGAGCCTTGAGATTATGCTGTGGACGCTGCAGCGCAATGATCCGGACGGCTTACTGACACCCGATCAAGGCAACAAGGAAGACATGCTTGCCTTGATCCATGTGATCGATAATGACTTCAAAGGCCATCTTGATCGCTACAAGTACGCCAATCGGTATGCGAACGAGAACGATGGCGGCGGCGTCGATCCGGTCGAGCATCGAACATCTGGCATGACCGTCCTCGCAGAACTCGAACGGCGTCTCACTCAAAGCCGTTACTTGTTCGGTGATCGCCTTAGCTTAGCCGATATCGCCATCGCACCTTTTGTGCGCCAGTTTGCCAACACGGATGCAGATTGGTTCGCCCAACAACCGGTGCCGGCGCTGCACAGGTGGCTATCCGACATTTTGGAGTCAGATCTCTTCCAGAGCTGCATGAAGAAATACAAGCCCTGGAAGATAACCGGTGAAGCTTTTGCATTCCCGGAGGCTTCGCCGTGATGCGTTACACGTAGAGCAAGATCATTCGTGAAAACGTGCAGGACATCTCTTCGAAGCTGGTGACCGGAGCATGAAGCTTGCTCTAATTCGAAAGATGAGAGACCGATTCACGCATCTATTGAACACTCCAAGTTTTTCTAACAGGTAGGGCCAGCCTTTAGAGACGGGCCGTCACACCGCCATCAACGTAAAGCACATGGCCTGTTACGAAGCTGGCGGCATCCGATGCCAGAAAAACCGCGGCTCCGACTAGTTCGTCAACTTCACCCCATCGCCCAAGTGGTGTGCGATCACAGAGCCAGCCTGAAAACTTCTCATCGGCGACCAGCGCTTCGTTGAGCTCCGTTGCAAAGTAACCTGGTCCGAGGCCGTTGACGCGGATACCATGCTGACCCCAATCAATCGCCATGCCTTTGGTCAGCATTTTCACAGCGCCTTTCGATGCCGTGTATGGTGCGATCGTTGGCCGGCCCAGCTCACTTTGAACCGAGCAAATATTAATGATCGAACCATTGCCGCGCGATTTCATTTTTTGGGCGACCGCTTTGGCAGCGTAGAAAACACCATCGAGGTTAGTGCTCATTAGCTCGCGCCAGGTCTCGACAGGGAAGTCTTCAAGGGTGCCGCGCCGCTGGATGCCGGCATTATTGACCAAGATATCAATGCCGCCGATGTCAGCTTCAATTTCTCCGATTGCTTGATCGACGGCAGCTGCGTCAACAACGTCGAACGTCTTCTCGTGCACATCATGGCCCGCATCACGTATAGGAGCGGCTGCGGCTGCGACTTTCTCACTGGTCCGCCCATTAATAATCACGCTGGCACCGGCTTCCGCCATGCCAGAGGCCAGCGCCAGGCCAATGCCGGCAGATGAGCCCGTGATCAGCGCCCGCTTTCCCTTCAGGCTGAATTGCTCCAGTGCTGCCACGTTGCGTTCCTTTCAATTTGACTTGTGTGTGCTGTCGTTTCTATCTGCTGCTGTCAAATTGGACCAGAGCTGGCTACGCTTGTTGTGTTGGGCCAATAATCGCAATCGCAGAAGGTCGGACGATATGCGCGCCGTCGTTATACATGCACCTCATGATCTGAGAGTCGATGACTTGCCCCAGGACGACTTAGGTTCTGGCCAGGTTCGCGTTGCCGTTGAGCGCGGCGGTATTTGTGGGTCGGATCTTCACTATTATCATGCTGGTGGCTTTGGAACGGTCCGCATACAACAGCCCATGATCCTCGGCCACGAGGTTTCCGGCAGGATTGTCGAGCTAGGCTCTGGAGTAGATAGGCTTAAAGTCGGGCAATTGGTTGCAGTCAATCCAAGCTTACCGTGCGGACAATGCCAGTATTGCCAGGCAGGCGCACAGAACCACTGCATCGACATGCGCTTTTACGGTAGTGCCATGCGGATGCCGCATGTTCACGGTGCCTTCCGTCAGAATCTTGTTGCCGAAGCTTCGCAGTGTCATGTGGTACCCGACGGTATGACCGCGACGGCAGCGGCTATGGCTGAACCTTTGGCTGTTTGTTTGCATGCTGTGAACCAGGCCGGGCCGCTGGTCGGCAAGCGTGTTCTTGTCACTGGCTCGGGCCCAATAGGCGTATTGTGCGCGATGGCAGCCCGGCGGGCCGGCGCCGTCGAGATCATCGCAACGGATGTCGCGCCTGAGCCGCTCGCCATCATGCGCAAGGCGGCGGCTGACGATGCAATCAATATCGCCAACGAACCTGATGCCCTGAAGCGCTTTGAAGCCGACAAAGGATACTTCGACGTTCTTCTGGAAGCGTCGGGTAACCGTGTAGCCCTCGTTGGGGCCTTCAATGCACTGAAGCCAGGCGCCACTATTGTACAGGTTGGCATGGGAGATGACGCGGCTTTGCCGCTTAACACCATTGTTGCCAAGGAGTTCGCCCTCAAAGGCACCTTTCGATTTCATTTGGAGTTCGGCCACGCCGTTGAACTGATGGCCAAGGGGTTGATCGATGTTGAGCCTCTCGTCACAGCGACTATGCAATATGACGAAGCCATCGCTGCCTTCGATCTTGCAGGCGACCGCAGCAAGGCCATGAAGGTGCATCTCGCCTTCGCATAGCAGGTGATGACCGGAAAATGCGGCGGTCTAAGAGCTCATGCGATGGTGCAATACTGCCATAACTTGCAATGTCGGCTCGGAAAATCGTATCTCTGTGTTCGAGCAAGCAAGACGATTGAACCAGAATGATCATGGCTGATACAACCGAGGCGGCTGCCGACATCAAGGCTTTGACGGTCAACGGCGAAGCGAGAGAGAGCAGGGCTGCAAATTTGTCTGAACTGCTGGTCGAGTTGGGTTATGGTGGCTCCAAGGTGGCCACGGCCGTGAACGGTGACTTTGTTTCAGCAGCTGGCAGGGTTGAATGCGCCTTGCGAAGCGATGATAGAATTGAGATTGTCGCCCCCCGCCAGGGCGGATGATTTGCTGTTCGGATAGATCACGATGAACATTGTTGAACGCAACATATCCGCGACGCAGGATCTGAGCTTCTATGGCAAGCGGCTGGGATCGCGCCTGCTATTGGGTACGGCACAGTATCCATCGCCCGCAATACTTGGGTTGGCGGTTGAGCAATCCAAGTGCGAAGTTGTCACCGTCTCGCTGCGCCGTGAGGCGGCACGCGGTGGCGCAGGACAGCGCTTCTTCGATCTCATCCAGAGCTGGAACGTCAACGTGCTGCCCAATACAGCCGGTTGTCGGACACCGAAGGAAGCGATCACCACCGCGCAGATGGCCCGTGAGCTTTTCGGCACAACCTGGATCAAGCTGGAAGTAATCGCCAATGATGACACCCTTCAGCCGGATTTGTTCGGCCTCGTTGAAGCGGCTGGAGAGCTATCACGCCAGGGCTTTGATGTGTTTCCTTACACCACCGAGGATTTGGGCGCGGCTGAGCGTCTCCTTGCCGCCGGTTGCGAAGTCTTGATGCCTTGGGGTGCGCCGATTGGGACAGGTCGCGGACTTGCCAATCCTTATGGTCTACTGACCATGCGCAATTACTTCCCCGAGATTCCCTTGGTCGTGGATGCCGGTATCGGTGCTCCCTCTCACGCCGCCCAGTGTATGGAGATGGGCTACGATGCGGTCATGATAAACACCGCGGTTGCCAAGGCCGGTGATCCGGTGCTGATGGCGCAAGCCTTCGCGACAACAATAGAGGCCGGGCGCCAGGCCTATGTGTCAGGATTGATGGAACAACGCGATATGGCCGAGCCATCAACGCCGGTGGCCGGAACGCCATTCTTTGATTTGGACAACAAAGCGTGACGAACAAAACTGCTCGCGACATCGGCTTGGATGTCTTTTACCCGATCGTTCCGGATTGTGACTGGCTGCGCAGGATCGTACCGCTCGGGGTCCGTACGGTGCAGTTGCGCGCAAAAGACTTGCCGGAAGCGGAACTGCGCCGGCAGATCGCCGAAGGCCTTGAGATTTGTGCGGCCCATGACTGCCAACTGATCGTGAATGATTTCTGGCAGCTGGCAATTGATGCCGGGGCTGACTTCATCCATCTCGGGCAGGAAGATCTGGCCGATGCGGACTTGGCAGCCATCAAGGCAGCAGGGCTCAAACTTGGCGTGTCAACACACAGCCATGAAGAATTAGACGTCGCTCTCAAGGCCGAGCCGGATTATGTTGCGCTGGGTCCCGTGTTTGAAACGAAGCTCAAAGAAATGCCGTGGGCGCCTCAGGGCCTGGATCGTGTGACGGACTGGAAAGAAAAAGTTGGCAATCTGCCTCTCGTCGGGATCGCCGGTATGACAATCGAGCGTGCTGACGGCGTGCTGTCCGCAGGTGCACAATCAGTCGCAGTCATCACAGATTTTTTCATTCATCCAGAGCCTGAGCAGCGCATTAAACAGTGGTTGGAATGGGCAAAAATCCACAGGCCCTAGCGTTGTATGACAGTATTGTGACAAATTGACATTTCAATGATGTTTGTTCATTGAATTCATAAGATTAGTACGAGGGAGCCGCGTCCTGAGAGGCGCGCGCCAGTAACTCTATGGCATACGCCTATCTTCTGGATGAGGACGTCGCGGACGGGACGCGACGGATATTGTCTGAAGAAGTGGACCGCGCTGAAAAGATCCTTCGACGAAAGCGAAACAAAGTCATTGCAGTTCATGAAACGCGCAAGTCGATTAAGCGTGCCCGTGCCCTTCTGCGACTTGTCAAAGATGGCTTGCAGAAGCGTGATTTCAGACGTGCTAATACCTGTTTTCGTGATCTTAATCGACTATTGGCACAGTCGCGCGACATGGATGTCATGGGCCAGACACTGACGCGGCTTGAAGAGACGTGCGGTCTGGCTGGCACCGCTACTGCCTCACGGGTGCACGATGCGATCAATGCGGCACGAGAGGATGCAGTGAAGCAAGTCTCGACCCCACCGATCAAGCGCGCGTTGGCGGCGCTGGACGATAGCCGCGAGCTAGTGTCCGAGCTTGATGTCAGTGGCGTCAGCCTGGATATCGTGATCAAGGGATTGGGCCGCTCAATGGCGGAATTCACAAAACATCACGCCAGGCTAAGCCCGGAGGCGGACGCCGAGGTTTATCACGAGTGGCGCAAGACGGTGCAGTTCCATCGCCGCCATATTTTGCTCCTGAGTGCTGCCTGGCCAGACAGCTTGCAGCCGCGCGTGTCCGTCAGCAAACAGCTTTCAGAGTGCCTTGGCTTTGATCACGACCTAGCCGTCTTTATGGACTTTGTGTCCAGCCCCAGAGGCCGGCCAGCCACGAAGCGTGACGTGACCAAATTGGCAGGCATTGCATCATCACAGCAAGTCGAGTTGCGCCGACAGGCACGCGCGCTGGGGGCTCTTCTGAGCGCGGAAGCGCCAAATGCCTTTAGAAGCCGCGTTGAGGCCTACTGGCAGGTGCAGAAGGGCTTCCAGATCGAGCTGAACGCGTCGACGCCGATGGAAGCCTCCCTCTGAGACAATGAGGGGCAAGCTGCAGCAGTTGTCATAGCGCTCTTGGTGATCTGCAGCATTGGGTGGGCCGTAAGCAGCTCGCCGGGCTGCGACAATTCACAGTTGCAATCTGCACCCCAAGTGCCCTTACTTCGCAGACCTTACAACCTACGTCGGTGAACATGAGCAATAGAACCCTGTCAGAAGACCTCACAGTTGTCCCTGCCGCTGCCGCTCCTGATCACCCCAGGGTGAGCTTCGGTCGTATCGGTGTGCTTCTCGTCAACCTGGGAACACCCGACGGCACAGATTACTGGTCGATGCGGCGCTACTTGGCAGAATTTCTGACCGACCGTCGTGTCATCGAGTGGTCGCCTCTGTATTGGTATCCAATCCTATACGGCATCGTCTTAAACAAGCGGCCACAGCGTGTTGGTGAAGCCTACAAGTCGATCTGGAACAATGAGCTTGATGAAAGCTATCTGCGCACCTACACGCGCAATCAGAGTGAGCAGCTTGCAGACCGACTAACCAGCCTTGGCCCAAACATCGTTGTTGACTGGGCCATGCGTTACGGCAATCCCTCGATACCGGAGCGCTTGAACGCCTTAAAGGATGCCGGCTGTGAGCGCATTCTCTGGTTTCCGCTCTATCCTCATTACGCAGCTGCCACGACGGCTACCGTCAACGACAAGGCGTTCGACACACTCAAAGCCATGCGCTGGCAGCCGGCTGTGCGCACCGTTCCGCCCTACTTTGACGATCCCGCTTACATCGAGGCGCTCGCAACATCGATTGAAAGCCATCTGGGCAACTTGAGCTGGGAGCCAGAAGTGATTCTGGCCTCCTATCATGGCATCCCCAAGAGCTACTTTATGGCCGGCGACCCATATCACTGCCAGTGCCTCAAAACGACGAGGCTGCTCAGGGAACGACTTAAACTAAGCGAGAAACAATTGGTGTCGACGTTCCAATCCCGTTTCGGGCCTGAGGAGTGGTTGAAACCTTACACTGACAAAACTGTCGAAGAATTAGCGCGTGATGGCACACGGCGGATCGCGATAATAAACCCAGGGTTTGTTTCCGACTGTCTTGAAACTCTGGAAGAAATCGCAGTTGAGGCAGCCGAGTCATTCAAGGAGGCCGGCGGTGCTGAGTTCACGCATATTCCCTGCTTGAACGATAGCAGTGGTGGCATGGACCTCATCGAGCACCTTGTGGGGCGTGAGCTGAGCGGGTGGGTAGCCGCCTAAGTATTGGCCGTACAAGTATTGGCATGTCGGCGGCACGAAATTGCCATAATGTAATCTTGTAAAGTGCCATAAATATTTTAAAGTATTCGATGCAACAATTAATAATCGAATAATAAACACTCGTCTGCACGTTTTTGCCTAAAAATGATCAGTGAATTTTTATTTCGTTTACTATATTTTCGCCAAGTCCTCTTATCAAAGATAGTTGAAATACCCAGATCAGGAAAAAGGCTTTCTGATCTTTTTCCATTTGGAGAGGACGCTATGTTTGAAGGCAGTGGAATCCTAGCTCTGGTCATCGTGGTCTTCGCGATCGCCACACTCTGGTCCATCGTGAAGATCGTACCGCAGGGCTACAACTATACCGTCGAGAAGTTTGGCCGTTACACCCGCACCTTGGGCCCTGGTCTTCATCTGCTGATGCCGGTTGTCGAGCGCGTCGGCTACAAAATGAATATGAAAGAGCAGGTGCTCGATATTCCTGGTCAGGACGTTATTACCCGTGACAACGCAATGGTGCGCGTAGACGGCGTAAATTTTTATCAGATTTTGAATGCTGCCAAGTCGGCTTACGAAGTCGACATGCTTGAGGCTTCAATCATCAATCTGACCATGACGAACATTCGAACCGTTATGGGTTCGATGGATCTCGATGAGTTGCTGTCCAATCGTGATGTCATCAATGCACAGCTGTTGAAGGTTGTGGATGCGGCAACCGAAAGCTGGGGTGTTAAGGTCACGCGAATTGAGATCAAAGACATCGAGCCGCCACGCGATATCGTCGATTCGATGGCGCGCCAGATGAAGGCCGAGCGTGACAAGCGTGCGCAGGTTCTGGAAGCACAGGGTTCGCGTGAGTCTGCCATTCTGAAAGCGGAAGGTGAAAAGCGCGCTGCCGTCCTGGAAGCTGAAGGCCGCCGCGAAGCCGCCTTTAAGGATGCTGAAGCACGCGAGCGCGGCGCCGAAGCAGAGGCCAAGGCAACCCAGATGGTCAGTGAGGCGATTGCTTCTGGTGACGTTCAGGCCATCAATTACTTCGTGGCCAACAACTATATGAAAGCGTTGGAAGGCATTGCGACGTCGCCGAACCAGAAAATCTTGATGATGCCGCTCGAAGCTTCATCGATGATCGGTTCACTCGCGGGTGTTGCTGAGATTGCCAAGGACGCCTTTGGCGGAGACCGTAAGTCCTCCGGCAATGGCAACGGTGCCTCCAATTCAACGCCGTCACCTTGGAGTGGTGGCAACGCCTAAGATCGTTCAGTAACCACGGCCCGGACAGGCAGCTTCCGGGCCGTTTTTACGCCATCTCCCAGTTTCTGTTATGGTCGTGCAATAAGCCAGCTCCGGCCCCGGGTGCCCGGCGATTGCGACAAGACCTAAGGAAGACCTCAATGCAGCCAATCTCCGATTTCCTTTTCAGCCTTGGTCCGTGGAACTGGCTGATCCTGTCAGTCGCCCTATTTGTCCTTGAGACAGTGATTCCCGGCGTGCACTTCGTCTGGTTCGGCGTTGCTGCAACAATCGTCGGTGTCTTGGCGCTGTCAATTGACATGGCCTGGCAGCTCCAGGTCATCCTGTTTGGCATTTTATCTTTGGCCAGCGTGTTTTTCTTCCGCCAGTATGCGAAGCCCTCCAACAGTCCTACCGACGAACCGGATCTCAATGTCAGGGGCAATTCGTATGTCGGTCGTGTCGTGACAATTGAACAGCCGATCGTTGGTGGTCGCGGTCGTGCGCACGTTGGCGACTCGCTCTGGGCTGTCGAGGGCCCTGATATGCCATCCGGTACCAAGGCAAAAGTCGTTGGCACGAATGGTACGGTTCTCGTGGTTGAGGAAATGAGCTGAGGAAGTACGCAGCCTCAAGCTGGTGCCAGCGTGATCTTAAATCATGACCACGGGCAACATTGCTGTTCTGGCGTTGTTCGGTGAATGGTGGGCGGTACTGGGATTGAACCAGTGACCCCTACGATGTCAACGTAGTGCTCTACCGCTGAGCTAACCGCCCGATGGGTCCTGCGGGACCGAAGATGGCTGCTATAATGGCTTAAAACTGCGCTGGCAAGTGTTTCTGTTGTCTCTCGCCAGCAGGCCCCGCCATTACTCTCCTGCTAGAAGCCGATCAACTTCATCCACCAGGTCTTTGAGGTGAAACGGCTTCGACAAGACACGCGCATCACTGGGCGCACCGCTGTCTGTATTCAGCGTTACTGCAGCAAAGCCGGTGATGAACATGATTTTGAGGCTTGGATCGATTTCGCCAGCCCGACGAGCAAGCTCGATGCCGTCCATCTGCGGCATCACGATATCTGTCAGTAGAAGCGTGAACGGCTCTTCCAACAGGCGATCATAGGCATCCTGCCCATTCGAGAAGGACAGCACGACGTAGCCTGCACGTGCGAGCGCGCGTTCTAGAAATCCGCGAAGTGAGTCATCATCTTCTGCGAGAAGAATGCGACTTCCTGTCTGGCGTGACGGTTGCGCGGTCATGGAATCAATACCCTAAAATGCATTGGCAGCTGTGCTGAAGACGGTCGCCGATTGAATGCAATCGTCAACACGGCCCGATCGCAATCGGGCGAACTTAACATTGCATGTACGTACGTCCCAAATCTGACGTGAGTTTGGTAAACACAAGGTGAACGCGAACACCATCAACCAATAAAATTTGATTATTGGTCCGCGACGGTCACGCGGTACCAAGAGGGGAGCTTGAACGACTTGCGAAAGTTGGAGAGGCGCCGTGTCGTCTCATGGACAACCATCCTGTGACTTGGCACAGTGCAAGGCGAAGAGGGCCGGGACAGACATGCTGGAAGAGGAACGAATTGCAATAGATGCGGAGTTAAACCCGCCGTTTGTAGTGCGCGCGCCTCGTGTCCAGACGTCGCCATTCGTTTTTTGTTCTCCTCATTCGGGCGATGTCTACCCCAAGGCATTCGTTAACGCATCCCAGCTGGATCCGGCAGCCTTGCGCAAGTCGGAAGACTGTTATGTAGACGAGCTTTTCGCTGCCACAGTTGAGCACGGCGCACCGCTGATCCACGCCCGGTTTCCTCGGGCCTACCTGGATCTGAACCGCGAGCCCTACGAGCTTGATCCTGAGTTATTCGCAGAGCCGCTACCGGAGTTTTCAAATTCGCAAACAATGCGTGTTGTGGGCGGTCTTGGAACGATTGCCCGGATTGTATCCGACTCCGATGAAATCTATAGCGGGACAATCCCGCTCGCCGTCGCTCTGCAGCGCATTGAGCGTCTCTATAAGCCGTTTCATGCCGCACTGGGGCAGTTGATCGAAAATACCCGAGAACTGTTCGGTTACGCTGTCCTGGTCGATTGTCACTCCATGCCATCGACATCAAGCAGTTATCCCGCAGCCATTCGGCCTGAGTTTGTGATTGGTGATCGCTTTGGAACGTCGTGCGACGTGCGGATGACCCGCGCAATGCGGACGATATTAGTCAAGCTGGGTCACCAAGTGCAGCTGAACAGGCCCTACGCCGGCGGTTTCATTACGGAGCACTACGGGCAGCCGAAAGACGATGTCCACGCGCTGCAAATCGAAATTAACCGTGGGCTCTATCTGGATGAGGCTTCGCTGCAGAAGTCCCGCAATTTCGAGCAGTTCCAGTCACAGATGTCGGAAGTCATTGCGCGCACCACGCAACTGATCCCCGGCATCCTGGATTCTCGCGCTGCAGCAGAATGATCTAAC
>JBCDBQ010000051.1:0-20503 GCA_039183375.1 Pseudomonadota bacterium
ACATCCGCCTCACGCAGCTTGCTGACAACCTGTTCCGCACTAAATCGTTTACGAGCCATCGAATCTGTCCCTTTCGTCTTGAGCCTGAATGCACCGATTAGGGTACCTCAGACTGGTTCAGAGTTAGGGGGGCAGATCAACTCATTCTTACCTTTAGATCTTCTGCCTCATTGGAACATCAACAGAGATACGTCCTGGGGATCGATGGTTCCGCACGCCCCAGATCGAGAACCTTCGGTTTCATCGCTTTACGAGATCAGCTTGTCAATCACTTCTCCGCCAAACTGACTCAGCTGCTTGTACCGGCCGGCGTGATAGTAAGTCAGCTTGTTATCATCAAGCCCAAGCAGGCGTAGTAGCGTGACGTGGAAATCACGTACGTGGCGCACATCTTCCACCGCGTTCATACCCAATTCGTCAGTCGCGCCGATCGTGTGCCCAGCCTTGCAGCCGCCCCCTGCCATCCAGATCGTCATTGCATCGGGATTGTGGTCTCTTCCGTAGGCAATACCCCCGCGGATCCCGTTGTCTGGCGTCCGCCCAAACTCGCCGCACCAGACGATGAGCGTGCTGTCGAGTAGACCACGCTGCTTAAGGTCCTGAATCAGTGCTGCGATCGGTTGGTCCACACCCTGCACGAGGTTGCCGTGGGCACGGGCGATATAGTCGTGGCTGTCCCATGTGGCGTTGTAGAGCTGGACAAAACGCACGCCCTTTTCAACGAGTTTCCGGGCAAGCAGGCATTTTCGTCCGAAGGTATCGGTTTCTTTGTTGCCGATGCCATACATCTCAACCGTCTTCTCATCTTCATTCTTCAAGTCGATGACATCGGGAACTTCCATCTGCATGCGAAACGCGAGTTCATAACTCTCTTGACGGGCGAGCAGGTCATCGTGCCCCGGGTTCGCCTCGGCGTGCCGCTGATTCATGCGGGCAAGCAGGTCAAGATTCCTCCGTTGCCGCTTGCTGGTCATACCAGCCGGGGGGTTGAGATCAAGGATCGGTGAGCCTTTCGATCGTAGAGGTGTGCCCTGGTAGAAAGCAGGAAGGAAACCGTTGCCCCAGTTCGCAGAGCCCCCTTGCGGGTAGGACACTTCGGGCAGGACCACAAATCCCGGCAGGTTCTGGTTGCCTGAGCCAAGGCCGTACGTGACCCACGCACCAATACCGGGATCGCCTCCGAAGCGATTGCCACAGTTCATCTGGAACATCGCGGTCGGATGGTTGACGCTATCGACCTGGCACCCGCGGAAGAAACACAGGTCATCGGCGACCTTCGACAAGTGTTTCCAGTTGTCGGCCATGTCGGCACCGCTCTCGCCATGCTTGGCAAACTTAAAGGGGCTACGGACGTAGTAGCGCTTGCCACTTTCCATCGCGGACTTATCCTTGCCCTGACGGACAAACTCATTGAGGTGCATCCGGTCCAGCTTGGGCTTTGGGTCAAAGGTGTCGATATGTGATGGCCCACCCTCCATCATCAGGAAGATGCAATTTTTTGCCTTCGCGGGGATGTGTTGAGGCTTAGGGATCAGCGGGCCTTCTTTTGCTGCAGCGAATGCCTCGTCTGCCATCAACGAGGTAAAAGCAATGCTGCTCAGCGATGCGCCCATCCGCCAGAGGAACTCACGCCTGCTTGTCTGGTTGTGTCGGTCAATAGACATAGATGAACTCATTCGTGTTGAAAAGCAAGTGGCAGATATCAGACAGGGCGCGGGCTTTCTTATCTACATCTGCGGGTTGGAGGTCGGGTACGAAGTCTTTGTTCGAATGCAGCTTCTCGGTAAAGGTGATGTTCTCACCTGTAAACTCATCAACATCGAGGCGGGTAATCTCGGTTGGCGGCGGTATATAGTCCGGAGCCTGATCGGGTAGAGCAGCCTGAGTCTGCTGCCAATGATGAAGAAACTCTTGCATCTCGGCTTTAGACGGATCGCGCGTCAGCGTGAGCTGGAAGCATCGGCGGATCGCATCTTCATCAGAGTCTGCCTCTCTCAGAACACGGGCAGCCATGGCAAGCGCTCGGCTGTGCGCGTCTTGGCCATTAAAGAGGCTAAAGACCTGGGGCGTGATCGTTGATGCAGTGCGTCTTTCACAGGAAAAATCCGGCGAAGGGGAGTTGAACACCTCGAACATGGGGTTTATCAATCCGCGTAGTTTCAATACGTAAAGCGATCGGCGGTGCCGCTGCTCGGGCTTGGGGTTGGGCGTCCATGCGGCAGCGATCGTGCCCATCACCTGGCGAGGCTGCAACGCGACCTCGGGGTTGATCTCGGGGCGACATGGGATACCACCAATCTGTGGGTTAAGCTCGCCGGAGATCAACAGCATGGAGTCGCGGAGTTCCTCCGCGGTCAAACGCCGGGGCTTGAAAACTGCGTAATACGATCCCTCGGGATCAAGGCTCTTAATGGACACTGGATCGGGATGCTTCGCGGATCGGCAATATGCATCAGAGTTAAGGATCAATCGATGCACCGATTTAACGGACCACCCGTCTCTAATAAATTGTCCGGCCAGATGATCTAATAGCTGGGGATGTGTGGGCGGCTTACCCGTTGCACCAAAGTTATTGGGATTACCCGCGATCGCATCGCCAAAATGCCAGAGCCAGATACGGTTGACCATCACACGCGCGGTCAGTGGGTTCTTGGCGTCAGAGACCCAATGAGCGAAGGCATGGCGGCGTCCTCCGATCGTGTTGGGTATCGCCGCGCCTGCCTGATCCGCAACAACACTCAGGATGCTTGGCGAGACGGGGTGGCTTTGTGAAAAAGGGTTGCCACCAGTCAAGATCGCGGTCTTCTCAAGTTCACCAACCTTCATACGGTTGGCTGGCAAACGCGTTGGGGCTGAAACATTCTTGACTTGGCGAGTCCTACCGCTGTACACCGACAGCGCGTAAGGCTCATACCGGTCAAACTCCCAAGCCAATCGCTGCAGACCCTTACGTGCCACACGCTCGGCCCCGTATTCCTCGGGGGTAAAAC
Source organism: Pseudomonadota bacterium (assembly GCA_039183375.1). GTDB lineage: Bacteria > Pseudomonadota > Alphaproteobacteria > Rhizobiales > Hyphomicrobiaceae > Tectiglobus. The sequence goes on from JBCDBQ010000051.1 coordinate 2,991, forward strand.
CGACCAGCTTCGGCGGGTAATCAGACTGATCAACACCCGCACGTGCCATCGCACCACGCGCCGCATTGAAGACATTATTGGCATTGCCTTTCGTATCCAGATTGCTGACGACCTCATCCCACTTCTTGGAGGACTTTCCATTTTCACGAAACCACATCTGCGCGTTGGCCAACTGCACACGGTCCAAGTCTGCGAGCGTCTTCTGGTGTGTCTGACGAGTCTTAATGAGATAGGACTGCTCGTCGAAACCAGAGGTATTTTCTTCTTTAAGAAAGTCGGCTTTTCGCTCAGCTAGCTGGGTGGTCGCAAAGACGGCCTGGATCGCGTAATAGTCCTGCGTGGGCACGGGGTCAAACTTGTGATCATGGCACCGGGCGCACTGCAAAGAGTGGGCAAGGAAGGTCTCACCGACACTATTGGTGACATCATCCAGAAAACGCTGCCTGGCGATCTTTGGAACCTCCATACCAGTCAGTTCCCAAGGCCCCATGCGTAAAAAACCAGTCGCAATAATCGCCTCGGCGTCGTCGGGCTTGATCTCATCTCCCGCAATCTGCTCACGGACAAACTCGTCGTACGGCTTATCATTATTGAAAGAGCGCGCGACATAATCGCGATATCGCCAGGCGTTTCCTCTTTCGTAGTCATTGGAAAAACCGGAAGAATCCGCATACCGCGTGACATCAAGCCAGTGCTGAGCCATCCGCTCACCGTAGTGCGGCGACTGAAGCAAACGATCGACGACAGATTCAAAGACCTCTCTATCCGTTCGCTCATCACTCAGAAAATCCGCCATCTGCTTGGGCGTCGGCGGTAAACCCGTGAGGTCATACGTGACGCGTCGAAGTAGTGTGCGACGATCGGCACGCGGCGCGACACTCAAACCGTCAGGTAGCCTTGCTTCGATCAATACATCAATCGGGTTCCGATTGCTCTTAATTGTGACTTGCTGCAGTGGCTGATAGGCCCAAAGACCTGCGGGGTCATACCTACGACTTGTCCACTGGTCATCAAGGCCACCTGACGTTTTAACCTGTATGCCATCTTCGATCGACCACTGCTCTGCGTAGTGCTTCTCGATCGCCAGGCGTCTTTCTGCATCAGGCCATGCGGCGCCTGAGATGATCCATGCACGAAGCTGGGCCAACTGCTTATCACTTAGCTGCTGCGACTCCTTGGGAGGCATCGCAGACCAGTCATCGCTTTTACGTGTGGCGGCGAGATAGAGCGGGCTCTGCTCGGGCTTGCCGGGTACAACCGAGGCTTCGCCACTAACCCCACCGGCAGCAAGCCCCTTGAGGCTCCGCATGTCGAGCTTACCCTTGATCTTGTCGGGGTCTTGTCCATGACAGGCCAAGCACGACTCGCGCATCATCGGTGCGATGTGCCTCGTGAATAGAATTTCGGATTCACTGGCATCTATGTCTTCCGCCATCGCTGTCGGGACTGAACTCAAACTGCCAAAGATAAGAAGCACTAAAGGCAACAAAGAGCCCTTTAGTCTGCAGAGACGGCATGCTATGAAAGAGAAGATATAGAGCATTGAGTAAGAATGAGTAATATGAGTGCGAGCATCAACGCGAAATAGCTGAATCTAAATTTTGGCAAATCTGTACGAATTTTTCAATAGAAACTATCGCTTGCAGAGTAATACACATCGAGTTACTGCCCACTATCAGAATTAAGGAGAGAAGACAGATATTCCCACGCCCAAGCCTTGGAACCATCCGGCTTAATCAGCCAGAATCCATTGACATGATCATTTTGCTTGACAGGTAGTCGGTGATCGCCACGCAGTTCGTTGCAATACAGCCCCCAGTACAACAGATGTGGGCTTCCATATGCAATTGTGATTTCGACCTGCTCTGGCAGCATTCGTTTCACGGCGGATGTTCCCATTTCGGTTTCGGGAACACCTATTTCGCCAATCGTAACACGATTAGGCAGGTCTGTTCGCGAGGTTTCAGGAAGATGCATCGCGATGTATTCCAAGGCTGCGCGGAACGCCTCGGCATCGCCTCGTGTGTCATAGCAGGAGTAGCTTGCCAGATCGACCCGGATACGGGGCAGCACATCCCGTACGACGCCAGCACGGTCATCGCGCATTTGCTGAAGTACAAGGTTCGCTTCTATGGCATGCAGAACACGCACCCCATCTTCACCAACCGCCTTTCGAGCGCGTTCAACACCCTCCTGACGCGCATTCATCCAATCGACCATCGCCTCGATACGTTCCGGCGTGGGCTCCTCGGCTGGATCCATCGCTTTACGAAGGGCCCAATCGCCTTCCCAGTTCTGAAGCACAAATGTCTTGCCCGTACCACGATAGCGGGTGAGCAAGTAGCGAGTGACTTCCTCAAATTGTTCAATGATCCAAGCCTCTTCTTCCTCATCAACTCCACGATCAAGTACGTTCAGCCGACGCGGCATCGCAAATGCCTCGAGGTAGTAGGTATCAAATGGCCGGCTTAACGCCTCCTGCCACTCCGCAGTCTTGAGCACATCAACCATGGACGCAAGATCATCGGACCATTCGTGATTGAATCGATACATCAGCTTTGGACGCGGGATCCAGAGCTTGATCGTCCGTGTACCCAAGCGTTCGATGACCTCGGCTCCTTCATTCAGGACATCCTTATCCGTGAAGTGATAGACCGCACCGACATGGGTTACGCCAACGATATCCCGCATCCGCTTGATGTCTGCAAAAGCGTTTCTTTGCTCAGCATCGCGTAGCCAAGCCTGCTTACGGAACCGCGTTAGAACCTGAATGAGTAACTCATCCCACGACTCGTTGGTATAGAGCGCATTCGTCGAACAGCCAACAACAAACCACTGCGAATCCTTGTAACGTCCGGTGTAGTGGGCCAGCACGGTACCAGCCGTAATGGGCCGCTGATCACGATTGTTTACCGTGAGGACTGGGTAGTCTTGTGAAATCCCGGTTCTGGATATGACGAAGGCGGACGTGCCATCGAGTGACCCGCTGACAGAGACTGGTTTAGTGAGCCAATCAAGTGCAGAAGTCGGCGTCGTTGCTTTCGGCGCGTTTCGAAACTCGAATGAGGGGTACTCGGTAAAGCACTGAAAGTCCTGGACTTTGTCATCAGAAGCCACATCACTCTGCGTTGTGCCCAGAACCCGCAGCATCAGCGTGTGGTCTTCACCTTTAAAGTCTGCAAAGTCCTTCGCCAAGCCAATGCTAAACCTGCTGACATCACTGAATCTCAACGGCGAAATCGTATACTCTCCACCCCCCTCGTAATAGTGAAAATCACCTGGGCGCAAAACAATAGGTTGCCACGTTTCTTGGAGATCGATGGTGGCGATCCACCTGGCACCGGAGTTAGTACGCAATTCCAGCGCGGCCTGCTTGGTGTCTGGGGATAACGCCCTTGCCCACATCACAAGGACATTATGTCCGTCACTTATCGGCTTCTTTAAGCTCGCCTTGAAGGTGTCGTAATGGGTGACTGAGTTGAGGTCCAGCCGGATCGCCGGGTCCTGCCTGAAGCGCGTCTCGGTGAGCTTGCTACTTGCTTTCGGGTTGCTTGACTGACGTTTCCAATCTTTGGGGTCGATGCTCTCAAACAGCGGTAATGTCTGAAGGTCTTGACTGGACGACAGTTGAGCGCGCATCGCCTCAAAGTCTTTCCACTCATTTGCATGCCGCATCACGAGATGACCAAATGGACGCGCCCCCAGCAATGACATGTCGCCTCCCTTTTCCAGAAAGGCCACAAGATTATCGATTGCCTCAGCCGGGAAAACCGAACTGCTCGTCAGCATTAATAAATCAAAACGTGATTGATTAAACGCTTGAGGATCTGAAAGCTGTGCTGTATTCAGCGTCGTTACTTTGAAGCCTGCTTTTATTAGCAGAGCTTGTACATGAACGACCCGCTCTTGATCGAAGCCGGGCAGGTCATCCTGGAGTATTGCAATTCGATAGCTCGCGTTCTCTGCCATCGCTTTCGGTTCTGCAAAGCAGGCATGCCCGAGTAATAGGACAGCACATGCAATCGGGGCTATGAGGGACCACGCGAACGACAAGCATTGAGTGTTTGTTCGCCGCAAACCATTGATCTCCATGCGTCGCGTAAGCCAGGTAAGCATTAACTAGGCATCACGGGGCAGGTCTTGAGATAGCTCATGAGCTCTTCAAAATCGCATGTCGCTACGCCAACAACCTTGTCACCACCGCCATAATAGGTAAACAACTTGCCATCTTTCAGCAGTTTGCCACAGGGGAAGACAACGCCCTTGTAGTAGCCTTCGTTCTCGTAATCCTCGGCAGGCTCTAGCAGCCATCCCTCGCTGCGATAGCGGACAATCGTAGGGTCTTCGAGGTCAAGCAAAAGCGCTCCGAGACGGTATTTCTTGTCTGGGCCAACTCCGTGATAAAGCGTGAGCCAACCATGCTCCGTCTTCATTGGAGGCGTGTTGCCACCGACCTTACATTCCCACGCGAACTCCGCCTTGGCCAGCAAGTGGCTCTCTCGCATCGCGAGCATATCTTCGCCATGACTGATCCATATCGCAGGGTGCTCGGTGCCATACGCGGCTCCAGTCCACTGCATGGGTCGGTGAATCATGTACCAGCGATCATTGATGGCCTCTGGAAACAGCATCACATCACGGTCATCCACACTGCGGTCGGTCAAAGGGCCTGCGCGGAACCAGGTCTTAAAGTCTCTGGTCATCGCTAAGCCAGTTACCGTGTAGTTCTCCCGGAGCGCAATAGGAGCTTCAGGAGACAAGGGGTCGCGTTTCCATGGGGCATCATCGCCAAGCCAGTACTGACCAGGAGGCTGGGCTCTTACTGCGTACGTGACATAATAAAATTCACCGATTTTGATCACTCGTGGGTCTTCAACACAACCCGCATCAAAGCCATCTTCGCTTGGGCTGAAGACGGGCTGGTCATACAAACGCTTGAAATTGAGTCCGTCGGTACTTTCTGCAAGACCAAAATAGACCTTATGCTGTTCATCATGCCCAGCGGCACGGTAGAGCATGCGAACGGTTCCATCGTCATCAAGCCATGCAGCCGGATTGGTAGCGACCTTGGCTTCCCACTCATTCTCAGGCTTGGGTCCAAGCACGGGATTACCTGCGTAGCGTTGGAACTGGACCGGCGCCGCGTAGTGCGAGCTATCGAAACTCGCCTTCTCGACAGTAGTGATTGAGGTATTGGTGATGCTCATCACAGAACTCCTAAGGATCATTGGCTGATAAGTTGAGCTTGAGAATTATGACACATAAACGTCATAAATAAAGATCATATTTAGACGTCTTTTCTCCTATATATGACGCCCTGGACTGTATGGAAGGGAAAAGGTGTGCATGTATCAGCCCGTAGACAGCGACTACCCCTTGATTGCTCCAAGCTGAATTCCTTTGACAATCTGCTTCTGCAGGATGACAAACAGGATCACCATGGGCACCACACTCATCGTGACAGCTGCCATCAGCAAGTTGGTTTGCTGCCCGGCTGTAGAGTCGAAAGCCAGTAAGCCAATAGGCAATGTGTAGAGATGCTGGCTCTTCACCATCACAAGCGGCCAGAAGAAGCTGTTGTAATTACCCATAAACGTAAAAATGGTTAATGCCACTAGGCCTGGGCGGGATAGCGGCAAGATGATGTCGAGGTAGATCCGCCAGTGGCTCGCCCCGTCGATTGCAGCCGCCTCATCCAGCGCAGAGGGGATCGTGAGCATGAATTGACGCAATAGAAAAGTGCCGAATACCGAAAACGCGCCCGGCAGGATTAAACCCGCCATGGTGTCAACAAGACCCAGTTCAATCATGATTTGATAATTGGGGATCGTCAGCACAAGTCCCGGCAACATCATGGTGGATAAGTAGAGGACAAAGATCAGATCACGGCCTCGCCAATGAAGCCGGGAGAAGCCATACGCCGCAAGCGAACTGGTGAAGACTTGCAGAAACGTCACCGCGGATGCGACAAAGAGGCTATTGACCATATATCGCGCGAAAGGAATCTCGCGGAACACTTGGATGTAGTTGGCAAACTGCCACCCATCTTCACCCGGCAGCCAGCTCTCACTGCCTACGTCACCAATCCCCTTTAGGCTTGTAAGAAGCATCCATACAAATGGCAGGACAAGCGTGAAGCCGATGACGGTCAATACGATATGGTAGCTCGCTCCGGGGAGCAGCCATCGCTTACCTTTAGCAGGCTTTGTTGCTTTAGTCGTTGACATAACGATTGCCAAAAGTCCAATTGAAGAGCGTTATCCCAAAGACCAACACGAACAGGGCCCAAGCCACCGCCGAGGTGAATCCAAATCGTCCCGTCTCAAAGCCCTCGGTATAAATGAAGTAACTCAGCGTCGTCGTTGATCCAGCGGGACCACCTCTGGTCATGGTGTGCGCCATCTCAAAGCCGCCCTGGAGCCCATAAATAGTTGCCATCACGACAATGAAGAACGTTGTCGGTGCAAGCTGCGGCCAGGTCACATGCCAGAACTTGGCAAACCGGCTGGCACCATCAATGCTGGCCGCTTCGTGAAGCTGCGGCGGAACGCCCGACAGGGCTGCCAGGTAGAGCAACATGTTGTTCGAACCAATCGCTGCCCAGAAACCCATAATCATCAGTGCTGGCTTGGCCCATGCATATTGGTTGAGCCAGTCGGGTGGCTCGAGCCCGGCGCTATCGGTAGGCGCAGACCCTGCCACCCACGCTGGCAGGTTGCCAATGATTGCCGACAGACCAAACAAGATAAACATGCCGGTCAATACACCAGCAGCCAACATGAATGCGCCACCAAAGCCATTAAACGCGGTCGTCTTGAAGTGGCTCTCTGCCTTAAGAAACCGTGATATCTCAATCGCGACAAAGAGCACACCGAGACCAATCAGTACCCAGAGCCACGGACCCCAATTCCCATAGGAAAGAACGACCGTAACAGGGATACAGGGTAAAAGCGCGCTGAATGCGATGGACAGCGTACCTATTTCACCATCTAGATAGTCTCGGCGTAACTTCGACCATAGCCACCAGGCCATCAGCATCGTGCTGAGCAGTACCAAACCCATGAGCACCTGAAACAATGGAGCCGGAACGCTTTCGACGACATATGCCAGTGAGTCGAGGATGGGGCGCAAGGCGGCATTGATCGGGCCGACTTGCGGGTCATACAGCTTCTTCCACAGGATGAACGTCGCTACGCCAGCAACAAAGTGAGGTGTATAAAAAATCGTTCGATACACCGTCGTGCCGCCCGCCATACCGCCCATCATCACACAGCCGGCAACACCCACAAGCAAAATGGTCATGGCCGTGCCCTGAAGACCTGCCATGACAAGCAGTATCGCACTAAACACCACTCCGGCACCCGCGAGAAGAAAAACCCGCCGTCTACCCTTCGCGCTCTTCGGCTCGTCGCTCAGCATCAATGCGACGAGCAGTGAGCCCGCGATACTAACGGGTATGCCCATCATGAAGTAAAGCGTGTTACCCAAGTACCTAAAAAAACGGCCTTCGGTAAATAATGTAACGAAATTATCAAACCCCACGAATGAAGGATTTTTTTCGTTAAATTGATTGTGTAGTTTGAGGTCCCAGTCGGTAAAAGCCATCGTGAGGCTAAACACGACCGGAACGATGACAAAGATCATCACACCAATCAAATTGGGTGATATGAACAACAGACCCTTAAGCATGTCGCGGGACTTGTAGTGCTTATTACTACTCAAGACTACCCCCCGACTGATCGTCTTCGATCATGCCAATACTGGCGTAGTACCTCCGATAAAACGGATTATCGATCCATTCGATCGGTATGGGCCTGCCTTCCTTGATCCGCTGATCAATCAATGTCTGCCGTTCTACCGCCGCATCGAATTGTGACCGCAGGGCGGGATTACGCTCAATATTCTGTGATATGCGCAGGTCAATCGATCGTTTCGTTTCTTTAGCGGCAGCTTCTGGCGAGCACAAACCATTGTCATACTCTTGCTGCCAGTCTTCAAGCATCCGCTCAACGACAGGCTGGAGGATATACGGGCTGTAAACCCCGCCGATCGCATTGGTATTCATCGTTTGCGCAAAGACTTCATGACATCCCCATTCATTGGGATACTTCGCTGGACGAAGAAACTCTTCTTGCTCTGTATAGGCTGGCAAGGGCGGCAGCGCATCACCGGATTCAACGATCTGCATGTTGTACTCAGGGCTTGCCAGGTAAGCCAGGAACAATTCCGCGAGTTCGGGCTGATCCGCCCCTTCGTACACCGCGGTTGCGGCCACACTTGCCCGATGGTTCGGGAATCCGCCGTGGGGCAGCTCAACCACAGCGAGCCGTGGCGTATCCATCCGGCGGTACTGCATCACCATGTACCGGCCAGAAAAAAGCAGGCCATAGCGCCCCTTGACAAACAGTTGTGGCCCCGCGCCGCCCCAGACCGCTTCGCCCTGCATCGATGATTGCTGGCTCGGTGTTGGGATCAAGTTGTCCTCGTAAACCCAGCGATGTAATCGCTTCAGTACTTCCACGTATCGTGGGTCGTCAAGGTCACATGCAGTCAAAGTCTCGTTAAAGACCGACAGACCAAGGCTTCGGTGCATGCTCTCGATTGGGATACTGTCAGCAAAAAAGACCGTCTGACGTTCGCCCTCAACATTCGCCTTCGCGACAAACTCTCGACCGATCGTCTCGAACTCATCAAATGTCCAGCGGCGATTAGGAGCCTGAATACCCAGTTCTTCAAAGACTTCAGTATTGACCCACAACATCCTGACAGCGGCATTCCGTGGGAAGCAGTATTGACGACCACCCAACGAGATCTCCGGTTCCAAAGGCTGCCATGTGGCTGAAGGAGCAAAACCTCTGTCTGATGCCGAATCGGTGACATCCCTTAGCAACCCTATCTGCTGGCATAATCGCATCTCACCGCCACCGATCACATCAAAGAGTTCGCTGGCTACCCCTGAGACACCTTGAATGATGAGCTTGCTCTGATCGCTGTTGTTGTTGACATCTAATGCGAGTTTCAACGCGGGGCCACCATCGCCATCAATATGCCCATGCTTAACGAGCCATTGGTGAAATCTGGAGATCTGCTCTTCTCTAGCCGGAGCAGGGTCCGTCACCCAGTACATCAATGGCACATCGCTCGATGATTCAGGATACGTCGCTCTGATCGCAAGATACGACACAGCAAGCAGCAACGCGGAGATGACAATAGTCGACTTCATAGAGGGGCAGAGAGCACACAAGCCAGGGCATGTGCAGATCAAAGATGGATGAATTGGCCCAGCTTTGTGTTGAACAAGTAAGAGATTGCCGTGCCACGAGACTGACCATAAGCACATCACTCATGCCTACTGGTATGTGCCTTATGAAGATTAACAGGAAAGACCATATTTCGATCTCGTTTTTTAGCCAATCGACATCTTTTTTATGACGCCATGGATACTATCCAATTGAAAAGTCAAAATTTTGGGGTAATATATGTAAAATAATCGCCTAAAAGTACGAGAAATACCCGACTCATTTCCCCCACCGCTCCTTGCTTAGAGGATGCCGTCTTGGCCTCAAAACAGCCATCATTCCTCGCCGACAGTGGCCCCAAGAGGCAAGTCCTTCTGGCGCTAGGTTGGTATGCGCGCGAATTGCATCATGGTGTCGCCGCCTATGCGCGTAAGAACCGATGGCGACTCAATATTGAGATGGGGCGTGTCTCACGGCTGCCCGAAGACTGGCGGGGTGACGGCGTGATTTGCGTTCTGGGAATGGACCGCAGCGTCGACGACATGGTGATGTCCTGGAAGATCCCAACCGTCAGTATCGGGCCGGTGACCGCGCCGGGTATCCCGCGCGTCCACCCGAACAATCAAGAACTCGGGCGAATCGCCTACGAGCATTTCTATGCTCGTGGCTTCAGGCATTTCGCTTACTACAGCCGATCGGGCGGGCCCGGAGAACAACTGCGTCTAGATGGCTTCCGTGAACATGTACAACGCGGCGGCTATGAACTGCACACCATCAATGGCTTATCGCATGTCGGAGAATTTGGCCTTATCCATAAGCCATCCTACTACGACTGGATGGCGGAACGGCTGAATCAACTCCCCAAGCCGATCGCCGTCTTCGCTGAATACGATGACCGGGCGATTGAAATTATTGAAGGCTGTGATGTGGCGGGCTTAAAAGTACCCGACCAAGTCGCGGTTCTGGGTGTTGACAATGATTTATTGCGATGTGAGTTTGCTCCCGTTCCACTCTCAAGTATTGATGATGATCAACAAAAGCAAGGATATGAAGCGGCCTCCTTGCTAGATCAGCTGATGGATGGCGAGCAAGTTCCGGAACAGACGCTGATCAAGCCAAGAGAAGTCTTTACCCGGGTCAGTACCGATATCCTTGCCATCGATCATCCAAAAGTCGCGGCCGCACTAAAGCTCATCTGGAACCACTTCAAAGAGCAACTAACAGCTGGAGACGTCGCGGAAGCGATACCGATGTCCAGCCGGCGTCTGCACGATGCGTTCCAGAAACATGTTGGCAGGACCATCAGCCAAGAAATTAAACGCCGGCGGGTCGAACACGCTCAACGGTTACTGACACAATCGCCGCCAATGAAGATCGATGTCATTGCCTGGGAGTCCGGCTTCACTTCGGGCGATCGTATGGCGAAAGTGTTTGTGTCAATGACCGGAGAAACACCCTCGGCCTACCGCAAGCGCCACAAAATCGAGTAGTTATTGAGTAGTCATCATCTCATGGAGATGATCGGCGGGCGTTCAGAATCCCGGGTCCTACAGAATGCTTGATAGCCAAGTGAGATTTATCAATCTGCACGTGGCACGTAGCGATCTGTACGCTTACCCGTTCCTCCTGAGCGATTCTTGTAACGCTTCCACTGAAGCGTCTCGGCACGTTTAACTGCCTCGGCGTCCTGCTCCGCCATCCATTGTTTTAAGAAAGCCGCATCATTCCGCTTGAGGAACGCTTCAAGCACGTAGTCGTCTGAGCCGCGCATCCATGTCTCCATTTCGGACCGCATCTGTTTTACAACATCTGCATATGCCGGGTCATCGATCACGTTGTTCAAGGCATGCGGGTCTTTCTCATGGTCGTAAAGTTCTTCCACACTTCGGTAGACCCAATGCTGAAAGCGCTTGCGAATCGCTGCGTCGGTTTCCGAAAGACGTTTCATGGTCCCATACGCTGCGGTCCAGGTTGAAGCGGTCACAAACTCTGTTGAACCATCAGACCACGGACTGAAGATGTAATTGTAACGCTTGTTCTGAATACTGCGTGTCGGGAACATCAGCCCGCCCGCATTCTCGTTGTATTGTGCGAAGACGTACTCTCTGCCCTCGTGCTGCTTGCCTTCGATTACGGGCAAAAAGCTCTGTCCCTGAACACCCTTTGGAACAGGCGCATCGGCAATGTCAAGAAGCGTCGGCATCAGGTCGACCGCAGAGATGATCTGGTCCGATTCCACCCGGCCGGCCTTGACCTTGCCTGGCCAACGCACCACCCATGGTGAACGCAGGCCTTCCCGGAACAAAGAGCCCTTGGCGTAAGGCAGTGGCATCCCGTGGTCGGACAGGAACATCACGACCGCATCGTCGTAGACACCCTCGCGCTTAAGCGCCTCCACAACCGCACCAACACAGTCGTCGCCGCGCTTAACGGAGTTGTAATAGTCTGTCATTTCCTTGCGGATCTTGGGCACATCCGGCAAAAAAGCGGGGACTTCGATTTCATCCGCTGTGTAGATCTTGGTCGGTGGGACAAAGCTGCCGCCCTGATCCTGCTTCGGTCCGCCGAAGAAAGGCTGGTGCGGGTCCGCGATGTTTATCACGCAGAAGAATGGCTTATTGCTCTTCTTAGCCTCAGCGATGAATGTCGAGATCTCTTGCCCGACCTTCGGCGCGTTGCGCTTGTCGTCGGCCGGGATGGTCCGGTGGTAGTCCCAGAAGTCGTCGTAATCATCATTCAGACTCGAGTCGCGGGGTTTATGTACGACAGCTGTGTAGTAGCCGTTAGAACGAAGCACCTCCGGAAGCGTTTGGAAATGCCCCGACTCGACGTTGTAGAAACCCATCACCCCGCTGACATTCGAATGCCTGCCGGACATCAAGGCGTTTCTTGAGGGTACACAAGACGCGGCAACCATATAGGCGTGCTCGAAGCGCATACCTTCAGCGGCCATCTGGTCCATGTGCGGCGTGATATTTTCGATGGGTGAGCCATAGGCCCCCATCGAGTCCCAGTTCATGTCGTCCATTGTGATAACGATAAGATTGGGCTTATCGGCGTAAACCGTGCAACACACCAAACTCGCAACAAGGATATTCAGTACATGTTGGATATACCTATGGGTCTTCATACATTCTTACCTTGATCGCTTCGGGCTATCTGAATTACTCGGGAATTACTAAATGACGATGGTACAACCACAACAGGACGTTCTCCCTGCACAATCCACACAAGTCGATCTCAGATCAATCGCCTGTTATTAGTCAAGATGTTTTGCGGATAACAGCTATCAGCGTCGACGACGGCCAATGACCAATGCACCAAGGCCCAGGAGCGCGAGGCTCGATGGCTCGGGGACGATGGAGATGTTGTCGAACAGTACATTGGAGTTGACCGTGCCAAATGCAATGGCGACCGCACCCTCGGTACCGTCGAGGGTAAAATCGCGGGTCAGTGTACCCGTAGTCGAAAACGGGATCGTCTCATCGATGAGGGTCTGAGTCGTAGCAGCGGAACCACCGGCGGGGAAGATGCCATATGTCCCGGCATTCGCCACTCCAGATGATGCGGTACCAGCATAGTCGGCCGTTATGGCATTAACAGGCCCGCCAAAGCCTTTGGCGGTCGCCACATATAGCTGAGCATTTCCACCAGCCGTATCCCCGACCATATCAAAACTTAAGGTGTAGGTACCTGCGCCACCAAAGTCTGCGGCATCAATAAATGTCATTCCAAAGCGAGAGTTGAAGCCCTGATTACTGCGGGTATTTGGTTGCAATGCGTTACCTTCGGATCCACCAGTAGGCACGATGAAGGAACCTGTCGTAGCATTACCCCCCAACAACCAAGCTCCAGATCCGAGTGTATAAGCAGACGAATCAAATAGAATATCTGAAGCGAACCCTTTAGATGTAGAGGGTGCCGGATCAAAATTCTCTTCGTAAATTGGTGCCGCCGTTACGGTCCAAGATGTGGCCAAAGATGCGGCTGCCAAACAGGCTATTTTGCGATTAAACATTCCAAGTCTCCTAGTAAAATAAGCAGGTGTCGGGGGCGATTTGATACTCTTTCGAGCGAACAAAGAAAGGTTCCTCCACATCAATAGTCCAATAATACCCCTTAAAGGTATAAATGCACCATCGATACAGGTAAACAAGTCTCCGATTTGTGACATAGGTCAGCGTTCATTAATTCACTCGTTTACTCAGGCGAACCAGACGGATCAACCACCATCTGAGCGCCTACCGCTTTTAGGTGATTCTGGATAAGCGCACGCAGCTCTGCTGCTTTGTCAGGGTACTGAGTCAGCAGGTTGGTTTGCTCACCGGGGTCTTCTTTCAGGTTGTACAACTCGTCCTCTCGAAACGAGCCGTTGAAATCAATCAGCTTCCAGTCGCCCTGGCGAACAACACTAAGGGGCGGGATGTCTTTGTAGTCACGGGAAAGCGCAGGGTGGTGCCAGAAGAGGTTCTCTCGCTCCAATGTCTCACCCCCCTTCAGGATCGGAACGAGGCTGATACCGTCTAGCGGCGACTGGATCTGATTGAGGTCGCCGCCTGTTAACTCCACAAGCGTGGGCAGGAAGTCGATGCCATTCACAGGCACTTCATGGGTGTGATGCGCGTCTGTTAGGCCGGGCACGTGCATCAGCATCGGCACACGGATGCCGCCCTCATAGAAGTCTTTCTTACCACCTCGTAAGGGGTTGTTTCGACCGTGCCATGAAGTCGCCCCGTTGTCGGAGAAGAAGATGACGATGGTGTTGTCGTACAGCCCTTTTGACTTCAAGGCCCCGATGATGCGGCCGAAGCTGGAGTCCACCTGCTCGACCATCGCCAGGTAAGTCGCGTTCAACTTGCCCTCATCCTTGGGTCGGCCGGCGTCGACATACCGCTGGACATCACTGGGTGGGGCGACGATCGGTGCATGCACATCGAAATGCTGGAACATCAGGAAGAAGGGCTTGTCTCGTTCCGTGTTGATGAACTCAACCGCCTCAGTGGTGAGGCGATCCGTGATGTACTCTTCCGGCGGGCCGTCGAGGTCCGGGATATTGGGGTATGGGCCGAACCAGTCCAGCCCCTTGCCGGGCCCCGCGCCCTTGGCAAAGCCGATCGTGTGATCAAACCCGAATTGCTTAGGCCCCTTTGGGTCGCCGCCAAGGTGCCACTTGCCGATCTGAGCGGTCTCGTAACCCGATGCCTGTAGATACTTAGCCATCGTAAACGTGTCTTTCGGAAGACTCGTCTTCTGGCGTGGTAGTTTGAGTCCCTTGTATTCCGTCGCCTTGTTGCCGCCGATCCAGGTCGTGATATGAAATCGCGCGGGGTACTGGCCGGTCAGAATCGCGCCGCGTGTTGGCGAGCATTGGGGCGAGGGTGCATAGGCATTCGAGAAGACGTGCCCTTGCTTTGCAAAGCTGTCGAGATGGGGAGTCTTCGCAAGCTCCGAACCTCTAAACCCCAGATCACCATTACCCAGGTCATCAGCGAGGATGAAAACGATATTGGGCTTGCCTGCATCTGCCGCCGTGGCCTCATGAGGCAATGTACAGCCAAGCAGCATCATTGTGGCCAAAACTAGGTGCAGGCACTTCATGTCTTCTCAAACCTTTCGTTGGACACACCGGACAAAACGGCGATCTTTCTATAAGTATCACCGTCAATAGCCACACGAACTCAAGGCCCGTCGGGGCGAAGATTCCGTTTCAGAACGCCTCCCTGGATATTGTGAGAGGAGGCGTGACCATCGGTGTACAGTCCGTTACCGGAGACGCCACTTCCACCATGCCGGAAGCGAAGCATGTACTGCTGGGTAAACGTGCCTGCCCCCCCCGTGTAGTCAACATTTGGCGGTGCGGTAATCGGCTCATCGTTGTCAGCTGCGGCTGGGTTGTAGTAGTTGTGAAAGACAGGGCCGGCCTGCATCTCATAGACCTTCTGATCGGTAAACGCATTGTTTAAACCAGGTCGCGAGTTGCCATAGTTGACATCCGACGGAGATATCTCGAGACGCTGAGGGGCATCAAACATTGAGATAATCTCAGATGTACGTTTGAGGTCATCAATCTTGAGCCGATTGACGCGTTTCCATTTGCGAGTTTCAACAACCCGGCCGTAATCGGCATAGAGAAGTGGGAGCGTGCCGTAATGCCTGTTACCGGAATTCACAGCAGCGGAGGGGCAAAGGAACGAGTCGCCGGTCTGGACCAAACCTGCATTCCCGTCAGGACCGGCAAATAAAGCCTTCGGTGTTTCATTCTGCATATAGGCACTAAGCACCACGCCAAAATCAAGCCAGGGCTCAGGTGCACCCGGGTTATACGTCGAATACGGGAAGTAGCCTTTGTTCTCAGTCTGGAATCCCGCGGTCGCGATACCTGCCTGACGGAGATTCGAAAGACATGCGGAGTTGCGGCCGGACTCTCTGGCGGCACTCAGTGCGGGCAGCAGAATGGAAATCAGCAACGCGATGATGCTGATGACGACGAGTAGCTCGATGAGCGTGAAGCCGCGGACAAGTTTGGGTGCAGAGTTCATGTCCAAACCTCCCAGGAGAACAAAAACTTGGTTAAAGATGTTGAGAGTGCAAGAGACACTCTTCTATGACATTAGGCTAAATACTAGCCTCCGAAGTCGCATTGGGGGCCGCTTAAATCGGATAAAAGCAAGTCGTTTTATGACGTTTTTATCTATTTTCACACTCTACGGCAGAAAATACTCGTCATACATGGGGCCGCGTGTGCAACCAGAACCGCTGCCTAGGCTTGTAGTTCTACTTGTAGCTTTCTCAGCAAATCAGCCCCAGCCTGAACGCCAGCCGTTCTGTCGCCCTTGCCCTCGTATTCGACACCGACATAACCGCGGTACCCATGGCCGAGGACAATTCGCATCATGCGTGCAAAGTCGAATTCTTTGTGGCTGCCGTCTTCATTGAAATTGAAACACTTAGCGCTGACGGCCTTTGCATATGGCATCAACTCATGGACACCCTTGTACTTGTCGTACTGTTTCCCGGCACCAAGATTGAAGTTGCCGAAGTCCGGCAATGTCCCGCACTCCGGAAGCCCAACCTCTGCCATCACCTCCGCTAGCCATTTCCCATTCGAGGACAGGCCTCCATGGTTCTCAACGATGACATTGATGTCGAAGGTACGAGCAAACCTGGTGAGCTGATGCAGGCCATCGGCAGCGAGCTTCCGCTGTTCTTCCCAAGAACCTTTGCTTCCAGCATTCACACGGATCGAGTGACCACCAAGCAGCTTGCTGGCAACAACCCATTTCATGTGGTTTTCAACCGTCTTTCGGCGTTGCGCCGAGTCGGGGTGGCCGAGCTGGCCCTCGCCGTCGACCATGATGAGAAGCGTCTTGACTCCTGCATCATCGCATCGCTGCTTCATGCCACGGAGATAGCCATAGTCGCCCGCTTTGTCCTTGAAGAACTGATTGACCCATTCGACCGCATCGAGATTGAACTGCTCTCGAACATACTTGCCGTAGTCACGATTATCGAGCTTCTTATCCCAGAATAGCTTGTTTAAAGACCATTGCGCAACGCTGATCTTGAACAACGGCTCGCCATAAGGAGCCTCAAACTTAGCATCTACCCCTGGCTCTGAAAAGTTAACGTCATCTCCTACAGCATGGCCATCAGCTTGTGCATCGCCGGCTTTGAGGGACGTAATAGCAGCCGCGCCAATGGCAGAAGTAGCTAGGAATGTACGTCGGGTTTGGTCTGTCATGTGGGTACTCTCGTTTCAGATATGTGCTTGATTGTCCCGTGGAACTCTCAAGTATATTTGTAGCACAGTAGACGCTGTATGCAATTTCTCGTAGCGAACGTCTGGTGAAATAACCTCTCCACGGCAGTGAATGATGCGCTATCCTGAGGCACTTTATGCCTCTTCCCATTGCTGTCTGAGTGTCGTGAACCCTGCCTCAAGGTTTTCTGGCTTCCACTTCGCTTCAATTGTCACAGCGCCTCTGTAATCAATTTTCTTGAGCGCGGCCAGATATGGCTTAAAGTCTTCGCCATTGACACCTGGTGTGCCGCGACCTTCCTGCTCGGCAACATGTACGTGCTCGATCAATCCTTCGGCATCAATAATTGCTTTCGCGCCCTCTTGACTCTTACCTGCTCTGTTGAAATCATTTGACACGACGTCGCGTCCGCGCTCCAATGCTTGTTATGAGCACGGATGCCCAGCCTGATCGTTTGCTGAAGATCGTCGCGTTGTCCTTGGCCCTGGGCCGACGGCACCTGGCCGACTACGGC
>JBCDBQ010000052.1:0-20435 GCA_039183375.1 Pseudomonadota bacterium
CGCCTTCGGACCTCAAAACGTTCGACGGAACGCTTTCCTATCCGCCTTATGGATCTCCGGACTACATGATGGATCAAGAAGATCGGTCGGAAGGTTCTGAAACGCTGTCGTCCGAACGGGACGCCGACGATCCCAAATCAGGATAAAAAAATGGGAAGCTTTACAAAGGCAGCGATAGCTAGGAGACCGGGCCTCAAAGAACTCGCAGAACCAGTCTACAGCGCAAAGCTTCAGAATATTGAAGGAATGGCAAATCGGTCAGAAGCCCGGTTACACGCGCTCCGATTTTTTCCACCAAAACGGTATCACCTGGCTGCGCATAGATTGAAACCAGCGCAAAACCTCTTTTGAAGGTTGACCGTTTAGCCTCTAAGGAATTTGGCGATTTTTATTGTTGTAACCTGGGTTGGTTTGCCGACGATATGTGAGTTCGTAGCTTTAGAAAGTTCGCGACTCTAGCCAATGTCCGCAATTTGGACTGCGATCGCAGCGATCGGACGCCGCATTGGGTCGGCCTTGTCAGCGGCCAATGTTGGCTTTCGGCACATCGCTTCGATTTGTTCATGTGCAGCATCGGTCAAAATGGGCCCTTCCGACACCTTCGCCGCGATTTGCACCAAGGGCCGGTCTGGCATGGATCGACATTCGCTGTACGCCGCATGAACAGGGAAGACGCGGATAATCCAGACCTTCCCTGCGTGCTTGATGTGCCCGGCAATGGCGATAGGTCACACCTTAGCATTGCATCGCTACAGGGTTTCTATACGCTTGCCTAACCTGAAAACTGGAGGTGGAAATCGCAAAAATGGCTAAAGAAGTTGACGGCAAAATCAAATTAAAGCTCCTGGCAGGTCGGGCCCAGCCCAACAACACCTTGAGGGCCTTGCTCGGCACCCATGGCATTGACGTCTCCACGTTTTGTCTGGCGTTTAACAATCAAACAGCCCGTGAAGGTCTTGATACGCTGTTGAAGACTAGTGTTACCAAGTTTCAGGATCATTCCTATTCTTTTAGTTTTGAGCCGATGGACCAGACCTGACCCTGGCTGTTTGTGTCTTGCGCGGATAGTGAATTCTAATCCGGCCTAACAAGCGTTTATGCGCATGAGGCGAACTTGCGCAGAGCCGCTCACTATTGTCCACGCTGCAACCAGTGCTGCGATGGGTCATGTTGGCAATCAACTAATATGCTAATCGATTTTCAACTGTTGCCATCGAGGGTAAAGCGTAAAGTTCGGTGGTCGTCAGCTTGCCAACGGCCAAGTTGCGGACAAAGCCACTGCTTCTGTCATGTGTTTTTACGACCGGTTGCCCAAATGATGTCAAAGCATATATTTTTACCAGCACACTACTCTGCAGAATCCCATTGGATTGAACAGTGCCGTTTCAACCAATTGACCGCGCGATCCTATTAAGACTGCGCTATCAAAGATCAGCGCATCGATTTGCCTTCTAGCAGAAGATCGTGAGAGTTGCTTCTAGTAAGGTCCATGAACGCATCGGCCAACAATGGATCACCGATGTAATCATACCATTCTTGGGGGGATCCCTGGGCGATCATAATCGTAGAACTTTGGACCGAGCGGTCCTCAATAATTTCGAAAAGATCATTTAGCTCCTGTTTCTTCATTGGGCTCAGTGAGAAGTCATCAATGATCAGTAGCTCCAATCGGGAAAGCTTGGCCCTGAATTTTGCGATGCTACCATCCACCCGCGCGTACGTCACCTCTTCCACTAGACGACTGGCGCGAACATAGCACACTCCTATCTCATGCCTGACGGCCGAGACACCCAATGCACGGGCCAGCCCTGTTTTGCCAGTACCTGACGCGGCCGAGGCAAGGATGTTCTGACGCCTCTTAATCCAATCGCATTTCAGCAACGCCAAAACCTCCGATTTGTCGAGATTTCGATCTTGTCGGTAATTGATTTCTTCTGGTTCTGCTTAATTCTTGAAGCGTCCGGCCTTAATCAAACGGTCGATCTTGTTATTGTACCGGCGTTCGGTCTCTGCCTGCAGCCCTCGCAAAAGCCGGTCTTTTAAGGGCATCTCCGAGTACTTTGCGTGCTGCAACTGATGTTCCAACTCTTCTCGAACACCTGGCAAACGCAGGGCATGCAATAGTTCAAATACCTGGGCACTAGACATCCCCTTTGCCTCCGCGTTGAGATTGCAGCAGTGGTGTAAAGTACGATGCACCGCCCACATGCTCGTGGCGATTGGGCGGCTCGTCAGAGCCGGAAGTGCGCAATCGCCCATTGGTTCATAGGGAAGATGCTTCTCGCCTGGCAACTGGTAGCTCATAAACAAACCGGTCGGGCAAAAGCTAGGATTGGGCTGCTGCCCTTATTCGTAATGAATGGTACCTGAAGCCGGAGCACTGATGCTGCAATGACTGCAATCAGTCTTCGTTGTTCCAAAGATGACGCGCGCTCGGAATTACGTTAATGTACAGTGGGAGGACGACAACATGGGTGGGCTAGCGCAAAATCGGCCTCTCGAGGATACGATCAAAGCATCTTGGGAGCGATGCGAACTGAAACACGGCTTGGCAAGGGCAACCGCGAAGCCAGTTTTGCGACTGCAGGCATCCGAAGTCGCTCCAAGACTTGACGAATTTGTCGACCGCAGTGGGGGAAGGCTCGGAGTTTTTACGGAATTGTCAATGCTGGGTATGGACGCCGGGCATTGCCTTGTCGTCACCGATGCAGATGGCATCGTCGTGCGATTTGAAAGCCCGTCTGCGACCCGTGAGGCTTTTGAGGCGAACGGTATTGGACTAGGATCGTGCTGGGATGAACGTATTGCCGGTACAAACGGTGTTTCCGTGGCGATGGGAGCCGGTGATGCCGTTACCATCCGCGGGACGCAGCATTTTCACACCAGCCTGACCGCTTTTGCATGCACGGCAGTCCCCATTCTTGATGCAGACAACAAGACGATTGGCGCAGCGAGTCTATCTACATTCGACCATGGCAGTCCAACAGACTACCTAATTGCCAAGAAACTGCTACTGACAGCCGTCGGTAGGATTCAGAACAGACTATTCGAAGACAAATACGCCGAACATACTATCGTGAACGTTGCCTCGGCCGGATCGGGTGATCTGTTGCGGCGCGAAGGTCTGGTGGCAGTGGACGAACAAGGTGTTATTCTCGGGAGTACGATTTCGGCAACCGAACTCTCTGGCGTCCCGACCAACACCAATCTGTGCGGGCAGGAATTCGACGGTGTCTTTGGCAGTGCTCCCGATACATCCAAGTCTTTGCCATCTCGTTTGGTGAGCGTCGGCCCGGACAACCAATCAGGATTGATCTACACTGTCCGCAGGCCCGATAAAGGCATACAATACACGCCCGGCTGGCAGCCAATCAACCAACGCCCTTCTTGGAACGATGACCGCCTCGCGTCAGGTCTCACGTTGTCTGATCTATGCTGCGGTAGCAGCGATATGGCTAAGGTTTGCGCGCGGGCGGAGTCTCACATCAGACGCGCTGCGCCTGTCCTTATCGAAGGGGAGTCGGGAACAGGGAAATCTGCGCTCTTTGGCGCAGTCGGCGGTGCTCTCGGCCTCAGGCATGAACAGATCGTAACATTGGATTGCGCCTCAATCTGGGATTCGCCAGTCAATCGTGACTATGTGCAAAACCTCTACAGTCAAGCGCGCGTCGTTGCAGCCTTCAGTTCTGAGGGGCAGAGCATGACACTGGCTTTAGACAACGTGGGCGAGCTGCCAGAGTTCGCGCAATCGGGATTGCGCGCGCTGTTGGAAACATTTGAACAGGAATCCAAGCCGTTGGACATACAACGAGCGGAACCCGGATTGAGAATCGTAGCTATAAGCCGGAACAACCTGATAGACGCGGTCCAAGAGGGGCGGTTCAGGGAAGACCTTTACTATCTGCTGGCTGGGACCGTCGTGGAACTACCTCCCTTAAGAGAGCGAGAAGGCATGACGGAATTGGCCCAGCGGCTGGGGTCTCGAATTGCCGGAAAAAAAGTCCAGATTACGGAAGGCGCGCACGACATGCTTGCGCAGCATGACTGGCCGGGCAATGTCAGGGAGCTACGCAACGCGTTACATCAGGCTTTGCTAGAAGGAAACGGAACACGTATTTCACCTCTGGAGCTCGAACCCTTCTTCGCGAAGATTGCCCATCAGACACGGCATCGTCATCGGATGCCGGGCCAGGTCCATCCGTGTCGACCGCCAAACTATGATGAAAGACAGATGCTTTTGGATGCACTAAGCAGCACAAACTGGAATGTGACTCAGGCGGCCCGTTTCCTAGGGATTGGGCGCGCGACGATCAACCGAAAGATAAAGCAGCACGGGCTCGCGCGCCCGAGTTAACACGTCTTCCGGCGCTTGCCCGGTGTGCAATCAGATGTGGATTACGCGCCCATAGGCGTCCAGCACACTTTCGTGCATCATTTCGCTCAAAGTTGGGTGTGGAAAAACCGTCTCCATCAGATCTTGCCCAGTTGTCTCAAGTTTCTGACCAACGACATATCCTTGGATCAGTTCCGTCACTTCAGCGCCCACCATATGTGCGCCAAGCAGTTCATCAGTTTTTGCGTCAAATATCGTCTTGATCATGCCCTGCGCCTCCCCAAGAGCGATGGCCTTGCCATTGCCCTGAAAGGGGAAGCGGCCCACGCGAATCTCGTATCCAGCCTCTTTCGCTTTGTCCTCGGTCAGACCGACACTAGCAATTTGCGGGTTTGAATAAGTACAGCCCGCGATGGTCTCGGGCTTGACCGGATGCCCTTCTTGGCCCGCGATCATCTCGGCCACCATAACCCCCTCATGGCTGGCTTTATGGGCCAGCCACGGACCGGCAACCACATCCCCAATGGCATAAAGGCCATCCACGCCTGTACGGCAATAAGGGTCTGTGACGATGTGGTTTCGATCTACCTGAACGCCGACCTCCTCCAGACCAAGCCCTTCTACATTTCCGACAATGCCGACAGCAGATATAACCGTGTCGAATTCTTCTTCGGATGTGCCTTTTGGCATCTCGATTTGGGCCACAACCTTGTCATCATAGCGGTCGAGTTTGTTGACTTTGGTACCCTCCAGGATCTTCATACCGTGCTTTAGAAAAGCCTTCTTGGCGAATGCTGCGATCTCAGCGTCCTCGGCAGGCAGGATGCTATCCATCACCTCTACCACAGTCACATCAGCACCGATTCCGTTGTAGAAACTTGCAAACTCGATCCCGATGGCCCCTGATCCGATAACCAGTAATCCTTTTGGTTCATGGGGCGGTTGTAGCGCATCTTTGTATGTCCATACCCGCTTCCCATCACCCTTAAGGCCTGGCAATTCCCGAGCACGCGCGCCGGTGGCTACGACGATATTTTTTGAGTACAGAGTTTGTTCACCATCCGCATTGGCAACAACGATCTTGCCCTTCCCGGAAACGCGCGCTTCGCCCATGATGCTGGTTACTTTGTTCTTGCGAAAGAGATATCCCACGCCATTCGAGAGCTTTTTGGCCACAGCGCGGGAGCGTTTGACAATAGCCTCAAGATCATGGGTAGCTGCGTCTATGTTCAGGCCAAACTCCTTCGCGCGCTGCGCCAGGTGCAACACCTCAGCAGAGCGCAGCATCGCTTTGGTTGGGATACAACCCCAGTTGAGGCATATTCCGCCCAAATGCTCTCGCTCTATACAGGCGACATTCAGTCCCAACTGCGCCCCCCGGATAGCTGCAACATAGCCGCCCGGCCCCGCGCCAATTACAATCATATCAAAAGTCTTGTCAGACATAATCTGCCTCCTGGTGTTTCAGGCGACCGACAAACCGGTAACCTGCATGAGTTGTTGAATGACGGATATGCTAGCCGCAGCGGCTAGCATGAGGGCCACCGGCAAGCGCCAACGCAAGCGGTTGTATTTAAGTATCTGATCCAGCACGAAGATGATCGGCAGGATCGCCAAATAGACGGCCAACTGGCACAATTCCAGGCCGATTGCGAACGCCAGCAAAGCAGCAGCATCTACGTTTCCGGCAAAAAGCGCCACCGACGCGGCAGCAGCGAAGCCATAACCATGGATCAAGCCGATCACAAACAGCACCGGCCAATTCAAAACATGGGGGAGTTTTAGGGCGACGGCCGCACCCGCCGCGACAATGGATAAAACGATCAGCAATTCCACTGATGGGATGAACCAAACCGCCTGCGGTGCATAGCCATAAAGACCCGCCGCAAGCGTTACGACATGACCGACCGTGAAGGCAGAGGCCCAGATCAGCGCCTGACGCCAGCTGGTTGCGGCAATTGCAATCAAAAGGATCATCGCCAGATGATCAAAGCCCAGATAGATATGCTCTGCGCCGATCCAGGCAACCGCAATCAAACGCTCCCATGGTGTAATGACGGTGTCAAACTTTGCATCAAGCGTGCCAATCATGGCGCGTGTCTCAGTTCCGCTATCGCGGTGGAGTTTCACAACCGTGCCGAACTTATCCATCACCTTAAACCGCACCCCCAAATCAGAGGTCAGGTGAATTGACGCATCCAGACTACTCTTTGGAAGCAGGAACTCGACATCCAGTGTGGTATCAAAATACGGCATGGGCATCGAGGGTGATTGCTTGCCCAACGCTTTGAACGCCGATTTAGCGGTGCCAAAACTCGGGCGATCGGCGTCAGACCACAACTTGGTACGCCCGATCGTGAAGCTCTCGGCCGAGCCATCGATCCAAACGATCAAACCCTCAGAAAGATGTTTGTGAAATGCTGATTGCTCATCGCGTAATGTCTGCGGATCGAGCAGGATGTCGCCCGCGGCGAATGTGCCAAAGGGCGGCAGGCGTGTCTCTTCCGCACCCCGCCAGTCTTGCGGTAAGAGCGCGAGTGGTGCAGGCATCCGGATGAGAATTGCCATCTCACCGGCCTCGGTTTCGGCGACGTGAACAATGCGGGGGTCGGAACAGCTGAAATGCGCTTTAAGCTCGAGCGGGAGCAGTATGAGGCACAGGGCCCACGCGGCTTGAAAACTGGTCCAAAAAGGTCTGCAACGCCCCAATTGTCCGCTCCTAACAAAAAGGTGCCCGGCCAATTCCTGACCGGGCATCTGGTTTCACTTCAAGAGTCCGATTTCGGACTCCAGAAAGCCCGGTTGTTTTGTTGTTCATCGATGATACCGTCAGGCGCGCTGACGATTTCCATCTGCATTCCCCAAGGCGACAGGAAATAGACCCAGTCCATGCCTTCAAGCCCGGTGCCGGTCAGAGGGTGCGGTTCTTCCAGTACCCGGACACCATTGTCTTTCAGGTACTGCGAGGCGGCATGGATGTCGTCGACATAGAAGGCGATGTGATAGCCACCGATATCGCTATTCTTGGGCGGGGTTGGATCCTGATCCGGCGAAGTGTATTTGAATACCTCAAGCGCGGGGCCGTTACCGCATTTCACCATGGTGATGACGTCGATCACCGCCCGCGGGTTCACATTGAGATTTTTCTCCATCCAATCATCTTCGAATGGACCAAAAGGGCCAAAGGAGAAGAAGGATTCACAGCCCATGACATCCACGAGAAATTCGACGGCTTCATCTACATCTGGAACGGTTATGCCAATATGCTGAGTTCCCCGCATGCCAGGCATCTCTGCGTTTGCCGCGATTGGAATACTTAGCGCTACCAAGGCAGCGATTGTCGATTGTTTCGGTTTCATAGCTTTGGTTCCTTCTGGGTTTGCGGTCTACCTCCCAAGCGCGACCAAATCCGAAGACTTGACCGCGCCCAGGGAGGATGGGGGATCAGATGTTTTGTGCGTTCATCTCCTGGGCGATGTACTCCGCCTGACGGATAGCCAACGCCACGATTGTCAGGGTCGGGTTGCAGGCTGCAGACGACGTGAACTGGCTGCCATCCGAGACAAACAGGTTTGCAATGTCGTGCGACTGGCCATATGCGTTTACGACGCCTTTGGACGGATCTGCATGCATACGGTTCGTGCCCATATTATGCGACGCTGGGTAGGCGGGTAACTCATATACATCCGTTGCTCCGACCGCTTCATATATCTGAGCCGAGGTTTCAAACATGTAGTTGGTCATATTGACGTCGTTGATATGCGGCGTCTTGGCCACGATCGGCACGGGCAGACCGTATTGGTCAACCTCGCTGCCATGGAGCGTCACGCCGTTTTGCTCTTGCGCGAGGTCCTCACCGAGTACCCAGACACCCGACATGTGGTCGTATTTCTCGAGTCCTTGCGCCACGCTCTTGCCCCAACCTGTATTGCCTGGTTCCATGAAGGCCGCCATAAACGGCAATCCGAGCGACAGGAATTCAAGATAGAAACCACCTGAGAACCCACGAGCCGGGTCATGATAGACATCGTCCCCTACGATCCCGGCGACCGACGTGCCCCGGAACATATGAACAGGCTCAGGCATCGCGGCATAGACGCCACCCGTGGTATGCACCATGTAGTTCTTGCCGACCTGGCCCGAAGAATTTGCAAGCCCATCCGGGAACATGGAGGACGCCGAATTCAATAAGAGCCGCGGGCTTTCGATTGAATTGCCAGCGACGCAGACAATTCGTGCCTTTTGCATCTGTTGATTGCCGTCAGCGTCGGCATAGAGTACTCCGGTAACCTTGCCGCTGTCGTCATGTTCGACCTTTAGCGCCATTGAGCCCGTGCGGATTTCGCAATACTCCGTATCCTCTGCCTCCGGTAATTCGGTGACCATCGTGGACCATTTTGCGCCAATCGCGCAGCCCTGCATGCAAAAGCCGATTTGTTGACAGGCAGGCCGCCAGTCTCCATCAATCGAGTTGATGGCCATAGGACCGGAATCGTAGTCTTTGCGCCCTGTCCGACGGCAACCTTCAGCAAGTACGCGGAAACCGTTGTTCCAGGGTAGGTGCGGCATGCCGGTGGTTTTGCCGGTCACACCCATCTTGAGCTCAGCTTGCTCGTAGTAGGGTGTCATTTCCGCAAGATCGACTGGCCAATCTTCGATGTTTGCATCTGCAATTTCACCATAGGTCGATCTGGTCTTGAACTCATAATCTTTGAATCGCAGTGCTACCCCGGCCCAATGGACTGTCGATCCGCCATAGCCTTTTACGATCCAGGCGGGCAGGTTTGCATGGTTAACAGAGCCGTGCCAACCGCCAGCGGAGTAGCGTTTGTCGAGCCACGAGAGTTTTTGGAAAGCCTCCCATTCGTCATTGACCATATCGCTGGAATCAAATCGCGGTCCGGCTTCTAGCACGACGGACTTGATCCCCTTCTTGGCCAGCTCATTGGCAACCGTGCCGCCTCCTGCGCCGGAGCCAATAATGACAACAACACCTTCGTCATTCAGTTCGAATGTAGCCATTTTACCGCCCCCCCCTTACTTTGCTACCTTGGCCATGCGTTCTTCGAGGCTTGGGCCCTTAGGAACGAAAGTGATGTCGGAAAATCCGCGATCGATGTAGCCGCCATGCTCTACTGAAGAGCCCTGGTAGCCGAATCTCGGCCAGACATCGGGATTGTTGTAGATGCCGAAATAGGCCGCCCACCGAACACCCTGAAAGAAGCCATCGTTCTGGAATTTGCGCAGAAGACCTTCACGGGCGTCTGCGTCCTCAATGTCGACGTAACTTACGCCAAAGAGCGCTTGGGCCTGTTCTTCGATCTGCGCTAAACCTGCCTTAAGGGCGCTGGCGTTTGCTTCATCACCGTCGGCGGTCGTGATCACGCCATCCGCGATGGCCTGGTAGACCTCGATGTCTAGAAGGTCGGGATGAGGATAGATGTCCTGTGTCATGCGCAGCACCATGGCCGACTGGTCTGCGTCCAAGGATGACGCCCATGCCGGTCGCGTTCCGGCCAACATTGCGCTGGTTGTGACCCCTGCCATTGCTGATGTCATCAGGAACATCCGGCGGCTGACGCCGGTATAATCCTGTTTGGGAGCCACATATTTGTGGAAATTGATCGTCACTTTCTCTTCCTCCTAGCTACAATTTTTTGCTTGGTGTTTTCGTTTTCGCGGAGTCTCATGAGGGCAAAACCCCTCAGGCTTCGCTGAGGACATCAACGAAGTGACTGGGCCTACCGGTGCGCTGGGTTAGTCGATCTCGCTAGCCAGCGGCCGTCATGGCCAATCTTTGGCTTGGCAGCGAGTGGATGCTTAGTAGCGATTAAATCCTCCCCTGCGCGACATGTAGATTGGTGAGATGCCCTCGAGCACGCCTCTGATGTACGGAGTTGCGTTATCGCTCACAGTTCCTTTACAGCTGCTGACCAGCCCAAAGAAACGCCCCGCATAGCTCTCGGCAAATCCTTTCACATGCAGATCGCCATTTTCCGCATCTGCGTAGACTTCGTGAATGTGCCACTTGCCGGTATTCCCGATCTCCGACCATTCGTAAGTCAGTGTGCCCGGCTCTTTTTTCGTTTGTTCCACCAGCTCATTCATGAGGTCTGCAAAACCTTCGGTATTCGCTGTTGGAACCTCGACTTCCAGGTGAATGTGGATTGTTGAGTCAGACATGTTTCCTCCCATATTTGACTTGTCTGTTTGGCTTACGCGGCAGCGAGTGCGGGTCTCCTGTTTTGGAGCCACTTCCAGCTGGCGCGATAGAGCCGTTCAGAAATCTCCGCCATGCCTGGCATCTCTTTACCTTTCAGACTGCGGAGAGTTTCGTGGGTTCCGGGATCGACCGTCGGCAGGCCCAGAGACCGGTGCAGAGTAGCGATCACCTGCGCATCCTTCTGCACATCGCCCTCTACAAGGATCAATGCATGGGCCAGCACACGGAACCCACCTTCAGGGCGAGCTTTCCAGCGCTGTGCTGTGCCGACGATTTTCTTGCCACGACAGCTGAGATTCCATCTGCCATCGCAAAAGCTTGCCGGCGTCTTGCCTGCTTCAAGCTCCAACTCCAGCCCCGAAAGCGCGCCGCGCAGAATTGCCGTAAGGCTTGCATAAGCCGCGTCAATCGTCTCACCGTTTTCAACGCTGTAGGATAGGGCCAGATTAAGCACCCCGGGACCCTGTGGGACCGCCCCGCCGCCCGTGAGGCGCGGGATGATCGGCCAACCCTCAAATTCTACCCCGACCTTACATCCTTGCTTGCGTATCAGGGCGGCGGGACAGACAATTCCGCGTGTTTGTGGACACCAGACTAAAACGCCCGGATCGCTCGAAGCAAAAAGTGCGGCTTCAAGAGCCAGACCTTCCTCGGCAGTCCGAACGCGGTGCAGCTCGGTCGTCATCCGCTTAATCCTTCGATTTCTTCACAGATTGAGGTCAGCAAATCCCCAGCTGGAGCACCGTCGATCGCGCGATGGTCAAAAGTAAGCGACAAGCCGACATGAGGGCGAAGCTCAATTCCGCCATCATTTGCGCGAACAGCGCGGTCTGTCAGCTTTCCGATACCAAGGATGCAAATCTGCGGCGCATTGATGATCGGGGTGAAGTGTTCCACCCGGGTCAGGCCAAGATTAGATACCGTGAATGTGCCACCAGTCATTTCAGTGACAGAGAGCTTGTTGGCTTTTGCCCGTGTCGCTAGATCCTGCCGTGCTGCGCGGAGCTCAGATACATCCATGTCACTCGCACCAAAGATAGCCGGAGCAACCAGTAGATTACCGGGTAGCGCAATCGCAACCGACAGGTCGATGGACTCAGAGAGATGAACCTCTTTGCCTTCCACGCGGCCGTTGCCGTCGGGGTTTTTTTTCAGCGCCCGAATCACGGCAAGCATCAGCAAATCCTCTACTGAGGCTTTTGTGCCGATTTCCGCGAGCCGGGCCTTTTCTGCCATCAGGGCGGAGGCGTCCGCGCTGCCGTGATGGGTTAGCTGCGCCGCGGTCGCAAGGCTTTTCACCATAGCATCCGCAATCATGCCACGCACGCCCTTCAGGGGAACGATGCGCACCCCCTCACTCATGACACTGTACCGATGACACCGCCCTTCGGCACAACGGCGTCCGCCTCTTCCTTGATGTTAACTTTGCCCGAGGCCGGGGCATGGATTTCGTATTGAACCTTCGCAGTCATGATTTCTGCGATCAGCGCGCCTTCTTCTACGGCTGCGCCGTCGTTGACGAGCCAAGATGTGATCACGGCATCTTCGTCTTCTTCCCATAGGTCTGTCGGGATGATGATATCTGTCATTATTGTATTCCTGTGTGTCGTGAGGTCACTTAACGTGACCCCTTTGAAAGCGCTGCGTTAGGCGGCGCTCATGCCGTCAAACGCTGCAATTATCTTCTCTGGATTGGGCAGGCAGTATTGTTCCATCACTCGTGCAAAGGGGATTGGAACGTCGGGGTAAGCGACCCGTTTAGGCGCGGCTTTCAATACCGAGATGTCATGTTCTGTCACCGAGGCGATCACCTCACCGGAGACACCGTAAGACATGTAGTCCTCGTCCACGACGATGAGCCGTCCGGTCTTGGCAACCGACGCGCGGATCGTATCGCGGTCAAGCGGCACTAGGCTGACAAGATCGACAACTTCAGCGCTGGTGCCTCTTTCTTGCAGTTGCGCAGCAGCTTTAAGCGCATGGTGTACACCCATACCTACGCTGACGATGGTCACATCACTGCCTTCGCGCACAACTTTGGCCTTGCCGATCTCAAGCATGTAGCTTTCTTCAGGCGTGTGTACCGTGGCACCCGGCTCGGTTGCGAGCCATCCCATGCCCTGTAGGCTCTTGTGGTACATGTATACAACGGGGCTGTCATCTCGCATTGCCGCCGTCATAAGGCCCTTGGCGTCATAGGCGTTTGAGGGGCAAACCACTTTCATCCCGGGCAGATGTGCAAATGTTCCATATAGACATTGCGAATGCTGCCCGGCATCAGAGTAACCACCCCCGGTAGAGGTCATAAGCACCATCGGCACTTTGAAATTGCCACCGGAGAAATAGATGTTTTTGGCCATCAGGTTGTAGATGGCGTCGAAGCAGACGCCGAAGAAGTCGACAAACATCAATTCCACAACGGGACGCATACCATCTTGGGCGGCACCCACGGCTGCACCAATAAAGGCGGTCTCAGAGATCGGCGTATCTCGGATTCGTTCAGACCCAAATTCGTCCAGCAGTCCACGGGTGTTGCCGTAGACGCCACCAAGCTGGCCAATGTCTTCGCCCATCACAAAAACAGATGGGTCGACACGCATCTCTTGGGCCACCGCCTCTGCCATGGCGCGTGCGATCGTCAGTTTTCTTTCATTTGGTTTGTTCATGATATCCTCCCTGGCCTTACGCAAAGACCGATGTCAGCGCGTCTTCCGGCGCGGGGTCCGCGCTGTCGCGGGCAAACTTGATTGCAGCATCCACGCGGTCCGCGGCCTCGGTCTCAATTGCGTCGAGCTCAGCTACGCTTGCGACATCTCCGGCAATCATTTTCGCCCGCATCTTCGGGATCGGATCCTTTTCAATGAGCGCGTCTTTCTCGCCCTCTGGCCGATACCCCTCAGCGTCTCCCATGAAGTGACCGGCGAGACGGTACGTTTCTATCTCGATGAGTGAGGGACCTTTACCGTCACGTGCGCGGGCAATAGCCTCGCCGGCGGCCTCGTAAATGGCGTATGGGTCGTTGTCGGCAATGCGGATGCCTGGCATGCCGTAGGCAGAAGCCCGATCGGCATTGTTGGCGATTGCGGTCGAATCCTCTTTCGGGACAGAAATGCCCCAAGCATTGTCCTCAATCACGCAGATAAATGGCAGGTTCCAGGTTGCGGCGAGGTTCATCGCTTCGTGCCAACCGCCCTGATTTACGGCCCCTTCACCTACGAAAGCCACAGCAACACCAGGTTTCTTTTGCATCTTGCGGCTTAGCGCGGCGCCCACAGCGGGACCCATTCCTTGGGCGATAATGCCTGAGCAGGCGAAGTTCACGTCTGCATCAAAGAGATGCATATGCCCGCCTCGACCACCGGAAAGTCCGGTTTTCTTGCCAAAGATCTCTGCGGCCATTTTGTCCAGATCAACGCCTTTCGCGATAGCCTGATGGTGGGGGCGATGCGTGGCAGTGACCACATCATGGGCATTCAAGTGTGCGCAGACACCAACGGCAACTGGCTCCTGCCCATCGCTCAGATGCATCTCCCCCGGGATGGGGCCATCTGCCATGCTGAATACAGGTGTCTTGCCTTCGAAATAGATGCTCGCAATGGCCTCTTCAAACTTCCGGCTCGTGACCATATTGCGATACATCCAGTGTTGTTCATCACGCGTTGGTGCCAATGTCTTGTCCTCCCTGACGTCGGCTCAGATCAGCCCGATGCTCAGAAAGTTGGTATGGTCCGGTGTTTCTGGACAAGGATTGAATCGAAGCGTTCCGACGGTATGTCTCAAAGTGTCCCGTCATGAGACACTTTGAGACAGCTCAATCCGCGCTGAGACAGCGTTACGCTGGGCGCGCCTGCGCTGATGCCATTCGTTTGGTTGGTCGGTGCGACCGGTGCCCTTGGTGTGAGAATCTTAAGTTTGAGGCTTTGACAGAGTTAGCACCTATCAGGTGTACCAAAGGGTCGCATCAGACTGAGGAATGCGCCAGTTATTATTTAGAAAACCGGAATTCTGATTTATAATATGGCCTGTTTATCTTCAGAGAATGTGTTTTTAGGTCATACTTGAACTAGAAACACAGGAATAAGCTTATGAAAGCAATGTCTCTCAATAGTTACGGAGCGGCCTCGGTATTTGAAGTTGCAGAGATTGCCGCGCCGTCGGTGATGCCAGGCCATGTCGTTGTCAAGATCGCCGCCACAAGCGTTAATACGATCGACACAATGATCCGCAATATGGGTGAAGAACTACCTCTATCGCCAGCACTGCCCGCAGTGCTGGGCATGGATTTTGCCGGGACGGTCGAAGCCGTCGGCGAGGATGTTGAAGGCTTTTCCGTCGGCGATGAGGTCTATGGGTGCGCGGGCGGGCTGATGGAGCTTCAGGGTACCCTGGCAGAGTACATCTGTGCCGATGCGCAGCTCATCGCACACAAACCAAAATCGCTTTCGATGCGTGAAGCGGCAGCTATGCCACTGGTTGGGATCACGGCTTATGAGGGTTTGACTCGCGCGGGTGTGTCGAAAGGTCAGAAGGTTCTGATTCAAGGCGGTGCGGGCGGTGTAGGCCACATTGCAGTTCAACTCGCGAAGCATTTGGGCGCTGATGTCACCGCCACGGGTACGGGTAATGCACAGCTGACGCTGATGTCAGAATTGGGAGCAGAGCCAGTCGATTTCATGACATCCCAGGTCTCGGATATTGTCGCCGCTCAAACTGCTGGCGTTGGCTTTGATGTGGTGTTTGACACCGTCGGCGGCCCAAACATGACCAACTCTTTTGAAGCAGCGAAACTCAATGGACATGTGGCCTCAACCGTGGCGCTTCTGGAGATCGATCTGACGCCCGCGCATTTCAAAGGCCTGTCGTTGCATGTCGTTTTCATGCTGCTGCCCATGATGCATGATGTAAACCGCGCGGCGCATGGCGACATTCTCAAAACCCTTGCTGAGATTGTGGATGCCGGTGATTTGAAGCCCGTGTTGGACGAGCAGAGCTTTGGGTTTGCCGAGGTCAACGAAGCCTACGGACGTCTGGCAAGCGGTCGGGCAATCGGCAAAGTTGTTATCGAGCTTTGAATTGAGAACGTGTCAGCGGCGTGCGGTCCTGAACCGTCTCGCCGCTAACGATCTGGTGGAAAA
Organism: Pseudomonadota bacterium; assembly: GCA_039183375.1. Classification (GTDB taxonomy): domain Bacteria; phylum Pseudomonadota; class Alphaproteobacteria; order Rhizobiales; family Hyphomicrobiaceae; genus Tectiglobus. Next base: position 15,692 of record JBCDBQ010000052.1, read on the forward strand.
ACAACACACGGGCATTTGGGATCATTTGCCTGTTACATCTGCAACAGGAAGGTGCTTTTGATGGCCAAGATCATCGTTTACTATGCGCATCCCGGCCAGACCTTTAGCCGGGCGAACCGCGCCATGGCCCAAAAGGCCAGCGAAATCGAAGGCATCACCTTCGTGGACCTTTACGCTGAGTACCCGCGCCACGACCTTGACGTGGGAAAGGAACAGGCGCGATTATTGGAACATGACGTGATCGTTTTCCAATTTCCGCTGTATTGGTATTCGACGCCGAGCCTTCTGAAGGAATGGCAGGACTTGGTATTACAACATGGCTTTGCCTATGGGCACGGCGGGGACAAACTGGCGGGTAAGACCTTGCTTCTGGCGATCACGGCGGGCGGTTCAGATGAAGCTTATACCCAAGGTGGCTATCAACAGCACACGATGCGGGCTTTCCTGACCCCGCTGGAGCAGACCGCAGGGCTGTGCCAGATGCGGTTTCCTGCTCCTTACGTGCTGTTTGGGGCGCTGAAGGCTGATGAGGCGACCGAGTTAGCTCAGCATGTTGATGGCTACGTCGCGCTGCTGTCTCAGATCCGTGACGATCAGTTCAAGTTGCAGGATGCGGCTGCGGACGCGGTCATGACAGCCAACGATGTTCTCTCTTTGGGCGAGGTGTGATCCATGACTGACTTCCTGCTCTTGGCTTTTGTCTTTCTGGTTGCTGGCGTTATTGCGGTTCCAATTGCCTCTCGGCTGGGTCTGGGTTCCGTCCTCGGCTATCTGATCGCTGGCATTGCGATCAGCCCGTTGCTGTCTGCCCTTGGCGTGGATGTGATATCAATCCAGCATTTTGCCGAGTTCGGCGTGGTGATGATGCTTTTCCTTGTGGGCCTTGAACTGGAACCAAGGATGCTCTGGAACATGCGCGCCAAGCTGCTTGGCCTTGGCGGGCTGCAGGTGGGCGGGACGACGGTATTGGTCATGGGCGTGGCGATGGTTTTTGGCCAACCGTGGACCATAGCACTTGCGGTTGGCCTGGTACTGGCGCTGTCCTCGACGGCAATTGTTCTGCAAACATTGAACGAAAAGGGTCTTATGCGTTCCGACGGAGGGCAGTCGAGCTTTTCAGTCCTGCTGTTTCAGGACATCGCCGTTATTCCCATGTTGGCCTTTATTCCGCTGCTTGCCATGCCTGAATTGATGGATCTGGCCGCAGATACCGCTCACGACGCTGGTGGGCATGGGGCTGATGCACATTCTGATGGTCACGGAGACGCGCATGGGGGCGATCATCACGGCGCCTCCCTCAGCTTGGTAGACGGTCTGCCCGGATGGCAGGCTGCTTTGGTGACGATTGGGGCTATCGGGGCTGTCATTCTGGGCGGCATATATCTGACACGCCCCCTCTTTCGTTTTATTGCCATGGCAGGGCTACGCGAACTGTTTGTTGCGGCTGCATTGATGTTCGTGATTGGCATTGCGCTGCTGATGACGCTGGTGGGCCTGTCACCCGCCCTGGGCACCTTCCTTGCAGGCGTTGTATTGGCAAATAGCGAATACCGGCATGAGCTTGAATCCGATATCGACCCGTTCCGCGGCCTGCTCCTGGGCCTTTTCTTTATAACAGTAGGCGCAGCGATTGATTTTGAGCTGCTGTTCGGCAATTTTGCGTCCATCATTGGCATGACCTTTGGTCTGATCGCACTGAAGTCTCTGGTTCTGTTGGCACTTGCCTGGACTTTCAAACTGCACGGGGCGGACAAATGGCTCTTTGGTTTGGGCCTCGCGCAAGCAGGGGAATTCGGATTTGTGCTGTTGTCCTTCACGGTCGCCAATGATGTGATCCCGCAGGGCCTGGCCGATCAGCTTCTCTTGATCGTGGCGCTTTCCATGCTGCTGACCCCCGGTCTGTTCATCCTTTACGAAAAAGTCATCGCCCCGCGCTTCGTCAAAACGCAAGAGCGCGACGCGGATGAAATTGATGAAGAAGGGGATGTGATCATCGCGGGTCATGGCCGTTTCGGCGGGATCGTCAATCGGATGCTGCGCGCAACGGGCTATTCCACCACGGTTGTCGACTATAACGCCAGCCATCTGGACTTGTTGCGCAGCTTTGGCTTCAAAGTGTTCTTTGGCGATGCAACGCGCCCAGACCTGCTCCATGCGGCGGGTATTGAGAAGGCAAAGCTCTTGATCGTTGCCATTGATGGGAAAGAGCAGATCAACGCGCTGGTCCATTATGTGCGCGAGAACTATCCCCATGTCCCCGTAATTGCGCGGGCGGTTGATCGGCAGCATGTCTATGATCTGTTTTCCATGGGATGCGCAGAAATCATCCGCGAGACCTTTGATTCCAGCGTGCGTACGGGGCGCTCTGCGATGGAGCAGCTGGGGATGCATCCCTTTGACGCTGAATTGGCCGCGCGGAAGTTCGCAGAAGACGACCGCCATATTCTGAAAGAGATGGCGCTGGTTCATGATCCCGACATTCCGACCAGCCAGAACGCGGCCTACATCGAGAAATCCAAAACGCTCATGAAGGAACGGGAAGAACAGATTTTCGGGAAACGCGATGTGTTTGATCTGAATACGGATCGTGGCTGGCATCCGCCAACCGAAGAGGATTTGGATGCGATCCTTGCAGAGCATGAGGCGAAGGCCCGTTAGAATCTTATATTTGCTTGCAAACAAACCTGTTCCGGGGACCTCCCCGGAGCAGGTTATCAGACCCGAAAAAGTTGGGTAGGTCAGTCAAATTGGCAGCAAAAAACGAATTCTGAATTCAAAATCATATCGTTTAAAGCACCCCGCCAAAAACCTGCGTCGTGTGGGTTCCCATGAGAGCTGAATTGTGATTCATCCTGTTTGGGAGGATGGATCATGTCGGCACCTTTACCGGAAGCGCTTCCCCGATGCTTCAGAGCCGATAACCAGTGGCGAGCACTTCAATTTTGTTCTCTGGCTTTACGGTGATCATCGGCAAATTCCAACCGAAGGTGCGCCTGCACCAGATATTAGGCCTGCCCAGCGATGGAGTTTGCCAAAGATCAAAAGCGACGGTTTTGCACCGTTCTAAGCCTAGAGGTTCAAAGAAACCGCGAGGCGATCAAAGTCGCTTCACGGTCTCCTGTTTCAAGAACGATCGGTCTTGTTCGCATCAGCCTAATGCTTCAATGGCCCTTCGGGCATTTCCGACGGCCCAGATCGCCTCTGGGTTAGATTGGAAAGCCGCATTCAGACCATCGCGAAACGGACCGGGTTCTGCGTTCAGCAATGCGCGGCATTGATCACCATACGCCTGTGATTCCTCAGACGATATCTGCTGCTTATCCGCACAGCGTTCATCAAGCGCCACGATTGTGTCTCGGAGCGGTTTTAGCCACTCGAATGCGCTGTCCTTTGTTGCGCGATCGAACAGTTTTAGCGGACTGCCAGTGAAACCTGCCCTTTCTGCTTGAAAGGTGAGCAGATGCCGGTGCATTGATTGCAGGGCTTTTGACACTTGGTCCAGCCCGGTTGCGCGTGAAACCTGGGTGTTCATCGTCTTAACCTCCACTTTAAGGATGAGTGCCGCAATGGAACAGTGATATGTCATTGCGGCCAAAGTCAGATAGGGAGGCTATAGCCTGAGCACCACTGCCAGGAACGCATACCACTTATTCGCGTATCTAAAGCGTGGCCCTGGCTTTGGCGGATGCTTCCTTTCCACGAATGGGTTTCGTGTTTGACGCGAAAATCGGTCGAAATAGGACCACTTGGAAATAACTTGGGATACTGCCTAACCCGGATCGATCAAAAGATGACTGCTCGGCTTTCGCTTCACGAATTCGTCCTCTATCCAACGGAGAATGCGCCGTTGGCCCCCGAAAGCAACCATTTCTATCGCGTCATCAAAGCAAACCCAGCGGTAATCGCTGTGCTCTTGATTCAAAGAAACCTGGGCAGTGGCATCTACGTATGCAACAAAGACTGGTGCTACAGTGATGGCATCGCGATCTGCTTCATAAAACTGCTCGCAAATATCCGCCGAATACAAAGTTCTGGGCCGCAAGCCGGTCTCTTCGGCCAGTTCTCGAACGGCAGCCTGCCAGGCTATTTCACCGTCCTCAATACTACCGGCAACTTGGCACCATTCGCCGATCAACGTTTGGGTCCTCTTAAGAAGAAGGACCTCATGGCGGGTCTGCGTCTGTCGAATGGCGACAACCGAGGAAATAAACGACCTGATGGGTATTTCCTTCATCAGAGCACCTTGGGCCAAGAATAAAGTGGTCTAAATGGGCTTAGCGGATGGTTGGCTGGAGGCAAGCTCGTCTTTGCTCAGACAATACAACCAAATCCGCCCACATCATGCGCTGAACATGCGCCCCCCTGTCCCTGAAACCTTATTAGAGAAACGTCAAAACGCTGGTACTGAAGCTAGGGGCTAGACAGTGTTGTGGATTTCGACTGGTTTGTTCAGAAATCATTCGCTCGGTGCCTGCGGAAGCTGTCCAAACCCAGCCCCGATCGCGCGGTTGCCGTTCTGACCGCCCATGGTGTCGGACTGCAACCCTTCACCCGTCGATCAGCCAGCAAGGACCTGCGCGATCAGTTGGCGTAAACCTCAAGCTCGACCAATTCGTCGAACGGAACCAATAGCGCCCGCATGGCATCCAGCGACAAACGGCTGCCACCGCCTTCCGGGCCGGCCACCGGCACCAGAGTGATATAAGCCTGAGCACCCGTTCTGGGGACCACCACGCGCGCTGTC
>JBCDBQ010000053.1:0-20384 GCA_039183375.1 Pseudomonadota bacterium
AATAAAGGCACCGCCCAACAATTCGCAGAAGACGCTAAAGGGTTTTGGAACAGGAATGTCTAAGGCTGAAACTGTCAGGCCGGCAACTGTAGCGATTACAACCGGGTTGCGGATGACACTCGTCATCGGGGCAAGCATCAATTTGCCTGTTTCGCGAGACCGGTCGACCTCAGCGATGATGATTGCAAGCGTAAAAAAGACAACTCCAGTGACAATCGTTCCGATGATGCCAAAGACCAGTGCTTCATCCCCAAAAGCAATCGCCACAAGAGGTATGCCGATGTAGCCCGTGCTTGAGAACATTGCAGTTAGAGCATGAAAGGTTAGCGCAGTCAGGCTTCCTGGAAAAAATATGCGCGCGACCAACAAGCTGGTGCAGAATGTTGCAAGCATCCCACCGACCAGGACTGTGAGGAATGGCCAATTGAAGAATTCCTCAATGCTGACCTTAGCAAGCGATATGAAAACCAGCGCTGGAAGCGCAACTGAGAACACGAAGCGGTTCAATATTTCGCTGCTGGTTGGTCCAAACAAGCGCATTAGTCCAGCCAGATAGCCAGCCAGGATAATCCCAAACAGTGGAAGTACTACATCGATTACAGCTTGAGGCAATGGAACGTCTGAGACCTCTTGAACACGAGCCGAGTGATGCGGTCTCCAGGAATTCTAACGATGCGGCAAACGGTTGACTACATCTATGTGGCACTGTTCTGAGTCCCGCTTCAGGTCATTTATCCCGACATAGAGGATTGTAATCTTCGCGCCAGTCATCCAGTACAACCCGTGCCTCTGCTGAGTAGCGCCATGACCAATTCGATCGCAGCGTCCTAACGACAATAGTCATATACCATGAGCCAACGCACCGTATTCTCGATCTTCCTCGCGCGCGTCTTCCTCTTCCTGCCATTCATGACTGTTGCTGGTTGCATACCTATATTGATCGAGGAGTGGAAAATCGGTGCCGCAAAGGCCAGTTCCATCGTATCGGGATTCTATTTGGGGTATGCGATCTCGCTCCTCGTGTTTTCATGGTTGGCCGATCATATTGGCGCAAAGCGCTCAGTATTGTATTCGGCCTGGACAACTGCTGCTTCCTGTATCGCATTTGCCTTATTGGCAGACGATTTTGGATCGACTCTCTTTCTCTACACGCTGATCGGCCTTTGCCAGGGTGGCGTGTATACGCCGCTGATTATTCTGTTCCGCGAAGGGACCGACTCCGAACAGCTCGGCACTGCAGTTGGTTGGTTGATCGCCTCAACTTCGGTCGGCTATGCGGCCTCAATTGCTCTGACCGGCTTATCTATCGGGCTTTCGGGCTGGCGGCTAGCTTTCATTGTAACCGGCCTGCTGCCCGTCGTCGGCGCGGTAATCTTGATGGTAGCAATCAATTCCTTGCCCAATGTGATTCATCCCCGCAAGCCAGAGAGCGGCCTGTGGGTGCAATTGCGTCGAAACCGTAGTGCCAGGCAACTACTCGGCGGATACTTGGGGCACAACTGGGAACTTCTCGGAATGTGGACTTGGGCGCCGACCTTTATCGCTGCCAGCTTCGTCCTTGGCGGAGCGACAACGTCGCTGGCAACTCAATGGAGCGCTCAATTCATAACGGTTCTGCATCTTGGTGGCGCATTCGCAGTCTACATAATGGGGAGGCTATCAGACCGATTGGGTCGTAGAACCGTCTTGATTTGGGTGGCAGCGATTGCTGCAGGGTTATCGCTCACGGTCGGCTGGACCGTTACTCTTAGCCCTTACCTGGTCGCGATGCTAATTATAGCCCATTCATTTTTCAGCATTGGCGATTCACCTGTTTTGTCAGCAGCCATGGCCGAGCGCGTCGAGCCGGGTTCACTGGGCGCGGTACTGGCGGTGCGATCTCTTACCGGGTTCATCATAGCCGCCATCTCGCCTGTCGTCGTTGGATGGGTGATCGACACACTTCGCGCCAATCAGGCGAGCGACACTGTGGTTTGGGGGTCGGCGTTCGTAATCCTCGGGTTCGGCGGTCTATTCGCGGTCTTTTTCGCCCTCAGATTGTCCGATGACAGCTAATATTGGAAGATTTTACATCGGGATTATTATCCCACAAGATTCAACCAGTTTATCTGGAAACGGAGAGCATGGCACCATCACGATTGGTTAGTAGCATGTCTAGGCCAGCAATCTCGGGAATGACCGAAAAGGGTCAAAAGTGAGCTTCCGCGCTTCACAACTGATGTCCACTGTTTGGCGGGAGCAGACATTGGCGTATGGAAATCTCTGAACGGAAAGATGTCTGCAAACTCTGCATATCAACAATTTAACAGGGCTACAGAGCTCGTGCTTTGCGTCTTCAGATAACTATCAGCCGAAACAGAATCCCTCCGGAGCCACCACCGCTCGCACAGCGACTGGAGCGGTGGTGCTCTGGTGGGATCAACAATCCCTCTGGTGAACCCATGTGAGCATGGTTCTTGGCTGAATCATTCGCATCGTATTTGCTTCGGCTGACGGGCCAGCTTTCCAGCCCGCCAACGTCTTCTATAGAGAAAATGTGACCGACGCTGTGATGCGAGGCCGTAGTCCTCTGCGTGAGCGGCGGCTTGTTGCGGTAGATCTTCGACGCACTGGCCGTTTCCGGACACTTGATCTGCGGCGCGTGTTCCGGTATGTGCGGCGTGACTTTTTCGGTTTCGAGAAAAACATGGTGGCATCCTTGTTGATAATCGCGTGTGGCTCAGTTTCCTAGAGTTGATTGATACAACCGTCCGGCTAAGTACCGGTCCAGCTCCTGCTGCTGGTAGCGGACAGCCCGGCCAAGCTTCAGGTACTTCGGACCGAAGCCGTAGCAGCGCCATTTGTTGAGAGTTGAGACCGAAAGGCCGAGATAGCTTGCGGCCTGTCGGGTGGTCAGGACGATCACCTCTGCTGGAGTTGCCGGTCTCGGCAAAGCATCGTGATTGATAACGTGTTGCATGTCGCTTTCTCCATCGTTGTGTGTTGCGATGGAATGAACATGCCGTCCCGGAAACGGGATTGCCACGGCAACAAGGGCACTCGTGCCCCTCTAAGGTGTCCCGATTTATCCTGGCCGGGCCGCAGGACCGCTATACCTGGATAAAATGCCCGAAACACCAGGAAATACGGGCCCTTGTTGTCATCAATTCCTATAACTCAAAAAGGACAAACGTGACCTTCTTGCCATCTATAATGATGCGTTCCGCGCTTTGCTCTATGAGCTGACGACGAGTTTCAAAGGAAGCCTTGCTCCAAAACGATGTGAGGTTGGAGTCAACAAGCGTTTCATCTTTCTCAAGCCATTCAGCTAATTGATGTACGTACAGGGCTTCCAGATCATCGCTTGGAATCTTCAAGCGGCAAGTGGCACAGACATACTTGTTTGTATTGCTTGGCACATACATTTTTGCGTTGCAGTGACAGTGAACGAGACCAGCAAAGAGATGTGAAACTTTGCGACGGGCAGGACCTTCGCTGCGCTGCTTTTTGAGGATCTCATTGCATTGCTGCCAAAGCTCATGAGGAACCAAAGAATCTGCGATATCGGGAATGCCTTTGGCGGCTTCTTCGGTTAAAAGCCGGCCGATGGTTGTGCCGTTGAACTCGGCACCACTGCGCGTGCGATGACCTTCAGCATTGAGGATCATGGCAACGGTTTTCTTGCGTTGATGCTCTAGGAACAGCTCGAAAACATATCGGCGTATCGGTGCCTCATCTGGGTGAGCCATCAATCGGCCATCACGTCGCTGAAAGCCAAAACTGGCCGGTCCAAGCTTGGTCATGGCAATTCCTTGGATTACGTCAGGAGCTGGGCGAGTGCGTGGCGTCTCTGAGCCTTCTGCTCAGCGGATTGCGGTTTGAGTTGTATTTCGATGTCATAACCGAAGGCGCGTGATCGGATGGCAGGGTTGGCTCGGGGTAGTTCTTCGATTGCTCGCAAGGCTGCCTCACGTGAGAGGAACTTCACGCTGGCCAGTTCAAACGGTTGCAGAGAAGCCGTGAGATGCTCACTCAATTTGACAAGATGAATTACATCTTCGGCAATCATCCAGACTTCTGTAAATCCGGCTGCTAAGCACTTCCTGGCGTTTTGCAGTTCGTGATCCGGTCGGGTTGTCGCTGAAATCTCGCAGGCAATGGTTCGGCCAGTCGTGGTGATGGCAACATCAACACTGCCGGTGCCCTCAAGCACCGAATACTCAATGTCGACGCTATGCCCATAGTGTTGTGCGGTCTGCTTGAGCAGCTGCTGCAAGTCACGATGACCGGTGCCGATTGCTGCGGTTGCTGACTCTTGGTCGTCCGGGGGCTGATCCGGTTGCCCTGGCTCGGAAGGTTGAGCTCCAAGGCTATCCAGAGGCGCGGCATAGCGGGTTCGGTTGTCGTCAAGCAGCGCAGCAAAAGTGTCCTCGTCAATCGTCGGAAGTTCATTGACCATGCCAAGTGGCACGGAGAGTTCAAGCGCCGTCTCGGTTTGGTTGCGCACATAGCACGCGAAGTTGGTTTGACCGCCAGATTTGCGCATCGCCTGCAGAAACTCTGAGCTGGTGTGCATATCTGGCGCTAAAGTCTTAGCGTCTTTGGCGCTCAGACCTCCGACGAACTTGATCGCGGTACTCGACATCATGCTGGCGCGCAGACCAGCTGAGAGCTGGTCGAGATTTTGATGCGCGAGCGTCAGCCCAACGCGGTATTTGCGCGCCTGGTTCAACAGGTTCTCGATGTTGTCGTCGAAGTAGTCATGCGCTTCATCGATGTACACGAACGTGTCTCGGCGTTCGTCTTCAGCGATGGCTGCGCGCTGGAGGGCCGCTTGCGCGATCATGGCGATGAAAAAGCGACCAAAGATCTCGCAGCCTTCTTGTTTCAAGAGATCCTTAGCGGTGATGATCATGATGATCTTGCCGGCATTCATCGCTGCAAACAGATCGACCTTGTTTTCCTGATGAGAGAACATTCGCTCAAACGTGGGATTGGAGAGCACACCCCAAAGCCGGCGCAAGGCTTGGGTCTTGGTGGCTGCAAATGATTTCGAGAGGTATTCGGTTTCAAAGAAGTGGCGAGCTGAACCTTCCAACTGCGCAAAGTGCGGCTTGAAGCGCGCGCCGTCTTCGAGCAACTCACGCAGTGTTTGAATGTTTGCGCCCGGTATCACCATCATCAGGCGGGCGAGATATCTGAAGATCAGCCCTTGTTTTTGGGTGAGTTCGGCGCCGAGCAATGCACCAAAGATGTATTCATAAAGCTCGATGGTACCGTTGAGGATCTTTTCACGCTCAAGCGCTGGAAAGGCGTTTACCCGGTCCATGTTGACATCGAACATGTTGAGGGCTGCTGGATAGGCGATGTCGTTCGGATCAATCAACATGAACTTGCCGGCCACACTATTCTCAGCATCTGGATCGAACAACGCCAGATTGGACACCGTACGAATGAGATCTCCCTGGCTATCGATGATAACAACCGACGGCCCACCGGATCGCGCGGCCTGCAGATCGCCATGGATGAGATGCTGCAACAACTGGGTCTTGCCGTGACCGGAACCGCCAACAATATGGCAATGTTCAAAGCGCGCTTCATGCGGCAACGAAAACGGCATCGGCGTCGCCGTAAGTTCGGCAAGCGGTGTGTCGCCCATATATGCACGGATCATCGCTGGTGGCGGCAAGTCTGAGTCTTCCGGCCAGCACAGTTTGTGCGGGGCTTTTTCAAATGCCGCAGGCGTCAAATTGGATACAGCGAGGAAGTTGTCCCAAAGCTGATCTCGGGTGCGTGCAAAGGCGAGCTCGGCAACCGCATCGGGTGTTTCTGGCTGAAGGTCGCGCAGAATGCAGTTGATAAAGAAGGTAATGAGATCCTTGGTGTCGAGCAGCGCGTAAAGCGGTACCGTAAATTGAGCTGCGGTATCGCCATCACCTGATCGATCTGGCAGTGCACGCAAGAGCACGCGGTAGATATGATCAATCCCGTCAAGAAATAGGTCACGAATACGCTCATCGTTGGCAAGACGCGTTTCGATGTCACTGAGTTCCAATGACACAAACCGGGCCTCTGCTGCCGTTAACGAACGACTGAGATCGATATCCGGAAAGTCAAAAGATTGCCGGTTTTGGATAGCGAGATCATTGCCAAGTGCAGTCAGGGCTTCGACGAGATTGTCGGTAGCATCGAAGCGGCCGGTGGTTTCGGTCGCCATTTCCAAGGCTAACGCAATGTCATTTTGAGCGGCATCACTGTTGCTCAGACGAGAGTGCTGCCAGGCAACGTCAAGACGTTGCAGCCGCTGAGAAAGATGCTCGGCATGTGGTTTAAGCCGGCGCAGCGGTTGATTGGAGCGCAAGCCAACATAGCGTGCAACATGCGCTGCTGTCAGCGCCCAACTGGGTGGCTGGATCATAGCTTTTGCAAGAGCCGCATCATGGCGAAGCCAACCCGCATTGGAAAGGTCAGAACATTCCAGCAGACGGCAACCACATTCCAGGCAACAACTCCTACGTTGTATGTCGCAATGCCAGCGTCATAGGTCCTTTCGGCTACTCGGGTTGCTTTAAAGGCCGTCGCCTCGGTCGCACTAATACTTTGAGCACGATTAAGCTCTTTGCGGAACTCCAGATTATCTGGCTCCAGAGAAAGCGCGGACTCAAAGGAAGCAATTGCTCGAGTACGGTTCATGTTGGCCGCCTCGATCATACCGAGCAGGTAGTGGGCAGTGGCATTGGTTGGGTCGACCGCGACAGCTTGCCGTAATGGTGGCAGGGCCCGTTTGGTGTCGTGATCATCGTAAGTCCGCGCCTCAAGAATAAGAGCCTTGGCCTTCAGCGCACCGATGGTGAAGACCAGCTCTTTGTCGTCATTCGCGATGATGAGTTCAGCGTCTGGGTCGAGGCTTTCGGCCAGCTCCAATTGCTTCGCTGCTAGCGACAGTGTGTTGAGTTGGGCGCGACGGCCAGGTTTGTCATCAAAAGCTGGTCGGTTGGTTTCGCGCACTTCTTCGATGTATGCATTTGCCAATTCCAGGGCGGCAATGGCACCGGGCGTGTCGCGTGGTGTCAGTGGTTCCACCTCGGTCTCTGGTGATGCTACCGGTTCATCCTCGCTCGGCTCGGTTTGGACTGAGGCCTCATTCGGCGTGAGCCGTTCCCGGAGCTTGGCAACGAGCTCAGAGAACAGCTGCCGCAACCTCGCGATTAGTGATCCGGAGCTATTTTGCGCATCGTTGTCGCTGACCTCGGCTGACCCGCCGACCAACACCGCACCGCGTCGTCGTAACAGATATGTGCCAACAGTAGCGGCCAGCAGGATCGCGAGAACGCTTGCCAATAGCGTTGGAAGTGACAAACCCGTGGATGTACCGCCAACAGTCGAGAGCGACATCACGGCGTGATACACCGGTTGCGCGTCGACCTGCCATTGTTGCACAGAGGCGCGGTCTGCTGTTTGGAGCGCAGGTGAAGCAAGAGCCAAACTGCAAGCCGCGGCTTTGCCAGCCTGACAGGCTGATCGGCTTTGTTGGTAGGTCTGCCCTTCTTGTTGCCAGGCGATCAGGGCGGCACGATCTTCGACACTGGCAACTTGTGAATTCAACGCCCGCGCACAGGCCGTAATGTTGTGGCGCTGACAAGCACTGCGGTCTTGAGAAAACTGACGTAGGGCTGCGAGACGCTGCTCTTCTTGTTCGCGTAAGCGACGCAACCGCTGTGCCTCAGCCCGCTCAGCTGCTAGGCGCTTCTGGGCTCGGCGCCGTTCGTGCTGCCGTCGTTCACGCGCTGCCTGGCGGTTACGTTGGTCAGCGAGATATCTGGCGTGCAGCAGGTCTTGACGCTTGGCCTGCAGCCTGGATCGATCAGCCCGGCTGAGTTGGCGGTACCGCAGGGCCTGGTTGCAGGCCGCCATGTCACCGCGGTGACAGGCATGCCAGGCGGCAACAAATTGCTGATGCAAACGCCGATTGGCGCGCTCTTGTTGCTTTTGGCGGTGCTGGCGTTCGATCTCACCCGCTGCAAATCCGATGATGCCACGGATCAGATTGGCACCGTCATTGGCGCGTGCTGACTGCGGTAGGACAACAGCAAAAATGGTCGCGATAATCAAAATGGACCGCCGCATTGCAATATTCCTTCCTGGTGAAGTGCGCGGCGCACTTTCTTTAAAGTTGATTGATTCGGCGACGTATTTGGAAGCGAAAACAATCCTTTAAATAGAAGTAATCAGCTAGCGTGGCATAGCTGTCGCACTCAAGGATGTGTCTTGAGCTCTGTCACATGGCGCCCTCTACGACATTTCCAGGCCTTTGGAACAATGGGTCACGCACCAACGAGGTGCAGTTCATTGAAGAAAGGAGTTTGCTATGGCAGTGAAGAAGAAACCTGCCTACCGGGTGTATGTGGTTGAAGACATTGATGCCGAGAACAGTTTCTGGACATTGGTCGGCACCGCGTTCGCTCATGATGATATGAAGGGCATGAATGTGCTCCTCAAAGCGCTACCCATGGACGGGCGATTGGTGCTGCGGCGCTTCACCGAAACACCACCTGAGAAGTCACCCGGACCCAAACCCATTAAGAGCCAGAGCAAAGCGTAGCGCATAACTCAACTGACCTCACCTGAGGTCAGTTTTTTGTGTGCAACGGCCAGTCAAACGAAGAACCTTCAAGAGTTGTGGCGCTAAACGGCTTTGATGGTCTGCCGTCGATCATCAGTCGCAGATAGATGTCGTAGTTGGGCAGCCTCAAGAAATTGAGCTGAGAAAACTCCGGCTGAAATTCTTGTGCAAGATAAGCCGCGTCTCGCGCACCTAATCGAAACGAGATGATGGTGCCGGCATTGCCAAGCACGGCTTCGCGCACATCCGGATCAAGTTGAAAGAGATACTGATGCGCCAGCACGAGTCCGACATGGTACTTGCGCAGCTCTGACGTCATATTGGCCATGGAGCGAGTCGTGAAGTTTTGGAACTCATCAAGATAAAGATAGAAATCGCGCCGCTCCGTTTCGACAAGATCTTGCCGGGTAAAGGACGCCAGTCCCAGCGTGGTGACCAAGAGACCACCGAGTAATCCAGCGGCATCCTCGCCGATCTGTCCCTTGGCCAAGTTGACCAGCAGCACTTTGCCATCATCCATGATCTGGCGGAAATGCAGGTCATGTTCGGGCGCCGTCACAATTTTGCAGACATGGGGATCAGCCAGGAATGCGCCAATCTTATTGAGGATTGGCCCGGCACCATCCGAGCGTTTCTGAAATGAGTAGCTGGTGTACTCATGCTGCCAGAAGTGTTTGACTGTTGCGTTGCGCAGTCGAGCCGTGACGTGTCGACGATACTCCTTATCGTCAAGCAGGCGAACGATGTCTGGGAGTGCAGAGCCTGGTGTTTCGAGTAGCGCAAAGAGCGCATTGCGCAGGATATGTTCCATGTTGACACCCCAGGCGTCCGGCCACATTTTCTTCATGACGTCGAGCATGCCAGAGCAGGCCAGCGCACGCCTGTCTTCGCGCACGAAGCGCAGCGGATTGTATCCATATGGTTGCGTGCGATCCGGAACGTTGAAATACAAAACATCATCGCGACGATCCTCGGGTACACCCTGGTACATGCGTTCAACCAGATCTCCGTGCGGGTCGATGAGGCAGAAGCCATGCCCATGATGCAAGTCCTGCCGCATCATATTGCCGAGCAACGTTGACTTGCCTACGCCGGTCTTGCCGATGATGTACACGTGCGAGAGACGATCACGCTGCCTGATGCCAAACCTCATCTTATGGCGAGCGGCATTGGATGTACCGAGAATTGTCGTTGCCTGCATCCTCATATCGTGACGGACAAACACCTGCCACCAAAGAGGGCATGATGTGACTGACAACAGATTGCTCACCGATGATTTTCATTTCTTTACTGAAAACCATTGTGACAACACCTGAGAGTGTCTGGCTCGCGGTTCCAGTACATTCATCGGCGTTAGATTGGTGAGATTTAAGCCAAGTCAACCAACATCGCACCTGACACAGTTCGCACGGCAGCGCTTTAGCTGCCCCTCGGGCTGGGCAACAGCGAGAGTTAAAGTGAATTGAGTGGTGAGTAGGTGCGAGAGGCGTGGTAGGCTTCGCGCATGAAAAAGAAGTATTCCGATATTATCGGTGAGCATTATGAGAAGCACGCCCACGACTGGGATCGCGATCGACAGAGATCAACTTGGATCGAACGGCCTTGGATTGACCGGTTTGTTGAAAAGCTCAGTGCCGGAGCGACAGTGCTGGACCTGGGATGCGGATCCGGGCGCCCGATCGCTCAATACATGGCTGATCACAACATACGCATTACTGGGATTGATGCATCCCAATCAATGATTAAGCTATGCCGGGATCGACTTCCTGGTCATGACTGGATTGCGGCTGATATGCGTGGTTTGCACTTGGAACGCCAGTTCAACGGTATCCTCGCTTGGGACAGCTTTTTCCATCTCAAGGACACTGACCAACGTAAAATGTTCGCTGTCTTTGCCAGACATGCCTGCGAGGGCTCATTGTTGATGTTCAATACCGGTACCGAGCACACTGAGCGCATAGGGGAATACCGGGGCGATCCACTGTTTCATTCCAGCTTAGCACAATATGAGTATTGGTCTCTTGCTGAAGCTTCTGGCTTTGACGTGGTCCAATATGCAACCAATGAAACAACTGCGGGAGGTCGCACGGTGTGGCCTTGTCAGCAGCGGGATCGAAGCTGATGTGATCTACGCGATAATGCTGATTGTGAAGCATCGGACTAGCCCGGCACGTTGCGGACAGGCATCGCTATTCGGAATTTGTGCTTCAGACATTCCTGCTAAGCGCGCCAATAGAGCCCAAGTTCCGAGAACTAGCACTAACACTCGTCAATACTGAATTGAAAAGGCAAAGCCTGACCTGATGTGCGGGACGTGGCTGAAAGGACAGGCTTTGCTAGTCTATGTGCCCTGCTCAAAGGAAGGTAAGATCACGCGGGGCCAGTTGTTGTATACGGGTGAGACCCGAACGATTTGAAAAGAAACTCTATCAAATTGAAACTAGTGAACGTTTCTATCCTGCCCTGACCAGCAGAGAATGGACTGAACGCTTCAAACCGTGTCTTGCATGACAACTGCGAGCGCCAGCACCGCGCGGTCTGGATAGGGGTGGCTCAATGATGGCCATGCTGCTCCCACAAAAGAGCTTGGTCGCCGGTTGTTACGAGTGACTGGCCCCGATAGAATTGGAATGACGCGTTGCGGTTACCGGCCTTATGAATGATGTATGTACGCGAACGAATCTAGGCACTACCGATGCTAGACCTTAGTTTTCAGCGAGCAGCGATGGTTTGGCCAATGAATGACGATAGGTTCCACTCTCCCATACCACAGACGGAAGGTGAGATCCTTTCGAGTTCGAAATGTGCCCACGCATCACATTTCTTGGATTTGACCCAATGACACTTTATGAGTTGGTGCATCGCGTCAGCAGTCGTGCAACGCTTCTTGGTCTTTGCATGCCGAGTAGCTAGGCGTGTTAGTCGGCTATGTTCAATGAAAGCATTTCACCGGCTCATTGGATCATGAGCAACCTATCGCGGATGTTTGCGATGCTTGGCAGCGTCGAGAACGTAAAGACCATACAGCTCCTCATCATCAGCGCTGTTTAGCCGCTCGCTGACGCGAAGCTTTTCACAAAGTGCAGCGCGCTCCTCTGACGTAAGTGATAAGCCGTTTTCCTCGCGTTTAATTGCTTCAAAAATTTCGCTACGAATAGAATGTTGAGTATCCATAAAAACGTATAGTTTAATTGTTTAGTTAAAGTTATATTGGAGTGGTCGTATTTGCAAGCAGTCAAAAACGCTTACCGGCGTCATTTTTCAAGCCGTTCAGACTTGGGTGTTCTGCGTGCGAAGCATTGCGACTGACATCAGACACTAGTTTAGTTAGCTGCACCACTTCATCGGATTGAACCAGATCGATAAGGGTTTTTGTGTGCATATCTGTCACCTCGCGCACCCTTCGAGAACTACCTGTATAAGGGGCACCATGTGACGGGTCGGCACTTCATGCCGTCTAGACAAAAAAGCGTCCACGCACTGATGCGTGGACATGAGCGGGCGGTCTTGCTGAGACCAATTATTTCGTGGGTGCTTTAGGCCAACCATCAAGTACTTTTTGGCGGGACTCAGCAAGCTCTCGACGTAGTTGGGAGAGTGATATTTTGCGATCTGCTTCTATATCTTGTCGCAACTTCTCGTGGTCTATATCTTGTATAGATCGAGGAGTATCTTTCGACATAGCACACCCTTTCAATTTGTTCCCATAAACCAATCCTAACACACCCGCCAACTGGCTGGCGGGTGCGGTAGGGTTCTTAATGACGGCTTTTGAGCAAGGCCTTCACTTCAGGCAAACGAACCAGTTGCGAGAATGTGGCCACCTACTCTATTAGTCGTCCAACAACTCGTAGACACCTTGCTCTTCAGTCTCGCCAATTACTCCTCGCTCTACCAGTTTTCCCATAAGTGACTCAGCCTTGGACTGATCGTAGGATGTGTCTTTGATAATCATTTGTACAATTGCATCTGCGTGTTCACTGTCACCTGAAAAATGATCTTGAACAGCTACTTTAGCATTATCTATTTCATGCTCTGAAAGCGCTTTAAATTTCTCATGCATATGTGTAAGTGTATCATGAAATTTGAAGCGTTTATTGGGCCAAGCTTGGCTGACTAATTGCGCCACTAGAGAAGCTTGCTAAGATCACTCACTTCCTGACTATGCATTAACTTAGTCAATTGCTCGATACACCTATCCGTCACCTCGCGACTCCTTCGAGAACTACCTGTGTAAGGGGCACCACTCAGGGTATCCATGGTATTGGATGCCTGCACGAGCCAATGATGTGGCTCAACAAAAACAGATTTGCCTGCAATGCTGCGGTTCGAGGTCGTCAGTTGCGCGATTTCACGTTTCTCCGCTGGATCGGCAAAAAGGTACGTCAAATAAAGGCTTTCCATGAGTTCGAGGAATTTGTCGATGCGATCCACGGTGAGGCTTGGTCTTACCAGGCGCTCGGCTTTCTCCTCTTTCAAATTCGCTTGCTCTAGAAGCAGAGCTTCGCGCTTTTGATTGAACACATCTTGGTCAATCAGCTCATCAAGCAGCGCATCGGTCAGTTTGTTGAGGCGCGCTTCCACTAGGTTGATACGCATTTGCACTGTGTCGTCGGCTGGCTGTTCGCTCTTTTGCTGCAACCATTGTCTTAGGCGTTCGCCAAGTTTCTCAACCATGCTATTGCTGAGAGACGTCCGCTGCAGCGCTTGTGCAATGCCGTCATCAAGCAACTCCTCGCGCACAGTCTTTGTTGCGCAACCCGGTGTATGGCAACGGTAGTAGACATGGCCCTTCTGACGCTCGGCAATGGCTGCTGTTTGGCAATGCGTGCAACGGAACATACCGCGGAACGTGTGATTGTGCCGGGTTACCTTTTTGCCAACATGGCGGCCAGATTTGACATCCTGCACAAGCTTGAAGAGCGACGCGCTGATGATGGGTTCATGTATGCCGTTGTATGTTTGGCCGGTGCGCTTGATGTGGATGAGGCCACAGTAGAATGAGTTGTTAAGGATGGTTTCGATGCCGGTTGTTGAAACAGGACGGCCATAGTGATTGCGCAGCCCTTCAACCAGCATCTCAGCCTGGAGTGAGTTGATACTAGCTTCGCCAGTGGCGTAGCGCTCGAAGAGGCGCCTGATAAGCGGTGCTTTTTCGGGATCAGGTATCTTGGGCTTGCCAGCACCTTGATCGAGATAACCGACGGGTGCTCGAAACGGATACAGTCCCTGTTTCAAGCGACCTTTGATACCCTTGATGGTTTCATCGCGCAGGTTGCGAATATAGTCGGCGGCAATTACGGCTTGAATATCAGCGGTGAGGCGACCACCACGTGAATTGAAGTCAAGGCTTTCAGTTGCAAAGTGAACGTCAATGCCAGCGTCGGCCAGTTCGCCAATTTTTGCCCAGTCCGCGAAGTTGCGAGCCGAACGATCAATTTTGTGAATAACAAGACCGCGGGCTTTGCCCTGCCGTAATTCCTTGAGCATGCGGGTGAAGATAGGGCGGCCTTTCTTGGCCGCTGTTTCCTTCTCTTCGAACCACTTGACGATGAGTAGATTGTGTCCTGCAGCGAAGGCTTGGATCGCCTCTTTTTGTGCATCGAGAGACACGCCTTCACCCTGCTTGGCGGTTGAGACGCGTGTGTACCCAAAACAGTGTTTCATATAGTTATTTCGGATTATCGTCTGAATCTATCACGTCCTCAGATTCTGTCGAATCTGGCCACGGCCAGGAGCCGTCGCGTTCCATGCGTTCGTAGATACGCTGGCAGAGGCGTAAGTATCGCTCAAGAAACTCGTCTTCAGTCATATAGTGCCAGTGTATGGGAATTGAGCGTCGCGGATAGAGGGCACTAGGTGACCAACTGGAACGCTCACGTGGATTGCAGGTTTGTAGGATAGTCAAAGGAGGGTGTGAACCCTTCTCTTAAACGGGGTCACACCCCGGTCTTTTTGACTGTTCTCTAGATAGTAGTATGTCGCGTCGATGTGCCGACCTGGCACATCGCGCCCTCTACGCCCCAATCCCTCATACGCATACAATCGAACTAATCGCGTATGGACAATCGATTAGCAGTAGATCTCAAAGTATTTCGACGTCGCTCAGGTCTGAGCCAAGCGGATGTGGCGCATCTGCTGGCGGTGCACCGGAGTCTGATTTCGAAGTTCGAACAAGGGGTGCGTGAACCTTCAATGGAACACGTGTGCCTGCTGTGTCTGATCTACAGCATTCGCGCACCGGGCTTCTGCGTTGCGGCCCTCCCGCAGTTTGAAGAGGCGCTGGCCGACCGACTGAACACACTTCCTGACGCACCAGGCGAGCAAACAGTCAAGCGTCGCACTACCATCACCCGGTTGGCCGAACAGTTAGCAGCTTCACTTGATGCGTATGAGGAGTAGGCCGCGTCATGTGTTGTCGATCGCAGTTCAGGCCACCAAGTTAGGTCATGCCTTCTTGATTGATGACACACCCTATGACTGGGACTTAAGTCAAAGGGCCAATCGCTCAACCGAGGCGAGCTATGACTTTACGACCGCGACGATCAACTACTACCAGCCGGAGCTGATCATCACTGAGCGTATCAGTGCCAATCCGCACAAGGGTGAGCACGCAGCGGCACTGGCCAATTGCATTTGGAAAGCAGCGCAGGACAGCAATGTCCCGTGGTTGTGCGTTGATCGGGTGCAGCGCTACGCAAATAAGTACGTGGAGGCTCATGCACTCGCCAACCGCTTTCCAGAGTTGCAACCTTATCTACCGAAGACGAGGACGCTCTGGGATGAAGAACCAAGACGGATGATTATATTTGAGGCGGTGGCCTTAGGCCTGAGCTCTGGCTATGGCCCTGTTGACCATAAAGGCGGTCCAAAAAACTAAATCTGTTGATTGGCGCAATCAAACCTCATTTCCTAACGATCCATTAAGCACTGAGCAAGATGAAGGGCTTGGTAATAAATGCTCTGCAGTGATATAATTGCGTGAACAATATCGTATTATATGGAAAGAAATAAATCGTTCGACGAGTTGGTGGGTGGAAAACATAGTGAGCAAATACCAAGAATTTCATTGGAGGAAAATCAAACACTTGGGAATTTTGAATCGGAAGCCGTTGAGGATATAGATCAAGTTTTTCGTGAGATAACCGACACGAGCCGCCATTATTTATATGGCTCATTCGGAGCGATGAGATCGGAATTTATTGAAACGCATGGCGCAATCGTAGATTATATCAACAGACTTGGAGACGACATCCCAGATTGGAGCAGTATTGCATTCGAAGGTAGTTACCACCCTAGCTTTATCGAGCATGCAGGGAAATTCTGGCATTCGCTTTCGAAACGACACAGGGAAACTCTATCCGATCAACTCACAAGCAATCCCGAACAGTTCCCATTGATTCTGGATGAAATAATAAGAGTGCATCGACCAGGAGTATTGCTAGATTAGATGTTCTTGACTCGATGCAAAAATTCATTGGTAATGCCGACGATGTATTGATTGCCATCACCAGAATATTTCCCAACAAACGGCTGAGGCTCGTCCGACCACTGTGCAGACTTTGCAATGCCATCGCGTTCCTTTATTACTTCAAAGAACAAATCACGCTTATTGTTTCGACGTAAATTATCGATGAAGGTGTTATGGGAAGGAATATTCCTTACCATTGTAGCAATCATGCCTAATGGAGTAGCAAGCTTGCGACCGCGGATGCTTGCAGCGCCCCGCAAGGCGGTTAGCACTATTAGGCTAGTCCTTGACATGTAATCAGGCTTGACTGGGATGATTTGTAGGTCAGCAACCTCCAACCATGCTTCTGAGAAGCGTGTGATGCTAGGAGAGCAATCGATAATCACCCAATCGTATTTCTGAGAAACTATGGAGATCAATGTCTTCATCGACGAAAATATGGTTTCATCCGATTGAAAACGTCTTTCTGTGATTGCTAGTCGTGGAGAGTTAGGAAGTAGATCAGCACTAGATCCGTTGCTGATGTTTCCACTTTCCTCGTGGATAAACTCTTTCGGGATAGCTTTCAATGTATCACGTGACAGACTCACAAGTAGATCGGGTAGAGTTTTTCCGTGCAACGTTGGTTTGTCTAGATCGATCTCTTCGTCGATTTTGACAGGATCAATCTTCTCCATGCCGAATTCTCCCAGTCTCGCATAGCTAAGGCTCGACTGAGGGTCGGCGTCGATTAGTAACACCCGCGCCTTCTTGTAGTAGGCTAGCCCGTCGGCAAGCATCATGGACACGGTAGTCTTACCAACGCCCCCTTTGGCGTTCATGATAGCCACTACATTCGGCATTTCTTGCTCCACTTATACAAATCCCGAGGCGATCGTAGTGCTGCGCTTCGGGCACGGTCAAGTTCGTAGGAGCTTGCGAACTTGATGAGCGATTGCTGGCTTCACGGTGTTGAGGATTTTAGCCACAACGAACTGAGGAAGGTAGAATCGATCTTGTGACTTGGCTGTACTGATTAACCCCGGTATTTGCTCGTGGGACTGGGGTTGCTTTATGGCACACCATATCCGTGCGGTCATGGCATTGGGATGGTCCTGACACTCTGGGGGCAAGTGTCGGAAGATAAGTCGTGAAGCTTCTGACAGCGTGTCTCTAGACATCGCATATGCGCCTACCATCGCAGGCGTAATATAGGTTTCCTGCTCCCTCGCCTTTTCGAAAACGTAGTCAGCGTCCCGTGACCGTCGGATTAAGGCTCTGAGAAGGTTTTGGTACGCCCTGGGTCGGAGAGGGTTATCAGAGTCGACGGCATCTCGGAACAGCTTGAGTTTCTCGCTTGTCGGCAGGTCATTCACTGCGAATAGAGGTTCTAGGACAAATGTCGACATAGGAATGTTTAAGTCCGTCATCTCCGAGAGGACTGCCATCACCTCGTCTCGTGCTGCACGTTCAATCGCTAGCTTATTCAAATAGTGTCCGTAGTGATAGTCTGTAGGTCTTTCTTGAACCTCTGCCATCTCCTCCAAAAGGGACCTGACATCAGCTGAGCCTTGCGCCAACCGCATCAGCGTAGAAAAAGTTTTGCTATCGGGCGTGAGTTGTTTGTGGATCATCTCTCGATACAGCCTCAAAGCTTCCGAGAAGCTGTTCGAGCGACCAATTTGAGCAGTGTATACGGCTTCATCGGACCGGTATTTGTGCTGTTTTAGTATCTCCAAGACACGCTCAACTGGGATACTCTGAACTTTCAGCAGCTCGCAAAAAGCATCTAGTCGAGGTCTGCGACCCGATGAGATTAGGAACTGCAAGATAGACAAACCATCTTCACCGGGAGCATGCTTAACAGCCGTCATAATTGTAGAATGTGGAATTCGGACTTTAAGTGTGGCAAGGTTCTGAAGCAGTGTCGCCAATCCTGCTCGGTCGAAATTCTTGACCAGCGAATCTACCGTCAAACTTGTCAAAAGAGTCGGAGCATGCTGGAGGTAGTTCCAAAGAACGGGCTGGAAGTCAGCTTTCGATCTTCTGATGAACCGGTCGATCAGGTATTGGTCCATGGGCAATTCAGAAGTTTGAAACATCTCCCAAATTCTGGGTACGTCTTCTCTCGGCGAATGCCTAACAAGCTCCATGTATGTTCCAATATTCGGTTTGTACTCCTTTTTAAGTTCCTTAAACAGAACCTCAAGGCGCTGAGCTCCACCACGAGCCAGCAAGGCGTTGTAATGGTGAGTATCTAACGCTACTTGCTTGCTCTTGAGGTATTCGAACACTTGCCGAGCAGCAATGTACTCCGGAGCTCTGCCAATCAACCGAGCAGTCACTTTCGGATCTGGAGTTTCTCCAGAATCAATGGAGGCGAAGATTTCTGATCGTATTTCTTCAAACAGCCGCTCGTTTCGGCTGTATCTGATTTGATCTAATCTGAATTTTAGCCATTCTGCATGCGAAAGAGAGTTCAAGTTTCTGCAGGCCTTTAGCGCGAGCCGACTGTGACGATCTTGCGGGTACGTCTCCGACAACTCTTCAAACAACTCGCGAGCTTCCAAAGGAGCTGTCTCAAAACAGCGTTGAAAAAAGTTACGAAGTCTTGCGGGGTCATCCTCGATCTCTGATACAAAATTCAAGATCTGAGTGAGGGCTGCTATCCTCGGCATCATGCCAATGACTATTCGATCGCGCTCGCGGAAGCCTCGAGCCCGTTTGTAGGCTTCGAACAACTGGATACCGCTTTGCCATTGGTTGGCCCTAACTGATCCGACTATATTTGCGAACGCAATGTCCTCTTCCACATCGACATTGTTGAGCTCTACTGGCCATCTTGCTTTCTCCATTCGATGCGCAGCACTCAATAACCGTCTCTGCACATACTCCCGGTGGTGGTCATTGTCATGGAAAGCGCTTCTGGCAGTACCCAGACCTGCAATTACAGCAAGCTGGCAAGTTATCTCAGAGTCCGACTGAGTGAAGACATCTTCAATAATAGCGGCAGATCCAGGGTTTACTTCATTGTCGTCCGATATCGCAGCGTATGCATCAGCAGCAATGGCTTGGAACATATGCCAGTCAACGCCGCCGAGTGTAATTGGATTTACGTCATAGATTCGGGTGAGTTCAATGCTGTTTGGAAGATGATCTGGGAAATACTGACTTCTCCAGCTTGCGGCCTCGGACCGGTGGATGATGATGACACGAAGTGGATGTTCCAGAGTCGTCGAACGTCGAGAGAGAGCCAGCAACAACTTGGGTATGTTGGCATGTTGAGCTTGAGAAACTGGGTCCAACACAACCAATGTAGGAGCGATGGGTTGCCAACGATCCCAATCCTGGTAGTCGATATCGAAATTGAGAAAGCCTACCTGCCAGTCCCGCAAATGCTCACTAGCCAACAATTCATACGCTAATCGGCTTTTCCCGGAGCCTGCTGG
Organism: Pseudomonadota bacterium; assembly: GCA_039183375.1. Taxonomy (GTDB): domain Bacteria; phylum Pseudomonadota; class Alphaproteobacteria; order Rhizobiales; family Hyphomicrobiaceae; genus Tectiglobus. The sequence goes on from JBCDBQ010000053.1 coordinate 19,502, forward strand.
GCCCAGGATTTCTGTGAACCGCACTTTTTCTGAGCGTTGGATGAAATCAACCAGTTCTTGCATTTCATCATCGCGACCGATGAACTCCGTCAAGCCCGCACGAAAGTCAAGCTTGATCGTGTCAGATATAGAATCTAGGTCAACCCCTTGAACATTAGGTATTATAAGGGGCGGTTCGGAACGTGGCTCAGCAAGACTGTTCTGGAATTCTCGGAGTTCGCGACCGAGCTCTTGAACTTGTTCAATCGTCTTGAGCGCAAGAATGATTTCATCGTTCTGGCGGACATTGAGCGCCCTTTTGATTACGCCATCATCGATGGGTGTACTGTCACCTACCAGTTTCTTTATTCGGCTGCTCTGAACGGCCTTAATGAAGAATCTTTCAGTGGCGCCAATTCCCCACCCAATCCAGGTTTTCGTGTTTTGGTGCTTACGTATGAGCTCGGCTATAAGCTCAGAAGAGCGGTTGTCAGCAACTTCGCTAACCTTTCGAAGTGCGCCGAGCGCCGCCATCTCGAACAACTTAACAAGGCTGAATGCTACGACTTGCGGTACTGGCAAGCCGAATCCTGACTTCGAGATTTGTTCGATAAGCTGCTGTCGAGTAGTAGTATCCTGCAGAAAGGATACGACATCGTAGTCATCTAATATTTCGAGTAAAGTATCGCCCGGCTTTTGAACCGGAATTGGCGGGGTGTCACTCATGTGAAGATGTATCAGAAAAGTTGCCGGACATATAAATGGGCCTGCTGATTTGACGCGTGCTGAAATTCATCATCAGAGCATGATCGGTTTGCGCGGAGACATCAATCCTAAAACGACAATCCTCAAACGACAATCCTCAAACGACAATCCTCAAACGACAATCCTCAAACGACAATCC
>JBCDBQ010000054.1:0-20337 GCA_039183375.1 Pseudomonadota bacterium
CAGACGACACGCGGCAGCATTAAACCGATGTCGACATGGTGGTCGGGAGCTGTCAACAGCGCACATCGCTCACGCGATCAAGGGTCCGATATTCACCCAGTCCGCCTGAAAAGACAGTCTCAGTAACGGGATAATTCAATGCCAAACGCCAGCCAACCCCTATCCTGAAGCCACAAAGATTCCCGGGGATGAAGCGGTTAGCACTTTCAAGTTGTCGCCGGCAGCGCTAAGATACTGGCGTGCCCTCGTAGCTCAACTGGATAGAGCATCGGCCTTCGAAGCCGAGGGTTGGGAGTTCGAACCTCTCCGAGGGTGCCAAATTTCTTAACGATTTCAGCAAGCTACACAGCAATCATACTCATGCAAAAGAGTTGGTTGTCAAAACGGTTGTCATAATTTTGCACGGCGCCGATAATCTTCGAGCTTTGCGATCGCACTGCTTGCCATGCGATTTGTACGTGCCAAGTAAGTGTCAATAATGCGTGCAACACGGTCGACAGAGTGACCACTAATCGTTGCGATCTCCGGGATCTCACAGCCAGCTTCAGCCATGCGCGTGATGCCAGTTCCGCGAAGGTCGTTGAATGTTAAATCGGTGATCCCTGCAGCCACAGAAATCTTGTTCCACTCTGTGCGGAATCCGTCACCTGGATACTTCCAAGGCTTACCTCTTTTGCCGGTGAGAATGGTCGTTGCTCGCTTCGGTGTTTCGTGCAAAGCAGCGCATAGCAAAGCCGTACAAGGCACCATAATTGGCTTTGCAGTTTTGTTCTGTCTGAGAGTGATGCAGGATCCGTCAAATTGCGTCCAGGAGAGGCGAATGAGATCACCCTGACGCTGCACTGTGTCGAGGGCTAAGCGCAGCGCTAGGGCCATCTCTGGCGTGGCATGGACAAGGAATGCTTCTATGTGCTCGTCTTCCCAAATCTTGTCAGCACGATCACCGGTGTACAACTGGCCAAGATTGCGTGCGTGGTTGATGCCGATCTCGCCATTGTCGTAAGCCACAGACAGAACACGCCGAAGGAATGCAACGCGGTAGTCTGCCTGTCGTGGTCCGATTTCTTTAGCAATCTTATCGCGCCATTGCCGTAGGTCTTTTCGAATACGTTTATCTTCGAAAACTTCAATCGGCGCGTTGCCAAACATGTCCAAAACTCTGTCCGAGTTTCTGCGGTGGTCGATCTGTGTCCGTGGACTTAGTTCGCTGAAAACGGAGGATTGAAAATACTGCTCAACAAGCGCGTGAATCGTACCGGTGGGCACGCGGTTAACGTCGAATTCGCTTGCTGCTGCGTAACTTGCAGCAAACGTCGGCGTACCTGGCTCACCTTCAATCTTTTTGCCGGTCTTCCTGTGGTAGCGATGGAAGTTAATCGTGCCGTCTGCAAGTCTCTTTTTGACGACCTTGATATGCTTGAATCGTTGCAGCATATTTGTCAGCTGGCGCGCTTCCACGCATCGTAAGCGCTACCGTCCTCATCTGAGTTATCTATGCCGCTCAGCTTATTTAAAGCACGGTCGATCGCCAACTTATCGTAGCGTTTTGTCCCCGCTATTGGCCCAGGCATGCGGCCATCCTTGACCCATGCCGTGAAACCAGATGGGCTCAGGCGGCAGTACTCGGCCGCTTCGTGGACTGTCATTAAGCGAGGTTCCATCTGCTCAGCCTTTCGTTAGGCGACAGGGCAGTGTAACTGATCGAGGGTCATCGACCCGCCCAGCTGTTGTCACTACCGCGCTCATTCCGCACTTGCTGCATCGAAGAACATAGACGCCGCAGCGATTGGCAGGGTAAGGGACAACCGTCTTGCAGGATGCATCCGAGCCGTCGGAGACATCGATATCCCTACCCAAAGGATATGACGGATTGGGCGCGCATTTCGGTTCTCGGTGTCGGTCGATCCAGTCGACAGTTATCGCTTGTTCCATGAGTTGAGCCTCCTGGCGTTTATTGCTCTAAGGCATCAGTTGTCCAGCTCCGGGTCGAAGTCTTCTCCGCCTTCATGTTCGAAGCCGTGATCTGCAGTCAGCGTTGCGCAGAAGGGCAGCAGGGCTCTCAGATGCATTGTCATCACATCGCGCGTTTGGAACAGGAAATGCCCCGACAGTTCTTTGGCCTCGCGGTGCGCTTCGGCGCTGGGGTAGTCTTTGCGCTTTGCCTGAAAGTGAAATCCGCGGGGAGTAATTCTAAGTGCGGTCCACTTTGGAAAGTGCCATTTGAACATCACGCGCTCTTTTGAGACGACGATCACGTGCCCGCCCATGTCGTATTTCTTGAGGACGGCGACAACTTCGGCCATGCACTCGCGATAGCGCGTGTCCTTCATCATTGCTTGTCCCTTGCTTTTTCAAGAGCGGCGCGAGCTTTCTCGATTTCAGGAAGGCCTTCGAAGTTCGTGTACGCACTGCAATAGCTGGGAAGGTGCCCCCTCCAAATTGAAAGCAGTTCTACGCAGGTATTCAGCGCCTCATAGAGATCCTTGTTGACGGACCGGAGGTGCTTAATGGAGTGCGGCGCGCCAAAACTCGTTGCATAAATTTCTTCCGGTGGGCACTCCAGAGCCTTTGCGAGGCGGGCCACTAGCACAGGATGAAACCGCCGCTTTCCGAGCTCCCATCGACTGATTTGGATTGCGCTTGTTTTCATCCGCTCTGCCAGCTCAACGCAAGTTAGACCTAGTTTCTCGCGCTTCTTTCTGACCACACGACCCATTGCAGCCGCGTATGGATCGCGTTTTGTCTTCGCGCTCACACGTCTGTCTCCTGGTCTATGATGGCTTTACCCATGGCGTCGTAGACAGCCAGGAGATGGTCACGCATGGCCTGGTGCATCTCGCCACGAAGGTTTGGTGGCGCTGCCAGTAACGCTGTGCCGACTATGCTGGTGATGCCGTGATGGATAGCCATCGCGACGTCCACGGGATGGGTGTGGAGGGCGATCTCGTCTTTCAACCAGACATCTATCACATTGATCAGATTGCGGTTCAGGCGGGCGATAGCGCGATCGGTTGGGTTCTCGCTCGCCAGTTGATCAATGTTGAGCAGGTGCGAGTTCTCGGGTGTATCCAGCGAATAGCCTAGTCCGTGACTTCGCTGCATTTTGGGATCGGTCATGTCTTCTCTCCATAACGGGCACGCAGCATTTGTCGCTGTTCACGGTTTGCAAACTTCCGACTTGGAATAGGGCGGTGTCGTTTCTTCTGCGCTGGGGTGCGCTTGTCGCCGGTCAGATGCAGCCTTGCAAAGCGGTCCATCTTGGCGTGGTCCTTGGCGTCCTGCGCGGTCTTGGCTTTGTGTTGGGCGATGGTCAGGTAGTTAAGGTTGAACCATCGCTTTTGCCGTTTGCTGGAATCGGTCCGCACGGTCACGTTGTGATCAACCTGGCCCAGTTTCTTGTAGGCTCGCTCGACGTCGCGCCAGGTCGCACGTCGTTTGATGAGATCGGCCTTTACATCATCGGGCAACAGCAGAGACAGGACGGCGGCGTACCGTTCGGAAAGTGGAATGTATTGCCGCCGTGCTGCCATCTCTCAGCTCCTCTGGCGACTATTCGCGACGCGGAGTTGAGACGATCGCACTACTGATAGGCCCGAACTCCTGCGCAATGGAATTCAATGAACGCAGAAGGGCGTCCGCTTCTTGCTTGCTGCCGGCGCCTGCGAAGATCGTATCTTCTGCACGCTCCATTGCGGCTTTTGCGGCTTTCAGCGTTCGCTTGCCTTCTTCTGTCAGTTCCAGTTCTTGCCTTCTGCTATCAAGTTGGCCGCGTGTGCGTGTCAGCATGCGGTCTCGCTCAAGCCTCCTGCACATGTCAGCAACTGTTGATCGGTCAACGCCTGTGCGCTCGACCACGTCTCTCTGGCACACAGCGCCGTTCTCTACTGCGAGCAGGCACATGTACTGCCTCGGAGTAAGGTATACGGCTGCTAAGTGCCTAGCGGTGACCATGTCCGCGACTTGTCCGGCACGGTGTAATAGGTGGATAGTGTCCATCTGACGATTACTCCGATGGTTGGTGTTGTGTGGTGACTTCAACAACGTTGCTGTAGGGGTTCCAGCTCACGAGCACGCCCGGGATATCTTCGGTGGCATCACCGACGATCGCCATGATCTCTGCTTCGCATCTCAGCTTGGCGTCGTTGAGCTTTTGGCGTCTCTGGCTGATGCGTATCCGCCATTCGCGTGTCTGGCGCACCCATTCATCAACCTCTACTTCGCCGGCACTTGCTTCGCGCTCAAGTACATCAAGATCGACGTTGACCTGGTCGAGTTTGGCTCTGATCATCCAAAGCTCACGCATGCGCGTGATGGCCTCGTCTTCGACTGGCACCAGCGGTTGTTCATTCAAGGCCATGGCCGACATCTGCAGATGCGCGGGCCTTCGCTGCTCACTTCCAAAAATCAATTCGCCTAAGTAGTTCAACATACGCGTCACCTCACTGACCAAATCGCGATTGAGAGGCTCGCAATGCCCGCGACGCCCAGGCAGAACACCACCGCGTACACGCGGCACTTACAGACTTTGCGCGTAGCCATAGGACCTCCAAAATTTGCACTACGATTAGGCCCAGCAGAATTCCGAGGATGACAAACGCGGCGGCTGCTAGTCCGGCCGAGACACCATGTTCCAATCCGTTCATCGCTGGTCCCTTATTGAGTTGGTGGTCGGGCTGAAGCGGGCGCCTTTCCGCGATATGCCCCAACCCGACCTACTGGCTAGCGAACCACCCCCCGCACACTGCGGTACGCGCCAGATTTGAATGAGAGCCGCTCCACCGTGCTAGATGGGCTAGTGGAGCGGCGATCGCAGTGTGATCGAGGGTGTATCCGCCTGCGATGTTCGCAACATTTGCGAATTCTTTTGCATAGTCAAGCGCATATTCGCAATATTTGCGAATATTTCAGCGGAGAGGCTTATAAACGCCGACGGCTGGTGCTAAAATGACACCAGACTCATTGTCGGTGACGGGAATATCCGGGAAAAGCTCGTTTGCGAACATGAGAACAAAGTTCGTCTGACTGCCGTGCGTTTCTGGCCGATAACGGGCGATGTAAGCTTTCTGCTCGGCAGTGATGCTTGCTAAGACCAAATCTCCAGGCTCTGGCGTAAGCCCCATATCAAAAACGACGATATCGTCCGGTCCAATCTCCGGCAGGTTTGCTTTGGTCTCGTTTTTTACGCCGAAGCAGCGCTCAGGATTAGCAACTGGGACAGCGACGCTATCGCGTGGATCCATTTTGGTAATCTCATCTATTGAGGTTACCGTACTGAGTTGATGCAGCGTGAGCAAAGGAATTCTTTGCACTTGGACTTGCTTTGTCGCTGTGGACCCGACACGCAGATAGTCAGGATCAACGCCGACTGCTTTAGCAAGTTTTTCAATGGTGTTGCCGCGAGGATTCTCAGTGCGACCGTCCAAATAACCGTAAACTGTTTTTACGGGTATGCCGGCGCGAGCTGCGATCTCTTCGACCGTAACCTTGTTATCGTCCGCAGCTTTTTTTAGTCGGATCCACCACATAGCTCAGAGCTTACCGCTGAACTTTTCCAGTGTGGTTCGCATTATTTGATCTTGAACGTCTTGAATATTGCGAATACATAGGATTCATGACCATACGCGACATCATCACAAACTGTGGGGACGGCGCCGAGTTTTTGTCCGGTGCGACTGCAATCGCAAGGAAAAGCCAGGATATCGACTTGGCGGACACTGTTGCTATCAAAACCATCTATAAATGGCCAGTTCTGGGTATTCCAGAACGGCGCTGGTCGATCATTCGTGCACTGACAGACGTAACACTGGCCGAACTGCACTCCGCCAATGAGGCTGTTCGTGCGGCAAAAAAAAGAAACGATGAGTCCGGTGCCGAAGTATCAGCAGCGTAATTGAGCGGCCGTCATCGGTTCCAGCGTCAGTACCAGCGTAGATCCCGGACCTTAGTCAAAGGAGACAGCAGGTATGAATGACATGCAATTACGACTGGAGTGTCTACGCCTAGCATCTGGGCGTGACGCACCTGCAGACTGTACTGTTGCGAGAGCTCAGGCTTTTTACGATTTCATGGTTTCGAGTCCGGATAGCGCACAGCCCTCAAGCACTCTCGATACGTGTCGAGAACCCATTGCCGATCAGCCGGATTCTTGCCGTGTCCGTAAAGCTCACGCTGCTCCAGGTTTGCAATCGTCTCCATCAGTTTGAGCGCGACTTGTTCTGGCGAGTTTTCGCCGATGTGGACGACAGGTTCATTCGCCATTGGCCATCTCCCGTGTTTGCTGACTAGGAGAGCAGCCTAAGGCTGTTCAGCACACGCGTAAACGTACCATGAGTTGTCCATCCGGCGTCAGTACCAGCGTACAAGCAAAAAACCCCTGGCGGGGACATGCCAGGGGTTTCGATGTGACGTGATTGGAGTGCTAGGTCTCAGACAGGAGACGGGCAACCAATCACACGTTGTTGCAAAGCGCAAGTGCGCGATCTGGAGCAGCCTGTGAGCTTCTATCTGATCGACATCGCCTATGTTGTTCCGATGCCCTCGCAGTCCCAGAAGGGGTTGCTTGTCCGGTTGGCTGGCTATGCATCGAACGAGACTGGCGAGGGCATTTACCCGGCTCAAGAGACGCTGGCCTACGAACTCCAAGTTACCGAGCGAACGATCCGCCACAACCTTGTAGGGTTTACCAACTGTGGTTTGCTTAGCGTGGTTGAGCAGGGCGGCATAAAAGGTCCGAAGCACACAACCACCTACTCTCTCAACATCGACATGCTGTTGGCGGCCGCACGATTCTTCATTCGCTTTGATGGCGTCAAGGAAGAATTGGTTGTTTTGGAGACAACGAGCGAAGAGCTGATTGAGCTTCGTTCAAAGGCAAAGATTCCGAAAAAATTGAGGCAGCTAATATGGGGGAACTCAGTTCCGGGATACGATCCTACCCCGGAACTGAGTTCCGGTTACCCCGGAACTGAGGGACAGTTACCCCGGAACTCAGTTCCGCCAAACCCTAAGAACCCTAAGAACCCTATTAGCGCGGGCGCGCGCGAGCCGTGTGGAAAACTCGCTTCGCCCGCTTCAAGAAAGGGCAGCGGTCCGCTGCCGATGATGCGTGTCTGCGCTGGGGACCCCCAGTGGAAAGCTTGGTTAGAACATCTGCACGACCGTGACCGAGATCTTTGGGCGGCTGCGATGTCGAACGGCTACATCGAGGCCAGTCAGAAATGGCCTGGAGACGAGGTTGTGATCTACACGCAACCCAAGTCCGAGGCTGACCCGACCATCACTGACCGCATGATCGGAGAGGGTCGATGAAAGACATCAACCCCGATCACTACACGTCGACATCGATTGAGCCGATCGAGGCGATCGAAGCTTGGGGCCTCGGTTTCAATCTCGGCAATGCGATCAAGTACATCGCCCGCGCTGGGCGGAAGGGCAATCGCCGTTCGGATCTGATCAAGGCTGCGAACTACGCGTATCGCGAGGCGACGGGCGAATGGCTACCGGAAGAACTACTTCACCAACCGAAAGGAGAGACCGATGAGTGAGCGTTGGCAAGGAGACGTCAAACTGCCGACGGGCCAACAGATTCGATTTATGGGTGCGCAAGGCCTGGTCACGATTGAGGTCATTGACGGCGGCGAGCGTTTGGCGCTGGGCATGAATCCGGTGAATGCTCGTTTCATTGCTCAGCGCATTTTGCAGGCTGCAGCGATTGCATCGATCAAGCCGCCTCCTGAGCCAGAACCGGCACCACAGCCGTTGCCGCCACCACCTGTTGAAGCTGCTCCACGTCGCCGTGTGCCAGGCACCGGCCGTCCGCGCGAAAACTACAGCAAACCGGAACCGGACCCACCGCGGCCGCAATCGGTGGCGCGCTATCCGCGTCGGCCGCGCATTGACGCCGACGCCGTTCGAGAAACCGCAGATTTGCACAACTGCAGTTTTCAGGACGCGATCGCGATCCTCGATCGAGCTTAGGAGGCTGCATGATCCCCCTCAAGGGCTTCAAGTTAGACAAGCATGGCAAAGTTGTCCGTCGTCCGAAGCGTCAGAGTGTATCTGATCGCATACGGTCGAAGAATTCCAAGAAGCAGCGTGTTGTGAGCAAGCATAAGGCAGCTTTAAAGGATCGATGATGCAGCATTACATTTTGCAGGTCCGCGGCGGCCATGAGCTTGTAGCGAAGCAGGAGCTAGCCAAGCTTGGTTTGGGTGTGACGCTGCCGGTTCTCACGAAACGTTATCGCTCCCGAGGCCATCGTCGCGGCGGTCACAACATTGTCCGGCCGGCGGCGCCTGGTTACTGCGGCATCAGCGGCGATAAGATCTACCCCGGCCTGTACGATGTGGTTTTGGGTTTGGACGAAGTTTACGGGTTCCTCGGTTTTGCGGGCGAGGCAACGGCTGTGACGCACGACGTTATCAATCAACTCGCACGGATGGTTGCTCCACAATTGCAGGTAGGCAGTTTGGTTGAGATCGTCCGCGGGCCGCTGTCTGGCGCCAGGGGAGAGATTGCGCAGATCAAGCGGGACCGGATGAAAGTTATGCTAGGTGCGTTTGGCGTCGCCGAAGTTGAGAGCACGGCAATTGAGGCAGCATAATTGGCATTGATGATCTGCAGAATGGCGGAGATTGTTATGAGAATACCATCTCGAGCGGCTTGGATCACTTATGTGCGTGACCAAAGCCAGCCTATTGGTTAGTATGCATGCCGATCAATTGGCGCGCACCAGGAGCCGGCATGGGAACTGTAGATTTGCGCGACCTTGAAGGTGACAAGGTCGTCATACATTTCGGCGGTGCACTCACAAGTGTTGATGCTTACACATTCGCAAACTCATTGGTTTCGTTTGCCGATGCAGCTCGTTCAGTCAATTCCGCGATCGATCCAAATCAAACTATCGAAATTCGGCTAGAGGCAATTGGACCTGGTTCATTTAGGGCGGTTATCACTCGCATCTCTAAGGGCTTGGAGGGTTTTTTCTCCAAGGGAGCCAATGCGGTTTTGTGGTCGATTCTGGCCGCTTTGATTTACGATAAGTACATAGCAGACGATAATTTCAAAGTTCGTGTTGAAGGTGACAACCAGGTGGTGATCGAACGTGGTCGTGACCGCATTATCATTGACCGGTCTGTGTATGAGAAAATGAGGGAGATACGTGACGAGCCTGTAATTCAGAAGAGTATTCGACGAACCTTCGAAGCGATTGCGAATGATGAAGCGATAGAAAACTTCGGCATAACTCGGTCTTTGGAAGATCAAGATCCGATTGTTCAGATCGATCGAGACGATTTTCCTCGGTTCACTGCAAGACGGCCGTTTGTTGCGAAGCTCACTGAAGAACCATCACTTGTAAAACGGAGGGTGCGAGAGGAAAATGCGCGACTGTTGGTTCTTAAACTGTGGTTGGTTGCCGGAAATCGGAAATGGCAATTTGAATGGAACGGCGTTCCCGTGTCTGCGCCAATCCTTGACGACGATTTTGCGCGAAAGCTCATTAATCGCGAAGTGACAATTCTCGCTGGCGACGCACTTGATGTGGTACTGCGCTACGACCAAGAGTGGAACGAAGCATTGAGCCTGTACGAAAACGACACCAGTTCATTTGAGATAGTGAAGGTGCTCGCCGTTGTCCCGCGTGGAGGAGAGCAAGCAGTGTTGTTTGACAGCAATTGACAGTTACGCATTTTTGATTCCAGCGACTGACGTTGCTTCGCGATGATTTGCGATATCAAAGGCGCTTTTTCGCGGATGGCACACAAGTTATTGATACCGCGCCCCAGGTTGAGGCTGACAGGTGTTTTCCGCCTTCTTTTGTTACGATGCTAAGGCTACCGTCTTCGCTCACTGTAATAGCAGTAGCTTTGATTTCGAATTCTGGCTCTTTGTGTTCGCTTTCGTTGACCCGCATGACCTTGACATCGAACATGGCAATCTCCTTCCTCTACAGCTGAACGTAGCAAATGTGAGCTTTGGAGGCCAGATTAGGTGTATAATCATTACTGTAAAGTTGACGTTGCGTTGGTTCCTCTTTGTTTGTGAAGAGCTTGAAGTGACTGTACGGCCATGGGCATGGGATTTGACAACCCGCTGCAAATCAGTTCATCCGTACTTTACATATTTGTACTTCCGCACAGTTAGAGGGCTGTAAGTAGGCCACTCCATGCGCCCCCAGCCTGCGTACCGCATGTCGGATTATGGCCGATGGTGGCGCGTGCGCGATTTCTAGCGACAGATCTTCCAACAAACGATCAATACAATGGCGAACGAGACCGATTTCCTGATTCAGGTTGAGGCGGCGCTCAACGACGTCAAGTTCAACGACATGACGGCCGATGAGTTCGAGCAGCGCGTGTACGACATTCTTGGCGACTGGAAAGCTACGCTGCCGCGCAAGGTGCCGATCCGGAGCGTACCGGCTGGCATGCCTGTTGTTTACGACGGCCATCTCGTCGACATCACGCCGAGAGATAAAAATGGCCAAGACTGACCTTACGGCCAAGCAGGAAAAGTTCGTTCAGGCTTATTACCGACTTGGCAATCAGCGCAAGGCTTACCGCGTCGCTTACAACGCTGGCAACATGAGCGACAAGTCGATCGACGTGAAGGCCTGCAACCTGCTGAAGCAGGATAAGATCAGGGTAAGGTTGCAAGTCTTGAAGGAGCGCGGCGCGCAGAAGGCGGTCCGATCGGTTGAAAGTATCGACGATATGCTGCAGCAGTCATTTGATGCAGCACTGGGTGACGACGAGCGTGATCCCAATCCGAGTGCAATGACCAATGCTGCACTTGCCATAGCCAAGTTGCACGGCTTGATCATCGACAAAGCCAAGAACACGACCACGCATGATGCGACGGAAGAGTTCGCGAACCTGCTGCGTGACATCAATCAGCCTGTGTTTCCGGGTGCTGGTTCGGCGCCTGCGCCACAACCAAACGGCCACGTAAATGGCGAGGCAATCCCGCATGACGACATCACGGGATCAGGTGAAGGCTCTATTCACTAACCAAGAGTGGCGCCTTAACAACCTGTATTACATCCAGGACGTCAACGGGACCGAGATCAAGTTTCAGATGAACGAGTCACAGTGGCAACTGTGGCGTGATTTGCATTACTGCAACGTGATCCCGAAGGCTCGTCAGCTTGGTTTCTCGACGTTCATTGCGATCTTCATGCTCGACACGTGCCTATTCAGGCCAAACACGTCGGCCGGCATCATCGACATCACGCTGGACGATGCCAAGAAGAAGCTGGCCAAGATCAAGTATGCGTATGACCGCCTGCCTGCGATGGTCAAATCCAGCCTGTCGCTGGTGAAGGACAATACCCAGGAGCTAAAGTTCTCGAATGAGTCCGACATCAACGTCGGCACCAGTCACCGCGGTGGCACACTGCAGATCCTGCACATTTCTGAGTTTGGCAAGATTGCTGCGCAATACCCGGACAAGGCGCGTGAGATCCGTACGGGTGCATTCGGCACCATTCACTCCGGCCAGATGATCTTTGTTGAAAGTACGGCCGAGGGCGCACACGGCGACTTTCACGATCTGACAATGCAGGCCAAGGCGGACCAGGACGAGGGCCGCACGCTTAATCCGCAAGACTTCAAGCTGCATTTCTTTCCGTGGCAGCAGCATCCAGGCTATATCGCTGACGCTGGCCATGTGATCGTACCGCAAGAGCTGACGAAGTATTTCGCGGAGCTGGAGGCCAAGCACGGCATCCCGCTCACGGCTGAACAGAAGGCCTGGTATGTCGGCAAGCGCCGGCTGGTTGGCCCGGACGACATGTGGCGGGAGTATCCGGCCACGCTTGAGGAGGCCTTCAACGCTTCGATCGAGGGCGCGTACTTCAAGACGCAGATGACCAAGATGCGGATTGACGGCCGCATCTGCCGTATCCCGTTTAACCCGCACATCCCGGTTAACACGTTCTGGGACATTGGTGTGAGCGATACGACGGTGATTTGGTTTCATCAGTCGGGTGCTGGCGGCTCGCACGCTTTGATTGATTACTTCGAGGATTGCGGCGAGGGCGTCGATTACTACGTGCGCATTCTGCGCGAGAAGGCTGCAGAGCGTGGTTTCATTTACGGCAAGCACTATGGCCCGCACGACATTGAAGCCCGTAATTGGGCTGTGCCAGGCGCCAAGCCGATCAAGGACGTCGCGGCAGAATTCGATCTCAACTTTGAGGTCGTCCCGCGCATATCGAACAAGCAGGATTCGATTGAGATTGCGCGCGGCTTTCTAGGTATGACGTCGATCGACGAAGAATACTGCGCGCAAGGTATCAAGGTGCTCGACAACTACCGCAAGAAGTGGAATGAGCGCCGCGCGGACTGGTCTCGTGATCCATTGCACGACTGGGCTTCACACGGCGCTGATGCGCTCCAGACTGGTGCCTGCGGCTTTGAGCAGGCCAAGAAACAGCAACAACTGAATTACCGGAATTCACGGCGTTATGCCTAGTCCTACTGGTCTCCCAAACAGTGTGCTCCCTGGCGAGCCGATTGACGATCAGACGTTGGTTACCTTGCTTGAGCAAGAGAACCGGACGGCTGTTGGCTATCTGAGCGACGAGGTATCTGTCGATCAGGACGACAACCTTGAGCGCTATCTTGGTATGCCGTACGGCGACGAGGAGGAAGGCTCGTCCAACGTGATCTCGTTTGACGTTGCTGAGACGGTTGATTGGGCTCTGCCTGATCTACTTGAGCCGTTTTTGTCGGGCGACAATGTCGTGGAGTTCCATCCGAACGCGCGGCGTGACGAGGAATTCTGCGAGCAAGCAACGGCTCTGGTCAATCATGCATTCTTTGTAGACAACTCTGGTGCGATCCTGCTGCACGATGTTGCCAAGTCCGGCATGATCCAGAAGCTCGGCATTACCAAGACCTATTGGGAGAAAGAGCACGAGGACATTGAGGAGGAGATCACCAATCAATCGCCGTTGTTGATGCAGGAGCTACGCAACGACGAGTCGATCGAGATCCTGGCTGAAGAGCAGGTTACGATTGATGTCAGTGAAGAGGCCGCACCGGCGTTCCCTGAGGGCATGGCGATCAACGCGCGCATCAGGCGGCGCAAGAACAAGTCGAAGGCGCGTTGTGTTGCTGTACCACCTGAGGAGTTCAAGGTCAGCCAACGGTCAGCATCGTTGGAGGAGGCGAACTACAAGTGCCACGAGACGGAGAAGACACGCGGCGAGCTCTTGTCGATGGGGTTCGAGTTCGAACTGATTATGATGGCGCGCCAAGGCGAGACGTCGGACGAGCAGACGCGGCGTGACACGCGGTTCTTTGATGAGGAGCGCCGCGACGATGTCCAGACAACGAGCCTGTCCGACCGCCTGCTATTGCTCGAGGAATATTACGACGTTGACCTGAAGGGATCTGGCGACGTCAAGATGATCCAGGCCTTCCGCATCGGCAAGACGCTGCTGCAGAAGGAAGAGGTTGACCACGATCCGTTTGATACGTGGTCTGCGGACCGCATCCCGCACCGCCTGATCGGCCTGGCACTGGCGGACAAGGTCAAGCAAACGCAGCGCGTCAAGACGGTTTTGACGCGCCAGATGCTGGACAACGTCTATCTTGCCAACAACCCGCGCACAGAGGTGCCCGAGCAGGCCATTGGTGAGAACACGATCCAGGATTTGCTGCAGTACCAGATTGGCGGACTGATCCGCACGAAGCAGCCGAACATGCTGAACCCGATCGAGACGCCGGATCGGTCGTCGGTTGCGCTGCAGGCGATCCAGTACATGGACAGCGTCCGCGAGATGCAGTCTGGCGTGGTCCGCAACGGTCAGGCGATCAATTCGGAGGAGATTGATCCGAAGTCGGCTTACCAGAGCCGTCGCGAGGATCGCAACAGCCAGGTGCGCAAGCGGCTGATGGCGCGGATGTTCGCTGAGACACTGCTGGTGCCGCTATTCCGCAAGCTCCTGAAGCTGATTGTGAAGTATCAGGATGCGCCGCGCGAGATCCAGATTGCTGGCAAGTGGGTGTTGATGGACCCGCGGTCGTGGAATGCGGAACTGCGTGCTGAGCCGGCGACGGGCCTCGGCCATGCCAACAAGGAGGAGGAGCTCGGCTCGGCGCAGATCATCCTTGCGGTGCAGACGCAGGCGCTTGAGATCGGCATGTGCACGCCGAAGCAGCTTTGGAACACGGGCAAGAAGCTGGTCCGCGCGGTTGGCTGGCACAATCCGGAGGACTACTTCGTCGACCCCGAGAGCCCGGAGGGCAAGCAGGCCCAGCAACAACGGCAGCAAAAGCCTGACCCGGCGATGATGGAGGCTCAGGCCAAGATCAAACTGCAGCAGCAGGAAAAGCAGGCTCAGCAACAGTTAGCGCAGGCTGAAGCGCAATCGCGGACGCAACTTGCTCAAGCCCAAGCGCAGCACCAGGCGCAAATGGAGCAGATGAAGCAGCAGGCCGAGAATGAGCGTGCGGCTCAGAAGCTTGAGAACGAGCGCGTCATTGCTGAGGTCAAGATCGCAAGCGAGGAACGCATCCAGCAGATGCGCATCGATTCTGAGACACAGATTGCCTACGACCGGATGCAGCGTGAAGACGAGCTTGCACGTTGGAAGGCGCAGCGTGAGCAGGAGCTTGCGGAAAAGAACGCTCAGGCCAAGGCGGACCTGAACGGTGGCGGCAACCGGCCGGGCGGCCGGCTGGACGCATAATCTTCAACCACGGGAGAATGTGATGCCAGGACACGGACACAAGGGTAAGGGCAAGGGTGGCTACAAAAAACCAGGCGCGCTTGGTCGTGGTTTGATGAAGCTCTCCAAAGTCCCGGTCAAAAGCAAAGGCGGCAGGAAGAAAGGCAAATAGCCGGCATGACGGACGTCGCCCAGCAAAAGATTGCCCGCGCCAATGCGATGAAGCATTGGGCGGAGGGCTCTGGTGGTCTGTTCGAGGTGTTTGACGCGATCGAGCAGACTTATCTGACGGAATTGGTCGAGTCCGTGCCGGAAGACTCGGCTGCACGCGAGGCTGCCTATCACCGCGTCCGCGCTGTGCGCGACATTCGCCTTGCCTGCGAGACGGTCATTCAGGCCGGCAAGGACGCGCACGCGATCGTCCAAGCTCACGAAGCACAACGACAGAAGAGAACGCATGTCTGAACAAGCATCGACACAAACGACGCCAACACCATCCTCGGCACCATCGTCAGCGCCGGCGCCAATTGGTGCGGCACCAGGCGCGCCTGCGATTGAATCGTCCGAGCGCTTTAGCCGCTCCGATATCGTGGCGCAGTTCGAGGCTGAGTTGAATGCTGAGAATGGCGAAGCGACGCCAGCGCCAGAACAGCGCGAGCAAACTCCGCATCCGGCGCCCAAGCGCGAGCCTAAGGACGAGGACGAAACCGATCCTGACGCCGGCGAGAGCGAGGAAGAGACGACTGAAACCGAACAAGATCCACCTGCTGAGGCGGGTGCGGAAGAGGATTCCGAGGCAGAAGCGGCGGAACCGTCCAGCGACCCTGAGAACCAGGAACCCGCGGAGGACGATAATCTAGCCCTGCCCGGAATGTCCGAGGCGGACCAAGCGGTATTTGCAAAACTGCCACCTGAGCTACGTGATTGGGTGAGCACGCGAGAGGCAAACCGCCAGGCGGATTACACTCGGAAGACGACGGCCATATCGGAGCAAAAGCGGGAGCTTGATCAGTCGATAGGTGCGGCGTTGCAGCGAGTACAGGCGTACGACAGCATTCTTTCTGAATTTACGGACCAGAAGCTTGAGCCACCTGATCCGGCTCTTCGCGCTACTGATCCGTATGAGTATGAAGACCAGCTGACGAACTACGTGTATCGCAAGGACCAGCAGGAGAAGGCCGCCAACGAGCGGCAGCGTCTGGCAAACGAAGCTCAAGAGTTGCAGACCACTGCGCGCAAGAACTGGCTTGTGGAGCAGGGTGAAAAGCTCAAGGAGCTTGAGCCGACGTTTGCGGATAAGAAGCGTGGCCCGAAGCTGCGAAAGCAGATGAAGGACTACGCCAAGAAGCAAGGTTACACGGATCAGCAGCTTGCCAACATCTCTGCGCAAGACTCGGTCGTGCTCCTAAAGGCGATGCGTTACGACGCTGCAATGGCGCAGAAGAAGGCTGAACCCAAGCCCAAGCCAAAAGATCCTCCGACGGTGGCAAAGCCCGGAGTTTCGAAGGGTGGCCGCCCATCGAATGTGGCGGTTGCGGTACGGAACTTCGACGAGAAATCCAACCCAGGCCGCGGAGATCTAGCGGCCATGTTTGAAGCGGAGCTGGCTGCGGAGAGCCGCCAGCGCCGCTAAAGGCTTAGCCTGAAGGGGCATTCATGGCGACTATTACCAATTCACAAACTACTGCGACAGCTGTTGGTGTCCGCGAGGATCTGACAGATCGCATTCATCGTGTTGATGTTGAGGACACGCCGTTCAAGTCTCGTGTTGGCACGGCGGACGCCACTCAGCCTTTGCACGAATGGCAGACACGTCTGCTTGGCGCTGTTGATGATGACAACGCCAAGCCGGAAGGCAACGAGACCTCGCGCGAGCCCTCGACGCAGAACGCGCGGATCAACAACGTGTGTCAGATCTCGGATAAGAACGCGACCACGTCGGGCACCATTGAGGCGTCTGACCTGGCCGGTCGTAACCGGGAGATGGCGCTACAAATGGCGGACCGTGCGATTGAGCTGCGCAAGGACTGCGAGTCGATCTCTCTGGGCAACCAGGCGTTTGACAACTCGGGAGAAATCCGTCGCATGCGCGGGTTTGAGGCGTGGATCCGCACCAACTCGTCTCGTGGTGAAGGCGGCGCTGATCCGGCTGACCCGAACACCACTCCCGGCACGACGGCCACGGACGGAGAACCGCGGCCGTTCACCGAGGAGTTGTGGCTGGACAACCTTCAGGAGATCTACGAGGCGGGCGGTGAAGCTCGCTTTGCACTGATGGGCCCATTTGCAAAACGCACGGCGTCAAAATTCATTGGTCGTGAACAGGCGCGCCAGATGATCGGCGAGCAGCGTATCCAGCAGGCCACCAACATGTTTGCCACCGACTTCGGTGACATTGAGATGGTGCCGCACCGTTATCTGCGCTCCAACGGCCGCACAGTCTACAACATTGATCCGAACTACGTGAAAATCGCCTACCTGCGTCGCATGGCGCGGTTTCCGCTGGCGAAGATCGGTGATGCTGACACTCGTGTGATCTTGTCTGAGTACACACTCGAAATGTGCAATGAGCGTGCACATGGTGTCGTAGCGGATCTGCAGACGACCGCACAGTAAACCTTCATAGCGCAAATCACGAAAGGCAGGGCCGACAGGAACTAGTCCCAGGGACTAGTCCCTGTTGGCTCTGATGATCCATGGCACAAAAACCAACCACGCCGCGCAACAACAACAACGAGCAGCAGGTCGAGATCGACGCTCTGCGGGAGAACCTGGCGGCTCTGCAAGCGGAGAACGCAGCTTTCAACGAGGCCAATGTTGGTCTTAACACGCAACTCGAGGAATCCAACGCGCGTATCGATGAATTGCAGGAAGCGGTCAACAAGGCCCAGGCCCGCATCGTCGAGCTTGAGCACGCTCAGCCACCGGCTGATCAACAAAATCCACCTGCGCCACAGCCGCCGTCGCAAACAGCTGGTTTCCCGGACGTCGAGGGCAACACGATGCGGTGCAAGGTCATCGTCTATAAGCACCGGGCATCGATCGGCCGCATCCTTGCGGGCGACATTGTCGTGCTGCCGGTGAACGAGGCGCGCGATCTCATCGCACAGGGGATGGTCAAGCGTGCTTAAGATCGTTGACCCGTTCGACTGGAACTTGCTCCGCAAGCGGCCGGGCAAAGAGATCTGGATTAAGATCGACCGGGCGACTGATGAAGTCCTAATCCGCGAGGATTGGATCGAGGAGGACATGGTTGAGGTCGCTAAGGCAGTGCGCGATCGCCCGCCATTGGTCGGCCCGGATCTCCGCCCGCTTGCTGTGATCCCTGCCGCTGTCCAAAGCCAGGCCATCAACGAGGGCTGGATCAACGATCGCCAGCAGTGGAAGAAGTGGATGAACGATATCGACAACCGATATCTTCGCACCTCTGACGGGGTCGCCTAATGGCGCTTGATACGTTCAGCGATCTTCAAGCGTCTGTCCAATCCTGGGCGGTGCGCAAGGACACCAAGTTCAACGCGGAGTTTCCGAATTTCGTGTTTCTGGCTGAGCGTCGCATTTATCATGGCGGCGACACGGTAACGCCGTCAGATCCATTGCGTGCCAAAGTTCAGGACGTGCGCACAACACTTGATTTTGCTGACGGCGAAGCGGAGCTGCCGGACGATGTGCTGGACGTCCGCAAGCTCCACCGAGAGACCGACAAGAACGGGCTCAACTACATTGACCCGCAAGAGTTCGAAGAGCTGGACGCAGCATTTCAGGCGGGAGGAAGCCCGCGCGTCTATACGGTGGAAGGCAGCACTGTGCGCCTGGCGCCAACATTTACCGGCACGCTACGGTTGGGCTACTGGAAAGAGTTCCCGCCGATCACGGAGACCGCGCCGACACATGACCTCCTAAAGGCGCACCCTGAAGTCTGGTTCGAAGGCATTCTGTATCACGCATTTTCGTGGATGCAGATGGCTCAGCTAGCCCAGGCACACTTCTCGCTGTTTAAGGCTGCGATCGAGGGCGCCAACCGCACTCGCCGCGCCATCCAGCAACCGACACAACTGCGCATGCGACCAGCGAGACGCATCATATGAGACACTGGTGTCAAGACTAGCCTCATGATCCCTTACGGCCCATTTCATCCGGACAAAGCTGGCCTCAACACCAACGTGTGTCGTGAGGCCCGCAATTGCATTCCGCTCATTGGCGGGACGTTTAAACCGTTGCGCGCGCCGGCGCCCTTCTCTGCCAATGCGCTTGACGGCGCTTGCGAAGGCGCGGTCACGATCTTTGACGATGACGGCGATGTATTTACGTTCGCTGGCGATGCAACGAAGCTTTACGAGCTCGGGGCTGATCTCAATTGGGTTGATGTCAGCCGACTGGCGGATGGCGCCTATCAGGCCGGCAGCGGCGAGCCTTGGCGGTTCGGCACCAGCGGCAATCTGGTGATTGCGTGCACGATTGGTGAGGATCCGCAGAAGTACATTCTCAACCAGTCGACCAATTTCGAGCCATTGGGCGGCAACCCGCCGCGTGCCCGGTTTATTGCCAACGTCCGCGAGACGATCGTTCTGGCAGGTCTGCTGAATGACGAGCGCACGGTTCGCACATCGGGCATTGCCAACGCCGAGCAGTGGGATGTTGGGATCAACTCGGCCACAACCCAGACGTTTCAGGACGGCGGCCCGATCCGCGGTGTGATCGGCGGCGAGGTTGGCTACATCATGCATGCCGAGCGTGTGACGCGGATGACCTTTGTTCCGGACAGTGATTTTGTGTTCCAGTACGACCAGGTGGAGGGCGGCCGCGGCCTTGCAAATGCCGGCTCATTGATCCGCCTTGGCCAGAATGCCTACTATTATGGTGACGACAACTTCTACAAAATGAGTCTGGTCTCAGGCGCGGCACAGCCGATCGGTGTTGGCAAGTGGTCACGGTTTTTTGCCGATGACCTGCGTTCGGTCAACGAGCCGATGATCGCCGGGATTGATCCGCTCAATCGTCTCATTGTCTGGGGTTACGTCTCAAAGGGCAATCCAGCCTCAACGCCGGACAAGCTGCTGCTTTACGACTGGGCACTCGATGAGGCGGCCATTGCAGCGGTGCCGACAACGGCGATTGCACGGCTGCTCAGCCCTGGCGTGACGCTTGATACGATGGACCAGTTTGGCACCATGGATGAACTTGCATTCTCGCTTGATAGCCCGGTTTGGCAGGGCGGCTCTGCGCTGTTGGGCGTGTTCGGCGCTGATCGCCGTCTGTCATACCTGCAGGGCGCGACGCTTGAGGCGGTGTTTGTATCATCGGACATGCAGGCCGGCGGGCGCCAGTTCATCAACGGTGTGCGGCCGCTGATCGACACGACAGAGGCCACGGTCGCATTGTCTGCGCGCGAATCCCAGGGCGAGGCAGTGGTGTTTGAAGACGCGGAAGCGCAAGAGGACAACGGCGTCTGTCCGCAGCATTTGTCGGGCCATGTCATGCGCGCGCGTGTTGAGGTGCCGGCAGGCGCTGAATGGACCAAGTTCGAAGGCGCGCTTGAGCAAGAGCTGCCGCAGGGTCAGCGCTAGAGGCTAAACCATGCTTGTCCTAGGCCCGGAAGAATCGAACTTACGCCGTTTGGTTCAGGCTGTGATCCAGCTCAGTCAGGGCCGCTCAAATGC
>JBCDBQ010000055.1:0-20234 GCA_039183375.1 Pseudomonadota bacterium
AGGAAATTGATGAAGACGAAGAACAACACGATAATAATGAGATATGCCACGATCACCGGTCGATCGAGCTGTTGAATTGACTCAATTAGTAGTTTGCCCATTCCCGGCCAAGCAAAAATTGTTTCCGTCACCACCGAGAACGCGATGAGACTGCCGAACTCAAGACCAAGAACGGTCACAACCGGAATCATGATGTTCTTCAACAGATGCACGCGCACGACGTCGCGCTCCGCCAACCCTTTGGCTCGGGCTGTTCTAATGTAGTCTTGAAATATCACCTCACGCGTACCTGCGCGCGTCAAGCGTATGACAAGCGAAATATTGGTCAGCGCGAGGTTCAAGGCCGGGAGGAACATATGCCTTAAACCGTCGATGGTGAACAGGCTCGACTCAATTCCAAGAACTACCGCGGTATCACCACGCCCTGTTGACGGCAGCCAGCCCAGCATGACCGCAAAAAGAATGATCAGCATCAAGCCCACCCAAAAGGTCGGCAGAGAGAAGCCCAGGATTGATCCTGCCATAATCGCCCGAGACGACATCGCATTTGGATACAGGCCGGCATAGAGCCCGAGAGGAATGCCCAAGATGATGGCCATGAACAGAGACGAAAATGCCAGCTCCATGGTCGCTGGCATGCGCTGTACGATCAGCGACAGGGCAGGGGTACCATGAACGAATGAGTTACCCAGGTCGCCACTGGCGGCTCCAACGAGGAAGCGCCAATATTGCTCCCATATGGGTTTGTCTAATCCGAAAGACCTTATGACGGCGTCAATTTCTTCCTGGGTGGCGTCAGCACTGACCAGCATATCGACGGGATCACCGACGACATTAACGCCAAAAAATACCACGAGCGACATGATGAAGACGACTACAACGCTTTGCATCAATCGTCGGATGAGGAATGCCGTCACGTTCTAAGTCCTCGGTCGCAAGGCACGCAGCAGGATTGCTAACAGTGAGAAGAAGTCACCGAGCAATGCTCTAGGCAATGCTCGGTGCAAAATTGTGATGCGTGATTGGTCTACTGAACCATCATTGCGACCGTGCGCTCATCGGTGCGCGGTGTGTAACTCAACCCCTTCTTGGACCCCCAAGTATTAACCTGGTAGTGCAACGGAATAACGCCGAGCTCACCGATTGCAATCTCTGTAGCCTTGGCCAAAAGGTCTTGACGCTTTTTGTCGTCAACAGTGGCAAGCGCCTGCTCAAGCAGCTGATCGAACTTCGGATTGGAGTAGCGGCCGCGGTTCGATGCTCCAAAGCCCCGTGACTTGTCATAGGTGTGCAGCAATGACTTGAGCGGTGAGGATGCCTCACCGGTTCCGGCACCCCATCCTACCAGGATAAAGCTGAACTTCGGCGTCTTGTTTGGACCGCCACGAGAGGCTTGTTTGAAGTAGACGGACCGCGTCATCGTCTCGACTTTCATCTTGAGACCAAGACGGGTCAGCATCTGACCAATCACTTCCGCGATCTTCGCATCATTGATGTAGCGATCGTTTGGACCGTGCAATGTCAGTTGGAAGCCCTTTTCGTGCCCGGCCTTCTTTAGAAGTTCCTTGGCACCCTTCAGGTCGTATGGCTCCGGCTTCAGGTTTGGAGAGACACCGAAGAAACCTTCCGGCAGCAACTGACCGGCTGGTATTGCGATCCCTTCCATAACGCGATCGACGATCGCCTTACGGTTAATCGCCTTGGAAATGGCCTTGCGCACTTCTTGTTTCTTGAGCGGATTTTTAATCGCGCCACCATCGGCTGCTTTTACGTACGGGGAGTCGTCCCGGTCATGGTCGAGGTGGAGGTAGATCACGCGATTCGATATGCCGCTAGAGAGCTCGATCTTTGGATCCGTCTTGAGGCGCGGGATATCTGCTGTCGGGACACCTTCGATGACATCAACATCGCCGGCGAGCAACGCAGCAACACGTGATGGGCCGGATTTGATCGGCTTCAATGTCACCTTGTCCCACTTGGGCTTACCACCCCAATAATTCTCGTTGGCCTCCATGACGATGCGGTCGCCGGCGACATACTCAACGAATTTGAAAGGCCCTGTACCGATAGCAGCTTTACCGGAATTGAAGTCGGCTGTGGATGCTCCCTCGGCATTCTTCTTCGAGATAATATGTATGGTGGTCATGTCAGTGACCATCAGCGGATAAGGCGTCTTGGTCTTGATATGCACCGTGTGATCATCGACCTTCACGGCGGTCTTGCCTTTGGTATAGGTTCCGAAACTCGACGGTGAGTTTGGCACTTTATCGGCGCGGTTCATGGTGAAGACGACGTCGTCTGCTGTGAATGGCGAACCGTCGTGCCACTTCACGCCTTTGCGCAGCTTGAATTCCCAGGTCAGGTCATCAATCGGCTTCCAGGAAACTGCCAGGCCGGCCTCCACGCGCTGCTTGGCATCAAACATGACAAGGCCATTAAAGAAATGACTTGCGAGAGCATTATTCGGACCGAGGTTGTGGAAATGAGGGTCAATGGATGTAGGCTCGGAAGCCAACGCTATGGTCAAGTCTTTTGCCTGAACCGGACTAGCCGTCCAGATTGTACAGGCGATAACCGCCATCGCCAGTCTACTGCGAAGATACACGGGAACGTCCTCCCAGAAAATTGTCCGAAAATCTGTGTGATCGCGGACCTGTTGGAACCTGCAACGGGCACTGACCACCCATTGGCATTGAAATTTACCAATTGATCAGTGGCCAATCATCGAGCTGCCGGCTGAGCTTATCATCGCGCTGTTCACCTGCAAGAACCAAATATCGAGCATCAGGCAAAGGCGACTGATATAAATTCGTCCAGAATGCATTGGCTTCATGCAGCCAATCAGCAAAAAGTTCCAAAATCGCCCTTGAGCCCTGGCTACTCCGCAGCTTCCGGCGGGGCGACCAGCGGTGGCTCTACTTCGTCAGGCATGGGACATTCATAGGGCATACTAGCCTGCTGCTCATCATGCGTACGGCGGGCTTCGCTCAGTTTCCCAGTTTGTTCGAATAGGTCACGCCCAGTGCCTGCCATTATCTTTGCAGCGTGAAGCATCCCTTTGTGAGCAATTCCCGTCTTACCATGCGCTGTCAGCTGCCAGCTATGAAATGGCGTACCCATGGCACATGTTGTTACGCGTGCCTGCACGGTTGGTACGGCCCAGCTGACATCACCGACGTCGGTCGAGCCCTCTCCGCCGGTGCTCTTGCGGTCAAGCGGGGCAACAAAGTCACATAGCGCCAGATCATAGTCGGGCTCGGTACCAATACGATGATAGGAGGCGGTGATATCAGCCCTTGTCAGCGTCGTTCGGATTGCTTCGGCAAACTCCGTATCTGCTGCGTCAAACTGCGGTGGCCCGAGACGATCCATATTTGCCTGCATGACCTCTTCGAGCGGACGATTGCCGACCAGGTTCGAAACAGCTGTCACAACGTTCTTCTCGACGCGCGTCTCCGTCATTAACGCTGCACCATCTGCAATCTTGTGAACCCGCTCAACCAATTGCCTGAGGTCCGACAAATTGGAGGCACGAATGAGCTGACGAACCTTTGCCCGTGAGGGAACGACATTGGGCGCAATACCGCCCGCGTCGAGGTACGCATAGTGAACGCGCGCCTCGTCCGGCATGTGTTCGCGCATATAGTTAACACCGACATTCATCAATTCGACGGCATCGAGCGCGCTGCGACCGACTTCCGGCGCACCGGCAGCATGGGCCGACTTGCCATGGAACGTGTAATCGATCCGTGTATTCGCCAAGGAGTTTGCCTGGTTGACACCCGTGAAAGACGCGGGATGCCAGGATATGGCGGCATCGACATCATCGAACAGTCCTGCTCGCACCATGAATGTCTTTGCAGCCCCCCCTTCCTCAGCCGGACAACCGTAGTAGCGTACGCGCCCTTTGATGCCCCGTTCGGCGAGGTAGTCCTTGAGGGCGGACGCTGCCAGCAATGCTGCCGAGCCGAGCAGATTGTGGCCGCAACCGTGGCCAGCTCCTCCATCTTCGATCGGTGTATGCTCCGCGAGACCTGACTGCTGACCAAGACCGGGGAGAGCATCGAACTCACCGAGGACCGCAATCACCGGCCCTTCTTCACCGGCTTCGCCGATCACTGCGGTCGGGATGCCTGCCGCGCCGCGCGTTATACGAAACCCTTCTTGCTGCAACATTGCGGTGTGCTCTTCGACCGACTTGAATTCTGTGTATGCGATTTCCGGCATATCGAAGATGCGATCTGCGAATGCTGTGTAGTCGTCCTTGCGGTCGTCAACAAAATCCCAGATACGATCCGAATTGCGTTCTGAGGCCATGACCGGTTCTCTCTCTTTTTTTGCTGAATGTCGTCACCCGATGGGCTTTCCTGATCGGGTCCAAGTTTTTTGCGTCGTGCGTACGAATGTCAGAAGCTTGTCAGAACTAGGCAACTTTGAGAAGTTCAAATTGTGTATTTGGTTCGTTGAACGGCGCGCGCGAGATTGGAAGGCACTTTGCAAGGTCCGAGCTCAAGTCGCGATCAACACACTACGCCGAACAGTCTTGTTGGTTTTGTAATCGTAGCAGGGATGAAACAGTTATGAGCAGTTTCCTGGGTGTGAGGGTGTGCAATGTTTCTGATCTCGTTTCGGACGACATTGCCATTCTCGGGGCGTTGAACGCCACACCCTATGAAACCGGCAAGAAGAGCCATTCCCACGATGCGCCAGACGTTATCCGCTCCATTAGTCAAAAGTTTTCGAACTGGCACAGTCACTATGACTTTGACACGGAATCAGAGTTGCTTGCTGCAAGCGGATCGGGCGTGCGGGATGTTGGCGACCTCACTGGCGACCCCAACACACCAGCGCTCAACCGTGACAACATTCGTGCGTCCGTCCGAGACATACTGAACTCCGCTGCCACTCCCATCATCATTGGTGGTGACGACTCTGTTCCGATTCCGGTACTCCAGGGGTTTGAGCACAACGGCCCAATTTGGATCGTTCAGATCGATGCGCATATCGATTGGCGACAAGAGCGTTTCGGTGAACCGCTTGGTTGGAGCAGCACGATGCGCCGCGCCTCCGAAATGGGCTGGATCGAGGGAATTGTTCAAGTCGGTGCGCGTGGAGTCGGCAGTGCGCTGCGCTCAGACGTCGATGATGCCAGACGCTGGGGTGCTGAAATCGTAACCGCCCGACAGTTGTTTGAACATGGCGTCTCTGCTGCGCTTAGTGCTTTGCCACAAGGTGCTCGTGTCTTCGTTGCACTGGATTGTGATGCGTTCGACCCGAGCATATTTCCGGCTGTGCTGGCACAAGTACCTGGCGGGCTCAACTATTGGCAGATGATTGAGATCTTGGAAGTGCTTTCAGAACGAACAAACATTGCTGGATGTAGCATCGTCGAATTCGCACCGCAGAGGGACGTTGGCAATGTTTCAGCAATCATGGTCGCGCGGATCCTGAGCTGCATGATCACAGCAATCAGTCGATCTCGAAGCACGACGTGAGATGGGCTTGTCTCGTGCTGCCAAAAGCTCAAATTCTTTTTTGGCGCAGGCAGATGCCGGAATTCTTGCTGTATTGGCGCCGCTACAAGCGTGGCCCGCTGAGTGCAGGGCTCTCAGCCATTCAGCTTGTCTGCTCTACGGTCACGGACAACTTCGCGACGGGATTTTCCGTTAGCCAATCTGAAAGGCGTTGCTGTTCTTCTGGGTTCAACTGGAGACCAAGCTTGCTCCTGCGCCATAGAATGTCATCGGCTGTTTCCGCCCACTCGAAACGCCGAAGATATTCGACCTCACGCTCGCTAAGTCCACCGCCGAAACTTTCTCCCAATTGCGCTTGTTCAGTCGCACCATCAAGAATGCGATGCGCGGTGGTGCCGTAGCTGCGGATCAACCGATAAGCGGTCTTGCCATCCAGAAACGCGTAGCGCTCTTTTAGCCGGGCCCGCTCCTTTTCGAAGTCGTTGGTACTGAAATCACCGCCGGGCAAAGGCGCCTTATCCGTCCAAGCTTTTCCACTTCTCTGAAAGACATCGTTGACGCGATCAAGAACCTCGAGGGCCAGCCGACGATACGTTGTGATCTTACCGCCAAAAATGCTGATCAGCTTTGGCTCATCTGCATGCCCGTCCATTCGGATTGTATAGTCCCGGGTGGCCTCTTGTGCTTTATCGGAGCCATCATTGTGGAGGGGCCTGACAGCTGAATATGACCAGACGACATCGTCGGCACCGATGCTGGTGCCAAAGTATGAGTTCAATGATGTGCAAAGATAGTCAATCTCGTCAGTCGTTATTGCAATATCATCCAATTCACCAACGTAGTCCTGATCGGTGGTCCCGATCAGCGTAAAATCCTGCTCGTATGGAATGGCAAATATGATGCGCCCGTCTGGGTTCTGGAAAATGTAACTCCGAGGATGATCGAAGAGTTTCGAGACGACGATGTGGCTGCCCTGGACGTGCCTGACATTGCCGCCAGAGTTTTGACCAGCGACAGAGTTTAGAACGACATCAACCCAAGGACCGGCAGCGTTGATAACTAAACCGGCCCGGACTTCACTCACTTGCCCTGTCCTGAGATCCCGGAGACTAACCCGCCAAACGCCGCTGCTGCGTTCGACCTTTGTAACGGCTGCTCGCGTTCGGATTGCTGCCCCCCGGTCGGCGGCGTCCCGCGCATTCAGGATGACTAACCGCGCATCATCGACCCAACAGTCTGAATACTCGAAGGCACGCTGAAAGTTTGATCGCAAAGGTTCGCCCGCTGGATCCGTTCTGAGGTCAAGCGATCGCGCTGGTGGCAGTTTCTTCCGTCCACCAATGTGATCATAAATGAAGAGCCCCAGTCGGAGCAGCCAGGCCGGCCTCAGATGCGGGGCATGGGGAAGCACAAAACGCATCGGCCAAATGATATGCGGTGCGATCGCCCAAAGGGTTTCACGTTCCTTCAGACTTTCACGAACGAGCCGGAATTCATAGTGCTCGAGATAGCGCAAGCCGCCATGGATGAGTTTGGTCGAGCCGGAAGACGTGCCCTGAGCAAGATCTCCCTTCTCCGCCAGCATGACCTTGTATCCGCGGCCTGCAGCGTCACGAGCCACACCGCAGCCGTTGATGCCGCCGCCTATTATAAATAGGTCATAGACTTCTGCTTCAGTCTCTGCGGCTGATGTGGTCGTCGCGTTGGGCCCCACGTTCAAATCCGCTTTCCAGTCGTGCTATCAAACAGATGAATGTTTTCTGGCTCACACCTGACGCGGACTCTTTGCTCAAGCCCGAAGTCATGATCGCCTTCCATGCGAATAACGATCGGCTCGCTGCCGGACGTGAGCACTCGACCGTAAACAATTGTATCATTGCCGAGATTTTCAACCGCTTCGATCGCCAGTTCGATCGGACCGCTTTCAGGATCCACCCGCAGATGCTCGGGACGAATGCCAAGTTCGATGCTCTGCGAGCCTGGAACAGTTGCGCCCTTAGGCAGCGCCATCGTCACTCCGAATGCTGTCACCTGAGCCTTGGCATCATCCCAAACTGCAGGCGCAAAATTCATGGCTGGCGAGCCGATGAAGCCGGCCACGAATTTGCTTTGAGGAGAGCGATAGACTTCGCGCGGCGTTCCGATCTGCTCAGCAATACCGCCATTCATAACGACAAGGCGGTCGGCCATTGTCATCGCCTCGACCTGATCATGCGTCACATAAATTGTCGTGATACCGAGCCGACGCTGCAGTTTCTTTATCTCCAATCGCATGTTCACGCGCAGCTTGGCATCAAGATTGGACAGCGGCTCATCAAAAAGGAAGACCTTGGGATTACGCACGATTGCACGGCCCATCGCCACACGCTGTCGTTGACCACCTGAGAGCTGTGAAGGCCGGCGCTCAAGCAATTCTCCAAGCTCTAGAATATCGGCCGCTTCCTGTACCTTTTGCTCAATCTCTTTTTTCGGAGTGCCTCTGTTCTTGAGACCGTAAGCCATATTCTTGAACACACTCATGTGCGGATAGAGCGCATAATTCTGGAAAACCATCGCAATATTGCGATCCATTGGTTCCAGATTGTTGACCACCTCACCGTCAATGCTGACTTGACCGTCGGTAATGGCTTCAAGCCCGGCAACCATGCGCAGCAATGTTGACTTGCCGCAGCCTGAAGGACCGACAATGACGATGAACTCACCGTCGGCGATATCCATCGAAATGCCGTGTATGACATCCGTCTGTCCGTACCGCTTTTTTGTTTCGTGTATTCCAACGGTCGCCATATTACTTCTCCGTCTCCGTTAGCCCCTTAACGAAGAGCCCCTGCATGGCAATGACCACCGCAACCGGCGGCAGCATAGCAAGTAGCGACGTCATCATGATCAAGTGCCATTCCGGTGATTCCTCTGCCGCTTCCAGCATCTGCTTGATGCCCATCACGATGGTGTACATGCTCTTGTCCGTGGTTGTGAGCAGTGGCCAGAGGTATTGGTTCCAACCGTAAATGAAGAGAATGACGAACAGCGCGGCGATGTTGTTGCGCGACATCGGCAGCAGGATGTCCCTGAAGAACCGCATCGGCCCGGCGCCATCGATCCGCGCGGCTTCGAGCAATTCGTCTGGTACTGTCAGGAAGACCTGGCGAAACATGAATGTCGCCGTTGCCGACGCAATGAGCGGCAAGGTCAGCCCGACATAGCTGTTCAACATGTTGAGGTTTGCCACCACTTCAAACGTCGGAAGAATTCGCACCTCAACTGGAAGCATCAGCGTCAGAAAGATCATCCAGAAGAACATCATCCGAAACGGAAACCGGAAGTACACAATGGCGAACGCGGAAAGCATCGAAATTACGATCTTCCCGATCGCAATTCCCAATGCCATGACCAAGCTGTTCAGGAGCATCAGAGAAACAGACTGTTCCTTTGCATTTCCGACGCCTTGGAATAGCGCCGCTTTCAGGTTCACAAAGAACTGGTCTCCGGGCAGCAAAGGCAGCGGGACCTGCGTAATGCGAACCTGATCATGGCTTGCTGCAACAAACGTCACCCACACAGGAAACGCCACCAATACGACACCGACGATCATGGTGAAGTGAGCCGCAAAGGTCATCCATGGTCTGTTTTCAATCATGACTGCGTGCCCATGACCATTAGTAATTGACCTTCTTCTCGATGTAGCGGAATTGAATCACGGTTAGCCCGATGACGATGATCATCAAGATGACTGACTGAGAGGCTGAGCCGCCAAGGTCCAACCCGACAAAGCCATCATTGAAGACCTTGTAAATCAGGATTTCGGTGTCCCTGCCTGGACCACCCTTTGTCACAGCATGGACGATGCCGAACGTATCGAAGAAGGCGTAGACGATGTTGACGACGAGAAGGAAGAACGTCGTCGGCGACAACAACGGAAAGATGATTGTTGCGAACCTTCGCACTGGCCCAGCGCCATCGATCGCTGCCGCTTCAATCAGTGATTTCGGGATCGCGTGCATCCCTGCCAGAAAGAAAAGAAAATTATAGCTGATCTGCTTCCACGCTGCGGCGAACACGATGAGCGCCATCGCTTCATTGCCATTGACCCTGAAGTTCCATTCATAGCCGAAGCCGCGCAATATGTAAGATCCGATTCCCAAAGTTGGATCGAACATGAACATCCACAGCGCGCCGGCCACCACAGGGGCGACAGCATAGGGCCAAATGAGAAGCGTCTGATAAGTCTTGCGAGCTTTGATGACACGGTCAGCCATAGCCGCAAGCAAGAGCGACAGAGACATCGCCAGAAAGGCTACAAGGAACGAAAAGACGAACGTCCGTTGAAATGCTTCATGGTAGATTTCATCGGTTAGCAGGACGGTGAAATTCTCAAACCATACGAACTTCGTGCCGAGACCAAACGCATCTTGAATCAAGAGCGATTGATAAAGGGCTTGTGCCGCCGGCCAGAGAAAAAAAACAATCGTAATGATAATCTGCGGAGCAACCAGCAGATAGGGAAGCCATGATGGTCCGAAGTGAACCCGCTTGAGCATAGGATAACTGCAGCTGGTTGGAAGGCGACTGTTGGAGCGTCACCAGCCCGGTCGGTTTGCAGGCTGGTGACATCGGTATTAGGCCTCAGAAGTGATACCCACAGAGGCTCTACTTGTTCGCGCGTTCGAACTTCCGAAGTAGGGTGTTACCGCGCTTTACGGCACTGTCTAAGGCATCAGACGCAGACTTACTGCCTTTCCAAATCTGTTCCATTTCATCGTTGATGATGTCTCGGATTTGGACAAAGTTGCCGAAGCGCAGCCCCTTTGAGCTCGTAGTTGGCTTGTTCAAACGAAGTTGAATAATTGCCGTATCGGTTCCAGGATTCTTGTCGTAGAAACCTTGCTTCTTGCTCAAATCATAAGCGGCATTGGTGATCGGCACGTAACCAGTTTCCTGATGCCACCAGGCCTGAACCTTAGGTGATGACAGGTAGGTCATAAACTTGGCCGCACCTTTATACTCTTCTTTCTTATGACCCTTGAGAACCCAGAGAGTCGCTCCACCGATGATGGAGTTCTGAGGCGCCTTGATCACGTCGGGGTAGAAGGGCAGCATCGTCTGGCCGAACTTGAACTTAGCCTGCTTTTTGATCCCACCGTAGTAGGCGGATGAATTCAACCACATGCCACACTCGCCTGAAGTGAATTTCGGCAAGCTATCACCGCGGCGCCCAGCATAAACGAAAGCCTTCGACTTACCCCACTCTGCGATGTTCGCAAGGTGTGCCTTCGTTGCTTTGTTGTTGAATGTAAACTCGGTATCGATGCCGGCAAAACCGTTCTCTTTGGTGCCGATAGCCTGATTGTGCCACGCATTGAAGTTTTCAATCATGACCCAGGACTGCCAACCGAATGAGAAGCCACACTTATATCCAGCTGCCAGCAGCTTATCGGACGCTGCTTTGACTTCAGGCCACGTCTTCGGAGGTGAACTAATGCCAGCCTTTGCGAAGGCATCCTGGTTGTACCAGAGTACAGGCGTCGAGCTGTTGAAAGGCATCGACAACAACTTACCACCCGGCGTTTGGTAGTAACTGATCACGGCAGGCAGAAAGGCATTTGAATCGAACTTCTCGCCCGCATCCTTCATCATGTCTTCGACTGCATAGACAGCGCCCTTGGCCGCCATCATGGTCGCCGTACCAACCTCGAAGACCTGCACAATATGTGGGTGCTTGCGCGCACGAAAAGCGGCCACGGCAGCGGTCATCGTTTCTGTGTAGTTGCCCTTGTAGACGGGAACAACTTTGTATTCCGACTGGGTCGCGTTGAAGTCATTTGCAATTTTGTTGACACGCTCGCCATTGACGCCGCCCATGGCGTGCCACCACTGCACTTCCGTCGCAGCGAACGCTGGCGCGTGGCCAGCAATTGCGATCGCGCTCCCGACGGTCAGCGCGATCAGGTGTCGCTTATGCATCTGATGTTTCCTCTCGTTTGCTGCCGAGCCTAATTTGCCCAGCTAAGCAGGCACAGTTCCGTTATTCCCCGATCGATCGAGGTCATAGAGCATCCCAGGCAACATCGACCGGTAGAGGGTCAGATGTTGTTGAATCGCCCCATGATGGCGCACACGTATCACCACACCATTTCGGTTATGTGACTACCAAATGCTGTTGTTTTGCCTGGCAATCCTGCAAGAGCATCAACGGTCGTTATCGCCGAATTGAAAAGTCGCCCTTGCCAGGACATGCTAAAATCGAAAAAAAACGAATGTCAAACGAATAGATTCGCGTATGTTCGTTTCTGCTCCTAATTTGTTGATACGGTGACGTGCGGCTGTCTACTTCTCATCACACACTCGGCAACGACCAAAGCGCCAGCAATGACACCTCTTTCTCCGAGACAGCTCAGAATTGTTGAACTGGCAAAGATGCAAGGTCGCGTCGACGTCGACGACTTGGCAGTCAGCTTCAATGTCACAAAGCAAACGATCCGCCGCGACTTGAACGAGCTTTGCGACACAGGTGTCCTCAACAGATTTCATGGTGGTGCTGTGCCACCCTCGGGCGCGGTCAATGTTGCCTACGAGGCGAGGCGGAGATCGGCACCAGAAGAGAAGAGTTCGATTGGTACAGTCGCCGCAAGCCTCGTCCCCGATGGCGCGTCCATTCTGATCAATATCGGAACAACGACCGAGCAAGTCGCCATGGCACTGCGCCAGCGCCAAGGTCTCATGGTCATTACGAACAACATCAACGTGGCCAACATCCTGCAGGGATATGCAGACAATCAGATCATTATTGCATCGGGCGTATTGCGACACTCGGACGGTGGCATTGTTGGCGAACAAACAGTGGAGTTCATCCGACAGTTCAAGGTTGATTATGCCATCATTGGAGCCTCTGCTATTGATGCCGATGGCTCACTACTCGACTACGACTATCGTGAAGTCAGCGTTGCTCGAACGATCATTGAGTGTGCCAGAAAATCTATTCTCGTGGCGGACGCCAGCAAGTTCGAACGAACGGCTCCCGTGCGCATCGGCCATTTATCAGATCTTGACCACTTCGTAACGGACAGCAAACCGCCAACCAAGATCAGAAAGATTTGCGAGGATGCCAAAGTCGGAGTTCATCTTCCACCGCGTGTTGCCGGCCGCGTGGGACAAGCGTCAGGTAATTGACAGATTGAGATGTCTTTCATTCGTTCTTCGATGCTCATTGCAGGGCTGCTCTTAATGACCAATTCCGTTCATTCAGTTGAGCTGCAAGGCCACCGCGGTGCCCGTGGCGTCCTACCAGAGAACACCATCCCCAGCTTTCAGAATGCGATTGCTGCAGGATCCGATTGTCTCGAGCTCGATATCGCAATGACAAGCGACGGCAAGATCGTTATCACGCATGACCCCGTCCTCAGCCCTGACATTACTCGCAAAGGCGGTGACTGGGTATCGGATAACACTGCGATTAAGTCACTTTCATATGAGCAGCTGCAAGCCTACGACGTAGGACGACTTCGTCCCGGGTCGCGCTACGCGCGCAGGTTTCCAAAACAAGAGGCATTAGATGGCACGCGCATGCCACTGCTAGCCGAACTGTTCGCCTTACCCGAGACTCAAAGCAAGCCAGCCCTGTGTTTCGACATTGAGATCAAGACGTCTCCTGAGACAGAAGGCCTGACATTCTCTCCCGCCAAGATTGCTGACACACTCATCGCGGTGATCGATGAAGCCGGGCTTCGGAAGCGCAGCCGCATTCGTAGTTTCGATTGGCGCAGTTTGGTGTACGTGAAAAGAAAGACTCCTGATATTTCTCTTGCATTCCTCACGGCAAGCCGATCCTGGCTCGACAACTTGCAAATTGGACAGACAGGCAAATCGCCTTGGCTCGGGGGCATAGATATCGACGATTTCGCTGGTTCGCCGGCGAAGGCCATCAAACATCTCGGCGGTCAAATCTGGGCACCCTATTACAAAGATCTCAGCAAAGAGGAGCTTGAGGTTGCGCAAAGTCTTGGGCTCAAGGTCATCGTTTGGACCGTCAACTCCAAGACTGCCATGCAACGGCTGCTCCGCATGGGCGTTGATGGGATCACCACCGACTACCCTGCTCTCGGCCGTCAGGTCATCGATGAATTCCGAGCAGCCCGCAAGCCATCGCCCCGAAGCCGGAACTAGATCAAAACTGGTCGGGACTTGGAATCCGGCCGCTCGGTTGTCATCCGTCGGGTCCATCCTTTCCGATGGCATCGAACGTCGCCACTCGACAATGACTGATCATCGCCATGCGCTAGTACCTTTTCGACTGAGATAGATGCACATTCACGTAACTCTGACTCGAAATGCAACGGTCGTCCTGTCGGTCCGAGACTGCTCGGGCCGTGCGGAAGAGACTTCGACTAAAGGCTCAATTTGTTGAGCGCGCAGAACGAAGCCATCGCTTCACGGCCGGTTGCCATGTCAGGCGGGTAGCGACGAGAAGCAGTATGATGGAAAGATAGATGAATGGCTCAAGGTGCCAGACTTTCGCAAGTAGAATATAGTGCAGGGCTCCGAGAGGAGCGGCGATATAGGTGAACCAATGCAGTCGCTTCCAGGCGGCGGCGCCAAGCCTGCGCACGGACCAGTCGTTTGATGTGAAGGCTAGCGGTAGCAGGAGCAGGAAGCTCGCCACGCCGACTGTAATGTAAGGCCGCTTTAGAACATCAACCCAAATGGCCGACCAATCCAGTTGACGATCAAGAAAAATATAGACGGAGAAATGCAGCGCCACATACGCGAATGCGATCAAGCCCAGCGCGCGACGATACTTGATCAGCCGAACCCCGGCAAAGCGTTGCAGCGGCGTAACGGCCAGGCCGGCGATCAAGAACCACAAAGCCCACTCCCCGAGTGCGTTTTCCAGGGTTCGCACCGGATCGGGGCCCAATTGATTGGTTACACCCGCATAGAACAGCTGCGCTGCTGGAAACAGCCCGAGCAGATACACCGACCAGCGCGGAACGAAGGATATCAGTTTGGATTGGCTTATCACTGGCGCCCACTGATTTTCTGTTGTGCGGGCGCCCATGGGTCAGGCCATAATGTGTACGTCGCCGTCATCTCTCAACAAACGAGCCAAGTTGCTATCTGCTTAACGGCGCAATCTCTACATGCAGGACCATTGCAGATCCAGTCGAACTTTGATTGCTCGCGGAAACCACGCTGGTCAACCGCACAGACCCGGGCCGATTCCAGCCAGCGCGCGTCAATAGAACTTCTGTAGATCCATGCCCTTGTAGAGATCTGCAACCTGGTCGGCATAACCATTGTACATGAGCGTCTCTATCCGCTTCGAGAACAAGCCGCCGCCGATAACGCGCTCCGTGGCCTGGCTCCAACGCGGATGATCCCGCTTGGGATTGACGTTGGAATAGAAGCCGTATTCGCGCGGTATGAGAATGTTCCAGGTCGAAGGGGGTTGCTTTTCGGTCAGGCGAATTCTGACAATGGATTTGATGCTCTTGAAGCCATACTTCCAAGGTACGATGAGCCGGACAGGTGCACCGTTCTGGTTCGGCATTGTCTTGCCGTAAAGCCCGACGGCCAGAATCGTCAAAGGATGCATGGCCTCGTCCATGCGAAGCCCCTCAACGAAGGGCCACTTGATGCCACTGCGAGAGGACCGTTGCCCGCGCATTTCAGATGGGCGGACCAATGTTTCGAATGCGACGTACTTTGCGCTGCCCTGGATATCGAATTTCTTCAGAACTGAGGCCAGAGGGATGCCAACCCAAGGCACAACCATGGACCAAGCTTCGACACATCGGAAACGGTATACCCGATCCTCCAACATGTACTTGGTGAGTAAGTCTTCGAGATCGATCTGCCCCGGATCATTCAGCAAACCATCGACCTTGATCGACCAAGGGTCCGTCGTCATGGCTTTGGCGTAACGAGCGGGATCAGTCTTGCTGAGGCCAAACTCGTAAAAGTTGTTGTAGCTCGTTATATCTTTGAAACTGGTCGTCTCAGCGGCCGTCGACAGTGGACTCTTGATCGTCTTGAGATCACGCAGCGGAGACTGGCCTTTCGCAAGAGCCGTACCGGACAAGCCAGCAATCGTGAGGCCGGTCGCCCCTGCCAGGAACTTTCGACGGTCCAGAAATGATGCCTCCGATGTCCATTCAGACGACGGCGGAACAGGATAACGGTATAGGCTCATCAGAGTGCCTCTTTGCAAATGGCAAGGTTGGTGCAACAGCGACGCGCGCGAACAATACGCCGCGGCGCGGTACATCTCCAATCAACGACAAATGCAATTATCTCACATAGATGTGATCATATGCCAAGCGTTGAGCCTAGTGAAGGCTCAAGTGAAGCCGGCGGGAGCCGTGGCATCGCGCCATTTGTAGGCTGTTCAGCTGTTCTTGCCCGTCACTGCCGCTGGCTCACAAAGGTCCGAGGCAGGTCGTCATCTGCCATGACGTTACCAGGCGACACAGTCGCGTCCTGGAATTCTAGACCAGAGGTTAGTTCTTCCGAGTCGCGCACTTGGACATCCTTAAAGACCTCTCCTACCGCAACCAAAACCGGCCCACTGCTGCTTACCTTGAAGCCAGGATCAGTCAATGCTTCCAACTTGGCAACCTGAACCTTCATTTCAGGCCTCGAAATCGAACTGGCAATCGATACAGGCGTAGCAGGTGAGAGGCCTTCGGCGATCAGCTTTCGCGCGATATCGGGTGCAGTCCTTCCGCCCATATAAAAGACCAGCGTCGTCGCCGGGTCTGCCACACCCTGCCAATCGATATCGTCCGGTAGCAGTCCTGATCGCGAATGCCCCGTGACATACCTGACCGAGTGCGCACGATCGCGATGGGTCAGAGATGTTCGCAGATCCGAAGCCAATGCAGAAGCGGCTGTAATACCAGGCACGACATCGACCGGAATACCGGCGCGCGCAAGCCGCTCAATCTCTTCACCCGCGCGACCAAAGATCATCGGATCGCCCGACTTCAAGCGCACCACATGCTTGCCTTGCTGCGCGAGTTTGACCATCAGCGCGTTGATGTCCTCCTGCGAGCAGCTCGCACGCTGTCCGCGCTTACCGACCATCATGCGCTTGGCTTCGCGACGAGCAAGCTCAAGAACTTCGTCTGAGACAAGGTCATCGAAAAGAATAATGTCGGCCGCCTGCAGAACGCGCACTGCTTTCATCGTCAAGAGCTCGGCATTGCCGGGGCCAGCGCCAACGAGCGTCACACGGCCATGCTTCCGACTTGCGCCTGACTTTGCTTCGAGAGCGGCCTCATCGACGAAACGTTGGCCATCGGCAGGCGCCGGTCGCCGGAAGGCCAGCTCCGAGAAACGTTCCCAAAACGCACGCCGTTCAGCGCCGGCGCCCAATTTCTGCATAATTGATTGGCGGGCTGCTTTTGCCAGCTTTGCCCAATCCGACAGTGTTGATGGCAGGAGCGTCTCAATTCTCCTCCGGACAGCCTGTCCGAGAATGGGTGCTGCGCCGTCGGTTGAGATGCCCACCACGACCGGCGATCGGTTGACGATCGAGCCAAATTGAAACTGGCAGTAAGCTGGCTTGTCGATGACATTGACGGGAACGCCGGCTTGGACCGCCGCTGCGTAGAAGCATTCAGCCTCAGCGTCACTGTCAGCATCGGCGAGTGCCAGTGATGACCCGGTGAAAGCATCCGGGCTCCATTGCACTGGGCAATGCATGATGCTGCCGGCCGCCGCGCCGCGTGCAATGAGTGCTTCCATTTCTGGCTCAAGCGAGATCGCAAAGACTTCGACATGTGCGCCTGCGGCGGCCAATAGCTCGGCTTTCCAGGCTGCGGCTGCCGTGCCGCCCGCAAGAACGACGCGCTTGCCTCCGAGATCCCAGAAAACCGGCAGCTTTGCGAGTGCGGCCAGACGCTTTGGTGCTGCCTCAGTCGGCTTGCGCAAGGTCAGCGTCATGGATCAACCTCCCAATTTCAGCGCGACATGAGCCGCAATTTGTTCCCGCGCCAGTTTCCTGGCCAACCGCGGCCACTGATGCGCAACTGCTCTCGGCTATGGCTCGCGCAATCTGATTGCGGCCGACTTCAAAGCATGAGCAAACGATAGGCCCCTTATCAGGGACCTCGGCACCACCGCGGCCTGCTAGAAGCAGCAGCCTCTGAGTTTGATCAATTGACGCGCCAACTTGCGCGATGGCCCAGGTCCGCGCGACGGTTACGGGCTGCGGCGCTAGGAACAACATGCCGGTGCAGCACTCACCCTCGAAGGCTGCATAGCGATGCTGGCCGGTGGCATTATCATGATAGGCAACGATATCAATGGTGTTCTCTTGCGCGCCAGAACCACGCAGCACGCGATCAGCGAGCTGAGCCCAATTGTCTGTCTGTACGCAATCAGCAAGCTCGACACGCCAATTGCCACCGGCAGCCGGCGCCATCGCGATGTAGTCAGTATCTGTCAAAATTGGCTTGTGCACAGTTGTCGCGAAGCCAAACCACTGGGCGTTGAGGCGCTCAAGTTTGACTGGTGCATATTTCAGTTCGGGTTGCCCCGATACCGGATCAGTGTGGTCAGGGATAAGGCTGCAAATCCGGCCTTGGCTCGTAAACTGATCAGTCCAATGAAGCGGTGCAAAGACCGCTCCCCGCTTCACGCGATCAGTAATGACGCCACGAGCAATGTATCGGCCGTGCGGACTGGTCAGCACTGCAAGGTCGGCGTCTAGGAGCCCGCAGTCCTGCGCATCGTCAGGATGGATTTCAATAAAAGGCTCGGCGTAGTGACTGGTCAAACGCGCAGTCTTCGCTGTGCGTGTCATCGTGTGCCACTGATCGCGAATTCGCCCGGTGTTGAGCAGCAGCGGGAATTCTGCAGACGATTGCGATGCCGGTCCGCGGAATGGTGTTGCGATCAACTGTGCCTTGCGGTTTGGTGTATAGAACCGGCCATTGACGAAGAAGCGGGTCTCACGCGGCCCCGTACCCGCTGGGCGCGGCCATTGAAATGGCTCCAGACTGTCATAACCGTCGACGTCGATATCAGAAAGTGCTGAGATATCGAGATCGCGGCGACCGTCGTTGTCTTGCCCTGTCAGCGCTGCGTACTCAGCAAAAATTTCGGATGGGCCGGCGAATGTGAAGGCTTCGGCGAAACCCATGCGCTTGGCCACTTCACAGAGCTGCCACCAATCTGGTTTGACCTCAGCCGGCAGTGGCAGAAATGCTTTTTGTCGTGAGATGCGGCGCTCGGAATTTGTAACTGTTCCGTCCTTCTCACCCCAGGCCGCGGCGGGAAGGAGGACGTCGGCGAGCTTCGTGGTGTCCGTTTGTGCGGCGACATCAGAGACAACAACAAAGGGGCATGCATCGATGGCGGCACGAACTGTGTCAGCGTCCGGCAAACTGTCGACCGGATTGGTCGCCATGATCCAAAGAGCCTTGATTTCGCCCGCTGCAACAGCCTGAAAAAGGTCGACAGCCTTCAAACCCGGTGTGTGCGCGATCCGCGGTGATTGCCAAAAGTTCTGAACCAGTGCGCGATGATCGGGATTGGCAAGCTCCATGTGGGCTGCCAGCATGTTGGCCAACCCACCCGTTTCACGTCCGCCCATCGCATTGGGTTGACCGGTTACAGAGAATGGTCCGCAACCTGGCTTACCGATCCGACTGGTGGCGAGGTGACAATTCAGGATGGCGTTGACTTTGTCTGTGCCGACCGAAGATTGGTTGACGCCCTGGCTGTAGACGGTCACCACGTTTTCTATGTTGGAGAAGAGCGCATAGAAATTTTCAATGTCGCTATTCCTAAGACCCGTGAGCTTTGCAATTTCACTGCCGGACATCTGTGCTGCCGCCGCCAGCGCATCATCAAAGCCATCGCAATGCGTGTCCAGGTAATCGCGATCAAGCTTGCCTTCACCAACCAGGTGGGCCAGCAAACCGTTGAACAGTGCTACGTCTGTACCTGGCTCAATCGCTAGGTGCAGATCTGCGATATCGCAAGTCGCAGTTTCCCTGGGATCAATGACAACAACTTTTGTGCCTCGCTTCTCGCGCGCCGCTACGAGCCTCTGGTACAGCACGGGATGACACCAAGCCAGATTTGAACCGACCAACACGACCAGATCGGCGAGCTCCAAATCTTCATAATTTCCCGGCACCGTGTCGCTACCAAACGCACGCTTGTGGCCGGCGACCGAAGACGCCATGCAGAGCCGGGAGTTGGTGTCGATGTTTGCTGAGCCGATGTAGCCCTTCATCAACTTGTTGGCGACATAGTAGTCTTCAGTCAGGATCTGTCCCGAAACATAGAACGCGACGCTATCGGGGCCATACTCAGCAATGGCCGTTGAGAACTGCTCGGCCACACGATCGAGCGCGACATCCCAAGTCGTTTTGCGCCCCGCCACTGAGGGATACAACAGCCTGTCATCTAGCGAGAGCGTTTCTCCCAGCGCTGAACCCTTCGAACACAATCGCCCATAATTCGCTGGGTGATCAGGATCACCCTTGATTTCGGCAGCTTCACCGTCGGTGCTGGGATTGACGAGTACGCCGCAACCGACGCCACAGTAGGGGCAGGTTGTTCTGGTCCAGCTGTCGGCGAAGTCTCGCATGACATTACTCCGCGGGTGAGGCCGA
Organism: Pseudomonadota bacterium; assembly: GCA_039183375.1. Classification (GTDB taxonomy): domain Bacteria; phylum Pseudomonadota; class Alphaproteobacteria; order Rhizobiales; family Hyphomicrobiaceae; genus Tectiglobus. Next base: position 20,099 of record JBCDBQ010000055.1, read on the forward strand.
CAGCAAAGCTCCATCGGCGAGGATGCGGCCGTCTTCAACGCGCAGGGCGTAAGTCTGCACCTCACCTTCGTCAGCGCCCTGGGCCTGCCCCGTTTCCAGCGATATCACCCAGTTGTGCAGCGGGCAGGTGACAAAG
>JBCDBQ010000056.1:0-19945 GCA_039183375.1 Pseudomonadota bacterium
CCGGTTGGATGCTGCAAGTTTGAGCGGATCATCCATCATCTTCTTATCGCGCGCGATCTGGGCTTCCATTGTTGCGATCTCTGTTTCGGTTGCGTGCTGGGCTGCAAGGCGCGCCGCCGAGCTATCGAGAATCTCACGCATTACATAGAGTTCGCCGATGGCGCTCGCCTCAAGACGCGCGACCACCATTCCGCGGTAGGGCTCATGCACGAGCAGTCCACGCGTTTCGAGCCGGCGCAGGGCCTCGCGGATCGGCGTGCGGCTCAGGCCGAACCGCTCGGCAAGCTCAGCTTCCTTGACGCGGTCGCCCGGCTGCAGCTGACCCTCCAGGATTTCGCCTTGGAGCGTTTCGAAAATGTCTTTTTTCATGCTGGTGCCCGCGACTTGGCTGAAAGCCTTCTTGATCTCTTGCTGATTCCGAAAAGTGAGCAGCTGCGACGTTAACAGATTTGACAAAATATCGTATCTGACGCAGATTGTATCCAATCGCATACAATATCTCAAGCACAGAACTTTCACACCGTGACTCTAGTGAGGACCAGATGGCCGAGATCAAGACAAATGAATCGTACGACGTAGTTGTGGTTGGTGGCGGCAATGCCGCGTTTTCGGCTGCGGTCTCTGCGCGACAGAAGGGTGCTCGCGTTCTGGTTTTGGAGTGCTCCCCTGAAGATGAAGCAGGAGGCAATTCGAGCTTCACGGCAGGTGCCATTCGCTTTGTCTACAACGGTGCTGACGATATTTCCGCGCTTGTGCCGGATCTCACTCAGGATGACCTCGATAACACTGATTTTGGCACCTACACCGAGGATCAGTTCTTCGATGATATTTTTCGGGTGACCCAGTATCGGGCTGATCCTGATCTGGTGGAAGTCCTGGTCAAGAACTCCAACGATACGATGCATTGGATGAAGGACGCCGGCGTACGGTTCGTCCCGATCTATGGCCGGCAAGCATTCAAGATCGATGGCAAGTTCAAGTTCTGGGGAGGGCTGACCCTGGAGGCATGGGGCGGAGGTCCCGGTCTTGTTGAAGCGTGGACGAACATTGCGAAAGGGCTTGGTATTGATGTTTGGTATCAGGCGCGCGCGAAAGAACTCCTGACGGATGGTTTCAAGATCGAGGGCGTTCGGGTGAAGCGTCCAGATGAGATCGTTGATCTCAAAGCGCGGGCCGTGGTTCTGGCGGCAGGTGGATTCCAAGCCAACCCAGAATGGCGGACAAGATATCTCGGTCCGGGCTGGGATGTCGCCAAGGTTCGCGGCTCTCGCTACAACACGGGCGATGGCATCAAGATGGCGCTTGATGTTGGCGCTGCGACTGCCGGCAACTGGTCCGGTTGCCATGCCGTCGGTTGGGAGATGAATGCGCCGGAGTTTGGCGATCTGGCTGTTGGTGACAACTTCCAGAAGCACTCGTATCCGTTTGGTATCATGGTCAATGCCAACGGAGAGCGCTTCCTCGATGAGGGTGCTGACTTCCGCAACTACACCTATGCAAAGTATGGCCGTGTGATCCTTGAACAACCGGGCAGCTTTGCCTGGCAGATCTTCGACCAGAAAGTCGTGCATCTGCTGCGCGACGAGTATCGCATCCGGCAGGTCACTAAAGTTACGTCAGATACGATCGAAGGGCTGGCTGAGCAGCTCGAAGGGGTTGATGCCGCCAAGGTCAAGCAGGAGATAGAGGCTTACAACAAGGCCGTTCGTCAGGACGTGGCCTTTAATCCGAACGTCAAGGACGGCCGTTGCACCGAGGGTCTGGAAGTTCCGAAAAGCAACTGGGCGAACACGATCGATCAAGGGCCGTTTGAGGCTTATGCTGTAACCTGCGGAGTGACGTTCACGTTTGGTGGCGTACGCATCGACACAGAAGGGCGTGTGCTCAGCACTGATTACCAACCGATTCCAGGGCTGACGGCCGCCGGTGAAATGGTGGGCGGAGTTTTCTATCACAACTATCCAGGTGGTAGCGGCCTCATCAACGGCGCCGTGTTTGGTAAGGTTGCCGGTGCGTCTGCTGCCGAGTATGCCGTTGGTAACTAGTGCTGTTACACCGGGTGCTCAGCCATCACGCTCAGTTCAACATCCGTGCCCAGAGCGCTAGTTGTTTGTGAAGCTGACCTTCGCCACCTCCAGTTCCAGTTGAGACAATGACTGGACGGAGGCGGCAATGCTGCGATTAGCGATTTTGGTCGTATTGGCCTTTCAATTGGCAGGCCCAGCTGCTGCCTGTGATAATCTTCCCCACGGTAGCCAGGAGTGGTGGGAGTGCAAACGCCAGAGTGGAAAGTAGCTCGGCGTGGTATGATCGCCCCATCGCATAGTTTGCCGATTAGGGAGTGGTCTTTTGCCGGACTGGGACGCAGCCTACAACAATGCACAACATCCACTATTCGGTGATGCGCCGACGGATTTTGTGCGCGAGGTGGTGCAGAGGCCCGAATTCCAGGCCAAGTCTGTGCTCTGTCTGGCTGATGGCGACGGCCGCAACGGCCGATGGCTGGCGCAACAGGGAATGGGTGTCACGGCCATAGACCTTTCCCACGTTGCAACAGAACAGGCACTGGCCAAGGATCAAGCTGCCGGCGTTCAGGTCAACCGCTTGGTTGGTGATCTCGCGCAGTGGCAATTCTCGGACGATGCCGGCTGGGATGCGGTCTTTCTAATTTTTCTGCAGTGCGAGTCACGCGTTCGCAATCGCATAGCGCGGGCTGCAAGCCAATGCCTCATGGCTGATGGCTGGTTTGTTGCGGAGGGCTTTTCCGTCGATCGCGAGACAGCCGAATTGCTCGGTCCGCGCAATCCTGATTTACTTTATGATGTCTCTCAATTGGAAGAGGCTTGCGCCGGGCTTCGGGTTCTTGACGCTGGCACCATGGTGGCCGAGCTCAGCGAAGGTGTTCGTCATCAGGGGAGAGCGGCGCTCGCCAGGTTTGTTGCGAGACGGCTTTGATGGCCGATTGAGCTGTCCTCATCTGATGGCCGATCTGACCTCGTAGCAATTGCGCAAGTTGCTACGGCCAAGAGAAGTCAATGCTCTGGAGTGGTTCGATGAACAATGATGCGTACTCAGGCCGATGTTTCTGCGGCGAGATCACATTTCATGCGGCTGGGGAAGCGAATTGGACCGCGCACTGTCATTGTGAAAGCTGCCGCCGGGCCACGTCCTCCCCAATGACAACATGGATTTCGGTGCCGCGGGATACGTTTCGCTATACAAAAGGCGAACCCAAATACTTTGCTTCCTCGCCCGGCGTGCAGCGCGCATTTTGCGGCAATTGCGGTGCCCAGCTCACCTACGAACCTGATGTCCTGCCAGATGAAGTTCACATCTATGCCGCCTCGTTGGATGATCCCATCGATGTCAGGCCATCGCGGCATGTTTTTGCCGAGGAGCAGTTGCCCTGGTTTGAAGTGCATGACCAGCTGCCGCGTTATGCCATTGGCAGTAAAGGTTCCAAGCCGCTGCGCATTGGTCCGAAATCAGATAGCGGTGAGTGACTGTCGGATGGCAAGCCATTAGAGTAGGTGCCTCGTCCTAAGCAGCTGCGGTCGGACTGCGGTTGGGACTAAGCAATAAGAACTGTTGGAGAGCTGAATGGCAGAGGCGCGCAAGAAGCTGACAATCCCTGATCTGGCAGCGAAGAAGGCGGCTGGTGAGCGGTTGGTTATGGTGGCTGTCGGTGAGGTGCTGAGCGCTGCCTGGGCCGAGCGCGCAGGCGTGGATATTGTTGGTGTCGGTGACAGTCTTGGTATGACGCTCTACGGCCACGAGAACACGCTGGCCATGACCGTCGATCAGATGATTGAGCATACTCGTGCCGTGCGGCGGGGCGCGCCGAATACCTTTTCACTGGTTTCCATGCCCTACGGTTCATACGCCACGAAGGACATTGCCGTGCGCAATGCCGTACGGATGATGAAGGAGAGTGGTGCGGAGGCGGTCAAGCTTCAGGGCGGGCGGGAGATGTTCGACATCATCAAAGCCGTCGCCGATGCCGGCGTGCCGGTTATGAGCCATGTTGGTCTGCTGCCGCATTACGTGCACCGCTACGGTGGCTTCAAGATGCAGGGTCGCACGGCTGAAGATGCGCTTAGGATTATCGACAACGCCAAGGCGATCGAGGAGGCCGGAGCGATTGGTTTGGAAATTGAAGCTGTGCCTTACGAGGTGGGTAAGGCTGTTGATGATGCCGTGTCGATCTTCACATTTTCGATCGGTGCCGGTGCCGCCGGCACATGCCAATTGCTCAACGGTTATGACTTGATTGGTGCCTTCGATACCTTCAAGCCGAAGTTTGCCAAGCGCTACGGGAATGTTGTTGAAGTCGCGGTTGATGCATTCAAGGCCTATGCCGAAGATGTGCGTTCAGGCTCGTTCCCCGACGACGATCATTCTTACAAGATGAAGCCCGAAGAAGTGGAGAAGCTGCATCAGGCTCTCGCGAAGGGTGGCTGAGCGTTATCTTCAGTTTCGGGCGTTGAAGTTCAGCGCGGTGGCAGGTCACCAAGATTGAAGATGTCATACTTTTCGTTGAGTGCGGTCATCTTTGCATCGTCAGCGAAGTCTGCATCTGTGAGCTTGGCTAGCTCCTCAAGGTAGAGGTCAAACCCAGAGGGCTGGAATATCATCAACATTCTGGCGTTGGTCGAACTTTCATTGAGTGTGCAGGCGTGTGGCGTGCCGGGTGGAATGTGCAAACATGCCCCCGGCTCTGCGGTCATCCATTCTCCATCGACATAAAAGTCAATCTTGCCATCGAGGATGTAGAACGTCTCGGCGTGGGTCTTATGCATGTGCAGGCCCAGTCTGAAGTTTTGCTTCAGATTGTCTTCCATCAAGGTGTAGGCGCCGCCTGTATCAGCGGCGCCGACCTTCACGAACGTGTGGTCATTGGCCCAGTCATAGTTCGGTCCCTGGCCGGGTGGCAGAAACGAAAAGTTCTTGGACATTGCGCTTTCCCTACAGTTTTTCTGGACCAAGTCTGGGTCTGACCAATGCAGTAGGAACCGTTTGGTCAGACCCGTGCCGTGATTTCTATTTCTTGCCCTTGAGCTGAGCCAGTGCGCCAGCCCAATCCTCGACGTGGTACGTCTTTACGATTTTCCCGTCTTTCAGGGTGTGGATATCGATCGACATGATTGTGAAGCTTTTGCCCTTTCCGTCAACGCCGAACAGTGGGCCTTTGGGTGTGCCGCTCGCGCGACCACGGACAATCACGCGGTCACCGGACTGGATCATTTCTTCAACTTTCCACTTCAGGTCCGGAATGAGTTTGGCAAAGAAACCCAACTGACCGACGAACTTGCCGGCGGTTTTGTTCTTGCCTGAATAGTTTCCGATGCTTTGCCAGTCAGCGGACACGTTGGACTGGAATACCTTGGCGTGGGACTTTGAACCAGGATTGCTCAGGAAATCGTAGAAAGTCTGAACTGTGGCTTTGTCGTTAGCTAGGGCGGCTGACGTCAGAGTTGCAACCGACATCAGGGCGGCAGCTAGCATCAATGTAACTTTTTTCATTCTCGGTCTCCTTGGCTGATCTGAGCGTATGTCGTTGCTTGACATGTAAAGCGAATGTAGACGGAGGCCTCGGAACTTATTAGATTGCACTATTCGCACTCTTTATTCGAAATAATGGTACAATGATCAATCATCTTCGCGGCTTAGCCGTCTTTGCCAAAACGGTTGAGCACGGCTCCTTTCGATTAGCGGCCCGCGAGCTCAACTTATCACCCTCCGTCGTGAGTCATCATATTTCCCAGCTTGAGGAGCAACTCGGTGTTGCGCTGCTCTATCGATCGACGCGGTCACTATCATTGACGCGCGATGGCGAGCAATTGATTGGCCCGGCTCGGGAAATGCTGGCTGCGGCTGAACTTGGGATCGGTGTTGTCCGGGATAGTGCTGCCGGGCTGAGCGGCGAAATCCATGTGACCGCACCGGCCATTCTTGTTCAGTCGGAGTTGACCGACAAGATCGCACGGTTCCTGCGTGCCCATCCCAATGTGAAGGTCAATCTCGATTATTCCGACAGTCCGCGCGATATTGTTGCCGATGGGATCGATGTTGCCATACGTCTCGGTTGGCTCCGTGACAGTTCCCTCAAAGCACGCAAGCTCTACGAGGTTGAGCGTGTGGTGGTTGCTTCCCGGTCCTATCTCAACGGTCGCTCGTTGCCAAAGTCTCCTCGCGACATAGAAGGCTGGGATTGGATGAGCCTTGGTCCGGTGCATGGAGCGCACGTGTTTCGTCACGAGAAAGAGAAGTCCGTGACATTGAGGCCGTCATCCCGCGTGACGGTTAACAGTGCGCTGGCGCTTCGTGAGATGGCAGATCGTGGCGCTGGCTTGGCTGTTCTGCCTCGGCTTCTTGTCGATAGTGATGTTCGCGCTGGCCGGATGGTGATCCTGCTACCGGATTGGAGCCTGCCGTCCGTCTCCGCATATGCGGTTCGACCGAGCAATGCTCCTAGGCAAGGACTGACAGCCGAGTTCGTCAAAGCGATCGCGGCTGAGATTTGAAGCGGGCTGTGATGCGTTCTTTAGCTTAATTCTTCACCGCGCAATGCTGCCAGTGCTTCGGGTGTGTCAACGTCGGCGAAGATTGCATCCGTATCGACATCGACCTCGACAAGATCTTCGGCGTATTTGGCAATGAGATGGCGGGCGCCCTGGTCGCCGGTCAATGAGCCAAGCTCGGAGAAGAACGCCGACGACCAAAGAATCGGATTGCCGCGTCGGCCATTGTTGAAAGGCACGCAAATGCTGCGACCATCATGTGGTGCGAAGGCAGCGATGAGTTGGTTGATTAGTTCCGGCGAGACGAGCGGCATGTCGCCGAGCAGTATGATGGCACCATCACAATTCGCGGGGAGCGCGCGGATTCCAGCCGCCAGGGACGTGGCGAGACCGTCGGCAAAATGCGGATTGCTCGTGAAGTTGACAGTGAGACCGGACAGCGCTTCGCGAACATTAGCCTCTTCGTGGCCTGTGACGACAGTGACATTGCTGGCCAAACTCTTTTGCGCGGCGTCGACTGCGTGACGAACAAGCGGCTTACCCTTAAAGTCTTCGAGCAGCTTGTTGCTTTCGCCCATGCGGGTGGAACGGCCACTGGCGAGAACGATGGCGGAAATACTGGCTGCATAACGGCCGGCGTTGTCCGTTGTTTCGACTGCTGTCGCTTTTGCCCTGGGTTGCGGTCGTGTGGGGATCTCCATCAACAGGCCGCCGGGGGCCATCGCCGTGATGTCGTCAGATGTTACAGGAATATCTGCCAGCAGCCGCTCGAGTACCCAGTCGAGGCCGTTGATTTTGGGAGAGCTTGCGCAACTCGGCACACCTATCACGTGGCGGTCTTCAAGCTCTGCGACCAGCAGAAGATTGCCAGGGTCGACCGGCATCCCCAAGTGCACGACCTTGCCGCCCGCGTCGACGACACCTCCAGGTATAACGTCTTCGCGATCGACAATTGCTGATGCGCCGAAGATCAGAATTGGGTCGGCGCCTTTGGCATGCATCTCTCGCGCTGCGGTTTCCACAGCTTGCCGTTCATGCGGAATGATCTTTTTATCAAGAACAGTGCTGCCACAGGCTTCAATGCGATCACTAATTGCTTTGATTCGCTTGTCGAGCAGCGATGCTTTTGCGCCGGGCAGGTCTGTGAGAACCAGGCCAACTTTGTGGCTCGTGAAGTGTGCAATGGAAACGAGTGGTGCACTGGCCTGGCACTGCTCTAAAGCTGTGCTCAACGTTGCCTGGGAGACGGCAAATGGAATGATCTTGATTGTCGCGACCATCTGCCCGGCTGTCACGCGTTCGTACGGTGGAAGCGTTGCGACGGTGAGGCCTTCGTCAATTCTGTTGAGCGCGATCAGAGCATCACGATCAACTTGAAGAATGCCGTCTGCCGTCGCGAAAACGTTGGCGCGGCCCGTGAAGGCCTCCGCCACTCTGACGCCCGGGCCGATGACGGCGTCTGCAATTGCAGCAGCTGCTTCATCTTCACGGATGTCATCGGCATCCAGGCATGCGGTGATGACAGTTGAGACGTTGGCACGCTTGAGTTTGGCGATGTCTTCGCGAGAAAGCTGACGTCCCTTTTTGATTTTGCCGTCAGGTGTATTGGCCGAATGGGCCAGGATCGCACCTTCGGCTTCATCGATGTCTATGGGACCAAACTTCATGCTGCCGCCGTGAGTTTTCCCCTGAGAGCCGCTGTCACTTCGGCCATGATCGAGAGTGCAATCTCATTGGGTCCGACAGCACCGATATCGAGGCCGATGGGGGCATTGATGCGGTTGAGCTGGGTATCGCTCATTCCAGCTTCCGTGAGGCGGTCTACGCGCTTGGCATGAGTACGCTTGCTGCCCAGGGCGCCGATATAGAAGACCTCTGAGTTGAGTGCGATCTGCAGAGCCGGATCATCGATCTTGGGATCGTGAGTAAGCGCGACGAAAGCTGTGCGTGTATCCAATCCGACCTCGGGAAGCGCTTCATCAGGCCAGCGGGCATCACGCGGCACGCCTGCGAAACGCTCCTCGCTGGCAAACGCAGTGCGCGGGTCAATGACAATCGGATCGTAACCTGCCTGCACAGCCATTGGGATCAACGCCTGTGCGATATGGACCGCCCCGATCAGCACAAGCCGCAGGGGCGGATTGTGGATGTTGATGAAGACTTCTTCGCCACCGATCTCCATGGTGCGGCTGCGATCCGTTCGAAAACCATCTGCGATGGCGCTCGAAAGTTCGTCATCGGCAACTGATTGGCCGCGCTCCATGAGTTGCTGTTTGCCGCTTGCCAGCCACGTGACCAAGGCAACGGGTGTGCGTTCTGATTTTGCTTGCAGCAATTGATCAAGCAGCGGGCGTTCCATGAGATGATCACCTCTCAAAAGTCGCGCAGATTCGAGTTGGCAGGTATGGCTATACCTGAAACCAACAACTGTCCGGTTTCTCTAGCTGGCAGAAATCGGTTCGACGTAAACGCGGATGCGGCCACCGCAGGCCAAGCCAACCTGCCAGGCGGTTTCATCCTCGACACCGAATTCCATAACTGTCGGCTTCCCGCTCTCTATGACATCGGCAGCCTCGACGATAACGGCCCCTTCGACACAGCCGCCTGAGACGGAGCCTTCGAAGTTGCCTTCAGCATCGATCAGTAACTGGCTTCCAACCGGCTGCGGTGCCGAGCCCCAGGTCTCGATGACGGTCGCGATCGCTACTTTGCGGCCGCCGTTGATCCACTCGCTGGCCATGCCAAGAATTGGTTGTTGTCCATCCATCGGGCAATTGGTCCTTCGCCGTGCCAACGCCATTGGTGCCGGGCTAGCCCTACCTGGTGAAATACCAGGCTGCACCGATGACGATGATGCCTCCTATAATCCACCATATATAGGATGAACCGCCGGAATTTGCACTAGCTGGTGTTGATTGTTGTGCTGGCGCGGGCGCAGCAGGGGAGGCTGGAGCAGCAGGCGTGCTTGCTTCTGCCGTGGCCGCTGCCGGGGCAGCGGCTTCGGTTGCACCAAACTCAGCGGCGAGATTGTCGAAGAATTTGTTGGCGAGGTTCGCGGCTGTGGCGTCGATCAAGCGGGCGCCGAGTTGAGCAATCTTGCCGGCGACTTTGGCATCGACATCGTAGCTCAGCTCGGTACCGCCGTCCTTGGTTTCGAGTTTGATATCGGCACCACCGCTGGCAGAGCCCGCTGCACCGCCTTTGCCTGAACCGCTGATCCGATAGGCATTCGGCGGGTTCATATCACTCAGCGTGACCTCACCGTTGAACTTGGCGTTGATCGGTCCGATCTTGAGGCCGACGGTGGCTTTGAGCTGATCATCGGAAACTTTTTCAAGCGATTGGCAACCGGGGATGCAGCGCTTTAAGACTTCGACATCGTTCAGTGCCGTCCAGACATCAGCTTGTGCAGCTGGTAGTTGACGCGTCCCAGACATTTTCATTGATCAATCCTCCCAGGATGATTTTTCGCGGTTGTTTTGATTGAGTCAGAGCAACGCCATTGGCGCTGTTGGGAATGTCCCGCGATCCTTTTCGTAGGCGGCTGCAACGCGCGTTGCCATGGCTTCATCACCGCCACGCGCTATCACATGGAGTGAAGTGGGGCCTTCACCTTCTGCGATGCCCATCGGCACGGCGAAGGCGCAGAAGCCGAGGTAATTCACGACCCGTGTAAAGCGCGCCGGCGTGCGCGATTGGTCGACTTCGCTGACCGGTTGTGGCGGGCTCGACAATGTCGGTGTCAGATAGGCAGAGAACCCGCGCATGCCCTTGGCAACGCTGGCCTGGTTTTGCTTGCGCCGCTCAAGCATGGCGATGTATTCGCGACTCGAGATATCCCGGCCTGCGAGAATGCGGGGCTTCACATCCTGATCAACCTGGTTCGATGGGCGCTCGTACATCTCCTTGTGGTGATAATAACCTTCACAGGAAATAATGAGACCAGTGCCGTCGCGCATGTCATCAGAGGTTGCGTCCAACTCAAGCGGTACAATCTCGGCGCCTAACGCACGGAGGCGGTTGAGTGCCGCATCATAGTGCTCCAGCACAATATCGTCGATGCCGTTGCGTTCTGGTTCTGTCAGGCAGCCGAGCTTCAGACCGGCAACGCCCTTGCTCAATTCACTGAACAAGCCTTGCTCGGTTTCGAGGTCGTCGCCAAGGGCTGTCGGGTGGCGTCCGTCCATTGTTTCAAACATGATGATCGCATCACGCACCGAACGTGCCATCGGACCCGGTGTGTCGAGTGTGTGCGATAGCGGCTGGATGCCCTCAAGCGGAAGGCGGCCCTCTGTGACTTTGAGGCCGGAGAGGCCGCAGAAACCGGAAGGGATGCGCACGGACCCGCCGGTGTCGGTGCCAACCGCGCAGCCGGCCATGCCTGCTGCAACCGATGCTCCGGAGCCGCTGGAGGATCCGCCTGGCGTGCGTGCAACTTCCGGGTCCCAAGGGTTCCAGGGTGTGCCGCGCACGGTGTTGGTGCCCCAGGCGCCGTAGGCCACTTCAACTGTCTTGGTCTTGCCGACAAGAATTCCACCGCCCGCAAGAAGGCGCTTTGCGATTGTTGCAGTTTCGGTCGCGGGCTCTTGTCCGTAGACCATCGTGCCGCCGGTTGTGATGAGGCCTTTGACGTCGACCAGATCTTTGAGGGCGAACGGAACGCCGTGGAATGGACCTATGGTGTGACCGCTCTTGATTGCCTTGGTCGCGGCTTCCGCTGCCTCGCGTGCCTGGTCTGCTAAAACGATCTCGAAGGCACCGATCTTGGGTTCGAGTTTTTCAATCCGACCAAGTGTGTCTTCGATAACCTCGCTGGGGGTGAGACTGCCGTTCTGATAACCTGCCGCCATCTCGGCAATGGGCAGGAGTGCTTTGTCTGTCATTCTCGATTCCGAATTGCTGGTTCATGCCCGTTAGGACGGCGGTCGGGCAATGGTCATGGGTCAGGAGGGATGCTAGAAGCTGATTGTGGTTGGCGCAAGCTGGACGAAGGATTGACAATGCAACTTATAAAGGTCAACGGCGAATTTGCAGTGTGCGGGGCCATCGAAGTTGCAGACGTAGCCGCGATAAAGGCGGCCGGCTATCGCTCAATCATTTGCAATCGCTACGATGGCGAGGATCCCGGGCAAACCAGCTTTGCCGAGATTGAGACCGCTGCTGCAGAGCATGGGCTCATGAGCGTCTGGCAGCCCGTGAGCGGTATGGTCGGCGACGATGACGGTCAGGAGTTTGGCCGCATCATGGATGATCTGCCAAAACCGGTCTTTGCTTATTGCCGGGCCGGAACGCGGTGCATTTTGCTTTGGTCACTTTCCCAGGCAGGGAAGCTCAGCTTGGATGAGATCATGTCAGGTGGAGCAGCGGCTGGTTATGATCTCAGAGGCTTGGCTCCAAGAATAGAAGCACTCGCTGTTCAAGCGAAGAAAGTGTGACGCGCATCACAGTGCGCGCACCCTAGAAAGTTTTCTCAAAAAATAATTCGGCTTGTGTTCCAGTTCACAGCGGTTGGTCCAATCACGGGGCATGGTGTGTTCATCGGCGGCCAACAACAACGTTGGTCGCAAACAAAAATGAAACACAAAAGAGCAAATGCTCACAGACCCAAAGGACTAACGAAAATGTTGAAGAAAATGATCCTCGCAGTTGCAGCCGCCATCACCCTGGCAATCGGCGTCAACGCACCAGCAAACGCTACAATGTCATCTCTCGCAACCCCAGCCGTTGCTCAGTCTGAAGCAACCGCAGACATCGTCAAGGTCGGTCGGCGCTTTGGTGGCTTCCGACGCGGCGGTTTCCGTCGCGGTGGTTTCCGCAAGTTCCGCGGCGGCTTCCGTCGGCACCGTTGGGGTCACCGTCGCTTCAAGTTTCACCGCCGGTACCACTGGCGCAAGTACTACGGCCACTACGGTTACCACTGCTTCTGGAAGTATGGCCGCAAGTTCTGCTACTAAGTGAAACCCAATCCCCCTAGCGACCCCGCTGGCAGCCGCCGGCGGGGTTTCGTTTTGCGTAAGGGAATTGCCTCAGCGGAAGAGATAGATCGGGCTCGACCAGGCTTGATAGCCATCCTCTGTTGTGACGCAGACCCAGAGCGGGTTATCGCCCTGATCTTTCAAGCTCACCTGATGCTTGATCTCGATGTTGCGGCCAACCGGGTCGTTCGGTAAGCGGAACACCCTGAGTTTGCGCGCTAGGCCACCAGCGTCCAGCACTTGGTCATTGAGGCCAGCATCGGCCAGCGCAACTGAGAGATCACCAAGGCTGGTTGTGATGTTAAGCTGTCCGTCCCGGGCACCTTCCAGCCAGACATCGAATCCCATGAAATTGCCTGTGGTGACGGTATCCCAAATGACCGTGTTCGAACCGCGCTGCTCAAACAGGCGCTCATGGTTCCACTGGTTTATCATTTCGAAGCGCTGGATTTTTGCGTCTGAGAATTGGGCCCGTCCACGCCAGGTCGTGTTGCGTCCGCGTCCGCGATATTCCGCGCCACTCCAAAGGACGCGAATACGATCGCCGAGATCATCTGCCGAGTAAGGTCGGACCGTTTCCAACACGTCGGTACCGTTGCGGATTTCGATGCGTTCGATGCCAGCATGTGCCGCGACTCCGAGCGACAACTCAACGGTGTCGGCGGCTGTCTTGACAATATCGCCCATGATAGCGTGATCGACCGCGTGTGTTGGTGTGTCGGGTGCTGCATCGGGGTTGCGTTCGAAGAGCGTGCCACCGCCGGGGATCGACACGGATACATCCATGTGCATACGGCAGCCGGTGGTGCCGTAATGATGTCTTCGTCGCATTGCTTCGAAGATTGCGTCTCGGCTGAGTTCGTTGGTTAGGAAGCATGTCAGGCCACCGTAGGCGCCGAAAGTTGATGAACCTGGATAGCTCGCGCCGGGGCGGCCTTTGTGACCATCGCTGTTGCAGACGACACCGACGCGGCGCCCAAGGGGGAAGCCATCGGTTAAGATCCATTCGAAGGAACCCCAGGCGGAGTGCATTTCGACGGCTGTTTCGATCAGTGGGTTATGGTCATAAAAGATGTTGGCATAGCGGCCGCCGACGTGGGCGTACATGACCGCATTCTCGTCCTTCAGGCTTTCATAGAGGTCCGTCAGGGTATGGCAGTCCGTTTCCATGTCTGATCGATCTTCCAGGAGCGCATGAGAGCAGCGCCGGATCTGGCGGCCTTCGTCACGGAAGAAGACATTATGGTCACCGCCGACAGCTGTGTTTCCAGACCACTCATAGCCAGGAAACACGACGAAGCGTCCGGGTTCATCGAGGGCGCCGGTCAGATCGTTGAGCTTTTTCCAGAAGGCAATGTTCATCTGAAAGTCGTTGCCCTGATGGCTTGTGACATCGAGGAACGCTTTGTTGCGGGCAAAGTCGAAGTAGCTCTCAATGCGGTTGATGCCGACTGTCTCGCCCGTCTGGCCATGGAGGTCACCCCAGAAGCCAGCGACACTGCCACCTCGTACAACCAGGGGGCCGGCCTCGGCAACTTCCGCTTCATCAACGAAGACCTTGATGCGGAGTTCACCTTCCTCAGCAACTGTCAGATCTTCAAGCGTCAGGGCACGGTCGTCCGGTGCATAATCGAACTCTTTCTTTAGCCCTGCGACCTCCATCGTCGGCTCAAGGCGAACCTTGCCGCGTGCTTGGACCGTGGGGTTGCCCCAGATGTCCTCAGCCTTCAAGCCAAACTGGAACTTTTCTCCGGGGCGCCGCAACGATGGTAGCACAGCCTTCCAGGAATGGACCGGGCCTGCAACGATGGGGACCCAGAGCTGTTGAGGAAGTGGCAGGAAGTTGCCGGTTGCTTGGACGTCCGTCATCGCGCGGAACTCGCAGCCGCTTTCGACGAATGTCTGCATGAGCAAGCCGGGTGAACCCTTGCGGGTGTCACCGAAGATGATTTCGATCTCTTCACCTTCCTTGAGATAGCCGCCGCTTTGATGGGCGGTAACGAGCAGGTTCCACGGCCGCATGCCGGTAAAGCTGACTTCGAGATCGATGCGGCCTTCGCCGTTGCTCGTTGCCGTCGTGTAATTGGCGGCTGTCGGCTGAGACGTTTGCGGTCGGCCCATATCACCGATGCGACGGAAGGCAATCTGAATCCCGCCAGTGTCGTCGATGCCGAGCTTGCCGACAGTGTAGACGATCTTGAATGTCTGGAAGCTGCGCGCCTCGACGGGTGTCACCGGTGTCAGTGTCACCGATCCATAGAGTGCCGGGTTATCTCCAGGCCAAACCGAAGGTGAGTTGTCGCCGACGAGTTCGGACGGGACGGGGCCATCAATTTCCAGCTTCACTTTTCTGGTTCCCATTTCGTTGAGCGTATCACACGGTACAGATGAAAACAGCACATAGAGCCCGAACAAAATTGCTCGGGCTTCAATGGTGAAAGATTGAACTGATCACTGCAGATGGAAAGCGTCAAGCCGCAGCGCGTGCTTCGTGCAGTTCCACGCCTTCAATTGTGATGCGATGCATCAGGCGGCGATGGCCAGCGTAGTCATTGACGGCCTTGTGCCATGTCGCGCGATTGTCCCAGATCGTGATGTCACCGGGGTGCCAGCGCACACGACAGGTAAATTCCGGCTTAGTGCAATGCAGCTCCAGGAAGTCGAGCAGCGCATCGCTCTCGTCTTTGTTCCAGCCGTCAAACTGCACTGTGAATTCCGGATTGACATAGAGTGCTTCGCGGCCGCTGAGCGGATGGCGAATGACAACCGGATGGAGCGAATCCTGTGTTGCGGCGTCTGAGTTGCCGATCCGGCCCGTCTTAGTTGTTTCCTTGTTTTCGCGGGCGGCACCAAAGATATGGCGTGAGGAATGCCAGGCCTTCATGCCGCGCAATGTGTTTTTCAGCCCTTCGGACAAGGCTTCAAACGAAGTGTACATCGACGCGAAAACCGTATCGCCGCCAACCGAAGGGGTTTCAATTGCGTGCAGCATCGAGCACATGGCCGGTGCCTGATCGTAAGAATGGTCCGTGTGCCAGCGCTCACCTATCGCTGTCTGCTGGTCCGGTTCCTTGAGAACCATGGCAACTTCCGGGAAACCATCGACGTGGGCGAAGAAGCGGTTGACGTTGATCTCACCGATGCGCCTTGCAAATCCGATCTGCTGGTCAGGCGTAATTTTCTGGTCGCGAATGACGATCACGGCATGATCAGCAAAAGCGCCCAATAGCTGATCCGTTTGGCCGGCGTCACTGACGTCTGCCCCGAAGATCTCCGCGCCGATGCCACCGGTGAGTGGTCTTATCTCCAACCCCATAACGTGTTCCCCAACTTTTGCTTCGTCACTAGGCAGCGACGGCAGACTCTTGGCGCCGGCCCAGCCAGGCAAAGACGACACCAATTGCGATGATGACCGCCGCGGTAGCGTTGATCTGCCAGTGGCTGTAGCCAATCACCTCGTTGCCCGGCAATGCGAGCACGATACCACCTATCGCTAATCCGGCCCTGCCGACCCATGCCAATGGATTGCCGTCGAGCTTACCAATGCCATAGAAGTAGCCTTGCAAGCCGCCAGCAATCAGCGTGATCCCTGCGAAGGTTGTTACCAAAACGATAGCGATTTCGCTGAGCTCACCGCGACCGATCAAGGCCGGATTCAGTACAAAGAAGAATGGCACGAAGTAGATGATGCTGCCAAGCCTCATCGCTTCGAACCCTGTCTTCATGGGATCGGCTTTGGCAACCGTCGCGGCCGCAAATGCGCCGATCGCAACCGGAGGTGTGATGAACGAAATCATGCCCCAGTACATCAGGAAGAGATGAACCGCGAGATTGTCGAGGCCTCCCTGTGTCAGCGCCGGTGCGACGGTGACAGCCAAGAATAGGTAGGCTGCGGTAATGGTCATGCCAATGCCGAGCACGAAGCTTGTCAGGGCCGCCATGACCAAGAGCAGGAGTGTATTACCTGCTGCAAACTGCGTCAGTTCGTAGGTGATGGTCCCGACTTTACCGGTCAGTGTTAATGCACCGATGATGAGGCCGACACCTGCAAGGATTGCCATCAGTTCGGCAAACAGCAAGCCGACGCCACGGATGAAGTTGACCAAACCCTGCCAGTTCCAGCGATGCTCTTTCGAGAACTGGTTGATGATCAGTAGAACTGCCGTTGCGTAATAGGGCGCTTGCGCCTCGCGCTGCATATAGAGCAGCATGATGATCAAGGCGATGAAGACGGCAACGAAGTACCAGCCCTCCTTAAGGACCTTGCTGACCGGTGGCAGTTCTTCTGCTGGAAGTCCCTTGAGATCGTTGCGCGCTGCGTAGGCGTCGATCTGGAGGAACAGGCCAAGATAGTAAAACACGGACGGGAATGCTGCCGCGACAACAATTTCCGCATAGGGAATCTCAAGGAATGTCGCCATTACGAAGGCTGTTGCGCCCATCACCGGCGGCATCAGAACGCCACCGGTTGAGGCGCAGGCCTCGACGCCACCTGCATACGGCGCACGGAAGCCAACACGCTTCATCGCAGGAATTGTCATCACGCCGGTTGTCAAAACGTTGGTGATCACACTGCCAGACATCGAGCCCATGAGGCCCGATGAGAAAATAGCCACCTTGGCCGGGCCGCCGCGATGCTTACCCAGAAGGGCAAAGGCAAGGTTGAGGAAGAATGCGCCGCCACCTGTGTATTGCAGAGCGACACCAAATATTAGGAAGCCCACAACTAGGTTGGCGAATGCGTTCATCGGAATGCCGAGGACGCTTTCTGTGCCGAACATGTGGAAACCGACAGTGACTTCCGGCGCGACCGGTTCCCCATAAAGGAAACCAGGAGCGAAGTGCGAGATCATCGGGTAGATCGACAAGAACAGGCAGATGTAGAAAATTGCGGTTCCGCCGGCACGTCGGGTCGCTTCGAGTATTAGTGCCCAAAGCACGAATGCGAGAAACTTGGCGTACTGCGGTGCATCGTATTCCCAGCCTACATCTAGGATCTCGTTGCCCTTAATCGTGAAAAAGCCCGCGATGCCGAGTGCCACGAGTGCGAGCAGCCAGTCAAACGCCGGAATAGCAAGATGATCATTCCGCCGGTAGTAATAAGGTAGCGCGCAGATGATAAGGAAAGCGACGAATATCACGATGTCGCCAACAGTGCCGAGCGCATTGATCGCTGGGATGTTGGCCAATTTGACCATGAGGAACGCTGGTGCGGCCAGAGCGAGAGATGTCGGCAAGAGGTCAAGTGGAGATGGCGTCCGGCTTGTCGGATTTGTGGGATAGATCAGGAACGGCAGCGGTAACAGCGCTGCGATCATGAAGTAGAAGTACTCCGTCTCCAAGGGGACGTAGGAGTTGAATTCGTTGCCGAGTCCGAAAATCACATAGATCGAAGTGAACATGGAGCCGAGTGCTGCTAATAGCAGCCAGCCATCGCCGATCCAGGGCAGGTTTCGGTATCGCGCCATTTCCGCCTTATCGGCTGCTTCGACCGCTTGCTCTGCGGTTGGTGAATCATTCGGCGTGTTGGCAGCGTTGTCGGTCATCAGGTAACCGGCCCCTATTCTAGATTTATGCGGTGTTGAAATTTGAAAAAACAAAGGCCAGCCGAGCATGTTAAGTGCTCGGCTGGCCCCATGTTATATGGCTTCAGCCAATGGGATTATTCCCAAGTGCGGAACGGTACACCCATGCTAGCCTTTTCGAGGGCGCTTGAACGAGCTGTCTGCCAGCCCTTGTTGAAGTCCTCGTCAGACTTGTCCTTGTTGGCGGCCATGTAGGCTTTCCAAGCATCGGCAAGAATGCCCTGACGCTTCAGCATGTTCTGGTTGTGAGCTTCTTCCTTGTCACCCCAGACACCAGCTTCTTTGAAGTACTTGACTGAACCAGGATGGTAAGGGAACACCCACTGCAGGTTCTGACGGTCGATCTTGTAACCGTTCATAGCTGGGTGAGCGTCTTTGTAGTCTTCGTACTTCGTCATGATTGCCTTGGTCAGACCGTAGGCAAGATCTTCCGATGCCTTAGAAGTCGCAACGAAGATCGGATAAGGCTGCACGTTGCCAGGATAAGGCATTTTGCCGGTGGTGTTCTTCTCACCTGCAATGGCCTTCTTGATCGTCGCACGTGACCACCAAGGTGCAACTTTCTTTGCGCGCTCCCAAGCGGCATCATTGTCGTGTGGGAAGGCAGTCCAGAAAAGTCCGCGCGGTGAAGCTGCGAGCTTGTTGTAGGCACCGGAGACAGTCGAGCCGTAGGTCGCGTCAGCTTGGCCGTTGATGACGGCTTCGGCAGACTGCTTCCAACCAGGTACGACGACTTTCTTGACGTCATTCCAGGTCAGGCCGGCCCAGGCAAGGTGGCCTGCAGCGTTAATGTTGAGAGCCGGTGCGCCCTTGACCCAAGTTACGCGCTTGCCCTTGAGGTCAGAAGGTTTCTTGATGCCTGCATCACCTGCAGCAACCAGCTGGTAGCCAACATCACCAATATTATTAAAAAGGTTGTAGATCTTCATCGGGCCCCACTTCTTCGTGCCGAAGAAGTGTGTTCCTTCCTGCGCGAAGTAAGCGGCGATACCGCAAGCGCAGATTTCAGACTGGCCGCTACGCAGCGGAACCATGCGAGAAACGTCATTCTTGCCCGGAATGATGCGCAAACCGACGCCGTAGTTCTTCTTCAGCATCTGGCCAATGCCTACAGATTGGGCATAACCAGATGAAGTTGTGCCGTAAGCTGTCCAAGAAATCTGCTTTGGCAGATTAACGTCAGCACCAAATGCGGCGCCGGCACTGAGCGCGAGGCCAGCACCTGTAGCTACGGCAAGTTTACCCATTTTCATGGTTAAGTATCCTCCGTGATTTCATCCTTTGCGAGACCGGTTTAACCCGGCTTATGCGACAGAGTGTACTTCATGCTACAACGACGTCAAACGTAATGACGCATCAGAGATGAAATAAGTCGCTCAGATAACCTGAACGGATACCTTGCAGATTTGCCTTGAAGATTCTTGGTGCGGACACAAATGAGCACGTCAAAGGTCTTGGCAAAGGAGAGAAAGAGATCAATGGCAAGCTTTGCAGCAGCCCACGCAAACGACCTACCAGCCAACGAGCTGGTCGATGCCTGCGTTGAACAGTTGCGTGGTACCGGGGCGACAGGCCACCGGCTGGGCTTTGTTTACCTGACTGACGAAGTATCCGGGCAGGCCGATGCGATCGTCGCTGATCTGAAAGCAAAGACAGGTGTTGAGACCTGGCTCGGTACGATTGGTCTGGGTATTTGCGCCGGCGGTGTTGAATATTTCTCTCGCCCGGCGATTTCCGTTCTCACCTGCGATTTCGATGCCGCCTCGATGAAGCTGCTGCCGCAGCTCAATTCAACCGGCGATCTTGATGATTTCCCGGTCGAGAACTTCTTCGCGGCAATCGGCATCGTCCACGCGGATCCGCG
>JBCDBQ010000057.1:0-19939 GCA_039183375.1 Pseudomonadota bacterium
CCTGATGCCAACTGTGGCAATCGTCCGCGGCCGACGAATGTCTGGTCACGGAACAAGATCACGCGGCCGCGCAACAGCGGTGCGATAGCTTTCGGCAATTTCATCTTGGCGTAGAGAAAGGCAGTTGTGTCGAACTTCGGCACCGATCTCACAACCAGTGACGGTTCGATATTGAGCGTCTCGATTTTCACCCGCTTGGCATCTCCGGTGCCTGACACGTTGATGCGGTCCGGGACCTTGAATGTCGCCTGGAAGCCGCTCGTCTGGATGTCGGCGGCACGTTCCTTGACCAAAGCAGGCGCGGCTGCCGCCTTGGCAACTCTTCGACTGCGCAATTGACCCATTGCCCGCGGAACCGCGCTTTCGGCGCGAGGACGCGCAGCTGTCACCGGTGGACGCTCGGGTTGGAAATCGACCTTGATTGGATAGATCTCCGGCGCTCCACTGCGGCCACTGGGACGCGCCGTCGAAAGCGAAACGTTGACGTTGCTCCACTCTTCGCCTGTCTGTTGTGAAATGGACGCCCGCCGCGTGAGACTGAGCTTGGATGGCACGTTCCGTGAGCCGGTCTCCAGACGGGCATCATAGAACGGCGTCCAACGCGCGTTGCGCACTTGATACTTCACGATCAGGTCAGCCTCCAGTTCAGAACCGGCTGTGACACTGACCTTCACTTCGGTGCGGCGCACCTGTTGCGGCGCCAGTGCCGCGAGTTCCTTCTTCAGGTCTTCGATCTTGCGTGTCGTCTCACGGACTTGGACGCGCAATTGCAAAATCGCGTCTTGGATTTCGCCGAGGCTGGTGCCGATCAAGGCCAACAGTTGCACCCAGTCCTGTTGGGGTCGGCTCTCATTGCCAGGGGTGCTTCCGCCAGATGTTGGCAGGCCGGCCAAGTTCTCGACGTAGCGCTTTTGAATCTCACGCGACTCGATCTTGGAGTTCAACGCGGCCAGCAGATCGGTTTGTTCTTCGATGGCGTCCTCAAGCTTGCGACGCGCAGACTTACTCTGCTCATTGTCTCTGCGCAGAATATCCGTTCGGCGCGCATCCACAGCACCGATTTCGAGGCTACCCGATGCGCGGCCTTCAACACGAATGGAGTTGAGGTCTGTGCCCTCGGGAAGATCTGAGAGGACGACGGTGTGCGAACCCTCCGGCACTTCAACCTTGGCGATGCGCTGGATCTCAGCGCCGCGCGGGAAGACCGTTACTGCGTCAATCTTGGACTCAACGGTCAAGTCCTCGGCATGGGCGCCCCACGCGACCAAGAGAACGGCAGCAAACAGTGGCACGCGCATAGAAGTCTCCTAACTGAGTAGTGCGTCTGTCATTCGCGGAATTCTTCCGCAAATTGGTACAATACCCGGTCGTGTGCCGCCGTAAAATGTCATGGATAAGACATTGAGCCGAGTTGCCCGGGTTTCACCCAGCGCCCAGGCTAGAATTCCAGGCGATGGGCGGTCATGACCATGGGCAAGGCTTTGACGCTATTCAGCACTTCATCTGATACATGAGCATCAACCGCCGTCAGACAGATGGCGTCTCCGCCTGGACGGTCGCGGCCCAAGTTAAACGTCGCAATGTTGACGTCCGCTTCACCCATGACCTGACCAAACCGGCCGATGAAGCCCGGCTTATCCTGGTTCGTCACATAGAGCATGTGCGGCGCCAGCTCCGCTTCCATATTGATGCCTTTGACCTGGATGATGCGCGGCTTGCCATCGGAGAACACCGTACCCGCAACGGAACGTTCCTGACGTTCCGTGACAACGCCAAATCGCATGTAAGTCTGATAGGCACCACCGACGCTGCGGCGGACTTCCTCGATTTCGATCCCCCGCTCGCGGGCGACCTCAATCGCTGAGACCATATTGACCCCATCCGAGAGCAACGGTCGCAAGACCCCGGCGATTGCGGCAGACGTCAACGCTGCCGTATTCATCTCAGCTATCTCACCGACATACTCGATCCGAACACCTTTCAGCCCTGTCTCCGTGAGTTGACCAGCGAACGATCCCAATTGATCGGCCAACTTTACAAACGGTTGCAGTCTTGGTGCTTCCTCCGCCGAGATGTTGGGGAAGTTGATGGCATTCGAAATCGCGCCAGTTAAAAGATAGTCGGACATTTGCTCGGCAATTTGCAGAGCAACGTTCTCCTGCGCCTCTGTCGTTGCAGCACCGAGATGCGGTGTACAAATGACGTTGTCGAGTCCGAACAGCGGGTTGTCCTTGGCTGGCTCTTGCTGGAAGACATCGAACGCCGCACCGGCTATGTGTCCGACGCGAATGCCATCTGCAACGGCTTCCTCATCGACCAGGCCGCCGCGGGCACAGTTGACTATGCGAACACCCGGTTTGGTCTTGCCTAAGGCTTCCCGGCTTAAAATGTTCTTCGTCTTATCTGTCAAAGGTGTGTGCAGCGTAATGAATTCAGCGCGTGCCAGAAGTTCATCAAGCTCCACCTTTTCCACGCCCAGCTCTGCAGCGCGCTCTGGTGACAGGAACGGATCGTAAGCGACGACCTTCATCCGCAAGCCAAGAGCCCGTGTGGCGACGATGGCTCCAATGTTGCCACAACCGATGATGCCGAGAACCTTGCTTGTGATCTCAACGCCCATGAAGCGGGATTTCTCCCACTTGCCTTGCTGGGTTGATGTATCCGCTGCCGGTATTTGACGGGCGAGCGCCAACATCAGTGATATGGCGTGCTCGGCAGTGGTGATCGAGTTGCCGAAAGGCGTGTTCATGACGATCACACCCTTTGCCGTTGCCGACTTGATGTCAATGTTATCAACACCAATCCCCGCGCGACCGACGACGCGGAGCTTGTCGGCTGATCTCAGCGTCTTCTCCGTCACTTTCGTGGCGGAGCGAATGGCGAGGCCATCGAATTCGCCGATAATTCTCTCGAGCTCTTCTTTGTTTTTTCCCAGATCGGGTTCAAAGGTGACATCCAAGCCGCGATCACGGAAAATCTGAACTGCGGTTTCAGAGAGTGCATCAGAGATAAGTACGCGCGGAGCCATAACGACTTCTCCAGCTTTCAGTTGTGTATTGTTCTTTGGTCAGGACAGCAGCCACTCGCTCAACGGCGAGCTCGACGTCTTAGCGGCCTAGGCGGCTTGCTCTAGGCCAGCTCTCGTTTCTGCAAAGGCCCAGTCCAACCATGGCGTCAAAGCTTCGAGATTGCTGGCCTCGACAGTGGAGCCAGTCCAGATTCTGAGACCTGGCGGTGCGTCACGATAAGCACCAATGTCGTAAGCAACACCTTCCGCTTCCAGACGCGCGACAAATGCCTTGGCAAAGGCCGCCTGCTGGTCTTCAGGTGCGTCGGCAATCGACGGTTCGACAATCTTGAGACAGATCGATGTGTTTGACCAAGTCGCGGGATCAACGGCCAGATTGGCGATCCAATCAGTCTGCTCGACCCAGTCATGAATAACCTGAGCATTGCGATCAGCCCGCGCCATCAAAGCGGGACCACCACCAATGCTTTCCGCCCAACCCAATGCATCAAGGTAATCTTCCACGCAGAGCATTGATGGTGTGTTGATCGTCTCACCGACGAACACGCCTTGGATGAGTTTGCCGCCCTTTGTCAGACGGAAAATCTTGGGCAATGGCCGTGGTGGTTCAAAGGTCTCAAGGCGCTCGACGGCGCGCGGGGACAATACCAGCATGCCATGTGCAGCCTCGCCTCCCAGCACCTTCTGCCATGAGAACGTCAGGACATCGACCTTGGGCCAGTCGATTGGCTGGGCGAAGGCAGCCGATGTCGCGTCCGCGAACGTCAGTCCAGCGCGGTCTGCAGGAATCCAATCATAGTTCGGCACACGAACGCCGGATGTCGTTCCATTCGATGTGAAAAGGACATCGTGGTCGAAGTTGACCTGAGCGAGGTCTGGTAACTCACCATAGGGCGCATTGATCTCGCGGCAGTTATCCAGCTTGAGCTGCTTGACGGCGTCAGTCACCCAGCCGGCACCAAAACTCTCCCATGCCAACATGTCGACTCCGCGGGCGCCGAGCATCGACCACATGGCGAGTTCAAAGGCACCTGTGTCAGAGGCCGGCACAATGCCGCAAACGTAATCCTCCGGCAGTGCCAAAAGTGCGCGGGTCTTGTCGACGGCAGAGCGTAGCCTAACCTTGCCTTCGGCCGATCGATGGGAGCGACCAAGGTGAGCATTCTTGAGATTTTCCGGAGACCAGCCTGGGCGCTTTGCGCACGGGCCAGACGAGAAATGCGGATTTGCCGGCCGCTGGGCCGGTTTCGTCAGACTTGTCATGATTCTATCCTTCCAGATAGTTGCCCTTCGTTGGGGAAGGGTGTCCCGCGGTCCATAAAGCGGAATTGGAGCGACCGGTCAACTCACCAAATTGCATGGGAGGATATGCGCTTGCGGGATGCTCTCGAGTTGCATTCGCCCCATCTGACTGGCGGCATTTACGCCACAGATCATGATTGCGAAGTCGCTTCTCTCCAACTTTGATGACTGCTCAGGTTGCTGCTCGGGACTGAATCAGATTGATCGGAAGTCATCGCAGAGGGACATAAAGGAGCATACTTGATGCAGACCGAAGCCCAACGACTGAACAGTTTGAGGCTGTTGGTTGCACGCGTACGCGACAGGCGACTGGCGCGAGTGATGGAACGGGTGAGACGTCAACGCGAGCGCTCACAGAGCCGAAATCGCGATAGGCTGTTTGCTCAGGCCCGGATGTTGGCTCGCCATCAAGGCGCACCATCGGTAGCCTGAAGTTTGATTAATTTGTTACCCAAGTTTGTTGTAAGGCCGGATCTCAATCCGGCCTTTCGCTTTTATATGCGGTCAATCTGCCATAAGGCGAGCCTTGCCAGTCCGCGATACATTGATTTCCAAATGACGGATCTCGTGGAGGAACGTGAGCATGAGCAGCAAGACAATGCGTGGCGCTGACTGGTTGTTGTCAGGCCTGACGGAAGCAGGTGTAAAGACGATCTTCTCTCTATCCGGCAACCAGATCATGCCGGTCTACGACGCTGCACTCGATGCAGAAGTCAGACTGATTCATACGCGCCACGAAGGTGCTGCCGTCTACATGGCAGAAGCGGCGGCGCAAATGACTGGTGACGTTGGTGTTGCGCTGCTGACTGCAGGCCCCGGTTTCGCCAATGCTCTGTCAGCCATGTACACGGCAAGAGAATCAGAGACAGCAATTGTTGTTCTCAGTGGAGATTCGCCGCGGGCCAGAGATCGTCACGGCGCCTTTCAAGAGCTTGACCAATGCGCTGCTGCAGCGCCGATGGTGAAAGCCAGTTTCCGCGCGCGGGCAGGCGTGGAACTCAAAAACGACATTCAACGCGCGATTGCACTGGCCAAGCACGGCCGACCAGGTCCCGTGCACTTGGCGTTACCGGACGATGTTCTGCGTCAAACCGGAGAGCAGTCCGGCGAATCCTGCGTGACGGAGACAGCTCATTTGGCACCGCTGAGTGCAGAGCAAATCACTACCATCAGCGAGGCCTTTCAATCTGCCGAACGCCCCATGATTGTACTTGGTCCGGACTTCTGCAGATCCAGCGCCAAGGCAGCAGTTGCGGCCACGTCGAAAGAACTCAACGTCCCTTGCATCGCCTTTGAAAGCCCGCGGGGCTTGCGCGCGCCACGCCTGGGTGCATTTGCCGAAGTCCTTGGCGAGAGCGATCTCATCATTGCTATCGGCAAGCCACTCAACTTCATGGTTGGCTTTGGTGATGACGCGATTCTCCATAGTAGTTGCCGGATTATCCAGATCGATCCGGATGACGCGGTCTTGTCTCTGGACCATGAACGTCTTGGCAGCCGGCTGGCATTACAGGTGAAGTCTGATGCGCAGGGATCTCTGACAGCGATCCGCGAGGCGCTATCAACACACTCGACAAACGGTTGGGTCGAGGTGGTCGAAGCCGCTATCAGCTACCGCCCCCCAAGCTGGAACGAAGACGCTGCAAACTCATCAACCATCGGACCGGTTCAGTTTGCCAAAGCTGTTGCACCTTGGGTTTCCAAATCGCCGGATGCGTCATTTATTGTTGATGGTGGCGAAATCGGCCAATGGTGCCAGGCGATCCTGGATGCGGATCGCGCCATGATCAATGGACCTTCCGGCGCAATTGGCGGTTCGATACCCTATGCGATCGGCGCGAAGGCTGTCAGGCCGGAACAACCTGCCATTACGATCATGGGTGATGGAACGGCGGGCTTCTATCTTGCTGAGTTCGAGACAGCTGTTCGGGAAAACACCCCGCTCGTCGCAATCATCGGCAATGATGCGAAATGGAATGCGGAGCACCAGATCCAGATCCGCGAGTTTGGTGCAGATCGCACGCATAGCTGCGAACTGACGGCCGCACGGTATGACAGAGTGGCGGCGGAGCTTGGTGGACACGGGGAATTCGTTACGTCTCATGCCGAGTTGGGGCCGGCGTTGGAACGCGCGTTCGCTGCCAATAAGCCAGCGTGCGTCAATGTGATGATCGAAGGTGAAGCCGCACCGACAATTAAGCGCGCAGATTAGGCCGCATCGTCGGCACTATGTCATTCGAAGCCTGGCAGAGCTACAGAAGCAGGGCGCAACAAGCGCTCTGCCGACCTTAGTCACGGCCCCACTTGATACTCAGGCGGTGGTCAAAGTTACGCTGCCAGAGCGGTGCGATCTGCTCTTCAGCAGCAACCCGATGCGTCAGGTCGCGGCTCAAGGGACACTCGTCGGCGTCATGGTGCCATGCATAGAGCATTGCCAGATAGATATCGACGACCGTTAGCTTGGTGCCGACCATGTATTTGGCATCCTGCAAGCGAGCCTCGGCAACCGAAAAACCTCGGCTAGCGAGGCCACGAGCAGATTCCGCAACGCTTGCCGTCGCGCCTGGTTCGCTGGTGAAACGGTGCGGATAACCTTTGCGTTGGATCGCTTCATAAACGTTAGCACTCAGGAACACGAGCCAGCGCACGAGTTCGGCATATTCCGGCGTATCAGTGGACGGACCAAGCGTGCCGGTTTCATCGCGCGTTGCCAAGTAGATCAGCATGGCAGCGCTTTCCGTCATCAGCACGCCGTCCTTCGTAATGAGGACGGGGACCTGACGCCACGGATTGATTTCACGAAATGATTCCGGCAGCTCCGTTCCCGGAGTTGAATCCAGGCTGATGAGCTCGAACGGCTCGTCGACCAGCGTTAGGGCGGCCTCCGCCGCGAAGCCGCCAGATCCAAGTCGATTGTATAATTTGTAGATCATGTTGCGGCTCGGCCGATTCTGACAGCCGGCTGCTGCTCAACCCTCATGCGAGATCAGGACCCGGCCCGGTTGTTCAGGACGGTCTGCGCACGCCGATTCTGTGACCAGCAAGAGATATCGTTGCAGACCGCGACGGGTCGCTCTTTCCCGAACGACACTGTGCGTACGCGACGCGGATCCACACCTGAGCGCGACAGGAATGTTCGCACCGTGGTTGCACGTCGTGCGCCCAGTGCAATGTTGTATTCACGCGTGCCACGCTCGTCAGCGTGACCTTCAATCGTTATTGTGTATTTTCGATGTTGATTGAGCCACTGGACCTGCTTTTGAAGCGTCTGGCGCCCCTCAGGCGTCAAATCCGAGCTGTCCGTGGTGAAGTAGACGATGTCGCCCACGTTCTGAGCAAAATCGCGCTTGGATCCCGGCGTCGCCGGAGCCCCACGACCGCCCGCAGTCAACTGTGCGCTGTCCGGCGATACCGCCTTCTGCGCGCAAGCCGTCAACAATCCCGCAACTGCAAGGCACGCAACGATAGTCGTTGACTTAGCCCATGATCGGCAATTTTGCATAAAACCCGTCCTGGTCACTCTGACCGAATCTGAACAGCAAGGCTAAGCCATGCCCGTATCAACGCCCCTACCAATAGTGCGTAGGTCGCGCAAAATTGTGACCATAAAATTGCATGTTAGTAGATGGATTCGCAAACCGTCTTACCAATTCCTACACGGGAAATGTCACAACGATTGCCATAAAGTGCATTGCCTCAAAAACGCAAAAAAGCTGCAGCCCCGAAACTCGGGACTACAGCTTTTTATAGCAATGCGCTGCTCTTTCGAGCAGAAGCAGTTACTTACTGAGCAATTTTAACTTGCTGAGTAGCAACAGGAGCTTCAGCGCCGAGCTTCATTGGCTCATGGCGAGCTTCACGGCGGCATGCGCCGAGTGCAACTGCAACGATAACAGCGGAAATTACGATAGCGCCCTTCATAGTCTTCTCTCCTATGCTGTCCCTGGCCTAGCCGAACCTAACCAGCACAAATTAAAGAACTCCAGCCGTCCACCGACACCACGCCGGGAATTCGACTGTCGTCACCATTGAGGTACTTCACATAGCCCCCGCAACGCAACAATTGCGCTTCATGGTCAGCCGTTTTCCACCCAATTTGATGCGAAAATGCCACTCGATGTTTCTGCGCAACTGTGGGTAGCAGCCAGACTCACTTGCGCACCAACCCTCTGTTTTGACTGCACCTTTTGAGCCAGCCTCAGATTCAACGGGCATCTGCCAGAGCTCGTTTCAGCTGTGTGTTCCACCCGCTGTGATTGAAAACCGGACATCGCTTCAGCAAATGTTAAAACTTGCGCGTAAAGCCTGATCATATAGGGCGCTTAGCCAAGCAGCGGTGACCAAGCTGGATCAGAGGCAAATGATGGTGTTTTTACGCGTTGCTCGTTGTAGCCGGTGAGATCGATTGAATAGATTCTCGCACCACCGCGAGCACCCTGGCTTTCACGGAAGAACATCAGCACGCGTCCGTTTGGCGCCCAGGTGGGTCCTTCGTTGTGATAACCTTCTGTCAGGATGCGCTCGCCTGATCCGTCAGCCAGCATCACACCAATCAGAAACTGACCACCATATTGCTTGGTAAACGCGATGTAGTCTCCTCGTGGAGACCAGACGGGCGTGGAATAACGCCCTTCCTGATAGCTAATACGGCGCTGATTGGAGCCGTCGCTGTTCATCACGTAGAGCTGCTGCGTGCCCTCGCGGTCCGACTCGAAAACGATCTGTTTGCCGTCTGGAGCATAACAGGGGCCGGTGTCGATGGCTTGAGACTGTGTCAGTTGCCTTGAGCGCCGTGAACGAAGATCCATTTCGACGATGGATGAGCTCCCGCCCTGCTGGAAGCTCATGACAATGCGTTGGCCCTCTGGAGCAAACCGTGGCGCGAAGGTCATTCCGGGGAAATCTCCCACCACCTGTCGCTGGCGACTTGCCAAATCCATCATCAGAACCCGTGGCTGCCCATTAACGTAGGACATGTAGGTGACTTCTTGGCGCTTCGGATTAAATCTTGGCGTGATCACCAATTCCCGGCCATCACTTAGAAGACGCACGTTCTCGCCGTCTTGGTCCATAATCGCCAGCCGTTTCAAGCGCTTGTTCTTTGGACCGGTCTCATCGATAAATACGACACGCGTATCAAAGTAGCCGCTTTCCAGCGTCATCTTCTGGTAGACTTGGTCGGAAATCAGATGCGCCAGACGCCGCCAGTGCTGCGGTGTGATTGTAAACTGCTGCCCTGTCAGTGGCTTACCAAGGACTACATCCCACAAACGGAACTGCGCACGAAGCCGGCCATCCTGAAGGCGCACGGTGCGGCCAACGACCAGCGCCTCTGCTCCAATCGACCGCCAATCTGCGAATCTCGGAGCGACATCGATATTGCCGACATTTTGCACGAATGCAGCGCGGTCAATCGGCTTGAACAGGCCTGATCGCGTTAGATTAGCGGTGACGACGTCCGCAAGCGCCGCTCCAAGTCGCGGATCGTCGCCAAAGAAATAGGGGATCGCAATTGGTACGGGCCTTAGGTTGGCACCGTCCTGGCTGCCGCGAAGCCCTTGTGCCTCTGCTTGCAGACCCGGCCAAACCGTTGCAGTTGCCGATGCCGTCAGGCCCTGCATAAATCGCCGACGTGTGGTCAACGGCAAAGTCAATTTCGGGCTCATACTCGTCTCTCTTGCAACTGGCCGCACTTGTCTATGGCCTGAAATCCCAGCGATCAATGGTTGACCAGTATTTATATAGTTTTGGCGGAAGATTGAATTCGCATTGTTTTACTGCCCGAACCGCAGCAGCAACGGCAAGTCCTGCAAATGGTCCGCTCCCGCCATTCACAACCCTTGGCTCGCCAACCACTCGGCCATCGCGGTCGAGCTTCCAACCGAGTGCCACAACCGGAATGCCATCCTTGCCTCCGGCAGCGCCGGGAATGCTCCAACACTCATCAATTGACCGGCGAATTGCCAGGATAAGCTTTGATTTCTCGCTAGCTGTCAGACGATTATCGCGCCCTTCCTGTGCCCCGGCGCGCGCGCCTGTCGGCAGCTTCTTTTTGGGCTTCTTTGTGCCCCCGCTGTCCTGTGACTTAGGCTTGCGCTTGTCGAGCAAACCAGCTTTCTTCATGAGCTCATCAAACGACGGTTTCTTCTTTGGTTTCTTTGTCGTTTTCTTGGGCTTCTTCTTTGTAACCTTCTTGGGTTTTTCCTTCTTTTTCTTCGGTGGCTCCACTTTCTTGGGTTTTGGCTGCTGCAACGCCGCCAGCTTCTTTGCGATCGGATCCGTCTTCGGCTTCGCCGGCTTCTTTTCGACCTTCTTCGGCTTCGGCGCCGCGGGTGCAGGTGGCGGGGTCTTCTGCTGAACGATGCGGACCTTGACCTTCTTCGTCTGGCGTTTGGTCTTCTTCAGCTTCTTCGTCGTCTTAGCCTTCTGCGTCTCAAGCTTCTTCGCATTGCGATCGCCTTTCTGCAGGCGCACCAGATCATCATTTGAGATCAGCGCGACCTCGACAGGTACCACTTCCGGGATCTTTAGCGGCGGCGTGGCCTTGAACGACACCAAGGCCCAGCCGAGCAGCGTCGCATGCAAGACAAACGAGAATGTCAGCGCCGCGTACACGATCAGCCTCCGCTATCGATCTGGGTCACGAGTGAGAGCTTCGTGAAGCCCGCATCCTTAATGCCGGCCATAACCTTCGCGACCGCGCCATAATCGACTTTGGTGTCACCACGGACAAAGATCGGCTCATCGGTCCCGCCGCGGGATTTTGCAATCGCCTGGAGCTTGGTTGTCAGCTCTGTGATGGTCATGGCCGATTTACGCTCTTCGCCCAAGTAGATTTTACCATCTCGGGATACGGATACGATGACTGGCTCCTTCTTCTGAGCCTGCAGTTGCTTCCCTTTAGCCGTTGGCAGCTCCAAGGGCACACCGGCTGTCAACAACGGGGCCGCAACCATGAAGATGATCAGTAGCACCAGCATTACGTCGACGAATGGCGTGACATTGATTTCCGACATTGGCGCGTGCCCGCTACTGCGCGCTCGCCTGCGGCCGCCTCGTCCACCTGTTTTGACACTCATTCCCATCGTGGCTGCTCCGTTGGGTATACCGAAGGCCTATGTGTTAGTGCTGTCGACCTGTCGTGAGACGATCGCAGAGAATTCGTCGGCAAACGCCTCAAGCCTTTGATTGAGCCGCGCCGCATCGGCGGAAAACTTATTATAGAATATCACAGCCGGAATTGCGGCGACGAGACCGATCGCCGTTGCAAACAAAGCTTCGGCGATGCCGGGTGCGACCACTGCCAGGCTCGTGTTCTTCGAAACGGCAATCGCCTGGAAGCTTGTCATAATCCCCCAGACTGTACCGAACAAACCAATGAAGGGGGCCGTTGAACCTACCGTCGCCAGGAACAGGAGGCGCCGCTCGAGGCGCTCCATTTCCCGGCTTATTGTGACATCCATGACTTTTTCTACGCGAAGCTGGATGCCGCCGAGTGCCCGAATGCTGCCCTCAACTGAGCGCTTCCATTCACGCATTGCAGCAATAAACAGTGCGGCCATCGATATGGAGTTGCCACCACGTGACAACGACGAGTAGAGCTCTTCCAACGACTGCCCGGACCAGAACATGTTCTCGAAGCGGTCGGCTTCTCGTCGAGCTCGTCGAAACGCGAAGGTCTTCTCGATAATAATCGCCCAGGACCATACCGAGGCGAGGATCAGCCCTATCATGACAGCCTGCACGACGATATGGGCTTCCAAGAACAAGCCTAGGAAGGTCATCTGCCCACCATCAATCGTCAACGAGCCAGCTAACGCGCTATTCATTCACACTCCCGCCCAATGCCAGTGCAGCAACGCGGTCAGTCACAACCACGAGGCAATACATACCGATTCCCCGGAAATTCCACCCACAGCGCTTGTCCCCCGCCAATATGACCAAACTGCGGCTGTTATTCCCGCGCTGAGCATTCCCTGAGGTAGACCAACGAGAATTGATTGT
Source organism: Pseudomonadota bacterium (assembly GCA_039183375.1). Classification (GTDB taxonomy): domain Bacteria; phylum Pseudomonadota; class Alphaproteobacteria; order Rhizobiales; family Hyphomicrobiaceae; genus Tectiglobus. Next base: position 12,335 of record JBCDBQ010000057.1, read on the forward strand.
CGGCGCGACACAGTGCTGTCTCACAACGCCCATCAACTTTCCAGCGCGGCCCGAATATGCTGCGATAGCCTTTGGGGTTTTCCGCTTAAGCTGATTAAGACGACGAGAACCTCGGCGGAAAAGACCGGTTTGGCATCACGCAGTACAGTTTGGTTCAGTGTGAGTGAGGCTGCTCCGATCTCGGCTACGCGTGTTTGAACCTCAAGGACGTCATCAATTTTGCTCGGCTTCAGAAATTCAAGCGACATGCGGCGCACAACGAATGCCGATGGCTCCCGACCGGCGTCGCCACCGAGCAATGCTTGGTGATCATTGCCCAACAGGCGCAGGAAGTCTGAGCGTCCGCGCTCACACCAACGAACGTAGCTTGCGTGATAGACAACGCCGGAGAAGTCGGTGTCTTCAAAATAGACACGAACCGGTAATCGATGGATCCGACCACTGTCATCGCTGGCGAGGCGCCCTGCCAAATCTGGCCATTCCTGCTGGCTCACGCGTTCCTCGTCTCAAAATCAATCACAATCGCCATCAAGCCGTGTTGGCGTCGTCGTCAGTGGATTCTTTGTCGTCGGCATCCTTGAGACCACCCTCGAACAGGGTGAACTGTGGTGCTGCATTGCGTGCGGGCGCAGACAGACCGAGATGACGATACGCTTTCAGCGTCAGGACACGGCCGCGTGGTGTTCTCCCGATAAAGCCCTTCTGTAACAAATAGGGCTCGACGATTTCCTCCAACGCATCGCGCGGTTCGGACAGGGCGGCAGATAGCGTCTCAATACCAACGGGTCCGCCATCGTAGTTCTCGGCAATACAGTTGAGATAACGATGATCCAGTGCATCAAGACCTTCGCTATCCACTTCCAGCATTTGGAGTGCATTGTCTGCAACTTCGGCTGTGATTGAAGCTGCCTGCTCGACCGCGGCAAAATCGCGAACGCGGCGTAGAAGACGACCGGCAATCCGTGGTGTTCCGCGTGAACGTCTTGCTATCTCCTGGGCGCCGTCTGACTGCATCGGAGCGCCAAGCACACGCGCGCCGCGCTCAACAACCTCCCGCAATTCGTCATCGGTATAGAAATTCAGCCGAATGGGAATACCGAAGCGGTCGCGTAGAGGTGTTGTTAGGAGACCGGCACGGGTTGTGGCGCCGACAAGGGTGAACTTGGCAAGATCAATCCGCACTGATCTGGCGGCTGGGCCTTCTCCGATGATGAGATCGAGCTGGAAGTCCTCCATCGCCGGATAGAGGATTTCTTCGACCGCTGGATTAAGACGGTGGATCTCATCGATGAACAGCACATCGCGATCTTCAAGATTCGTCAGCAATGCGGCCAGATCGCCTGCCTTTGAGATCACCGGCCCAGACGTCGCGCGAAAGCCGACACCAAGCTCTTTCGACATGATCTGTGCGAGCGTCGTCTTGCCCAAGCCTGGTGGACCAGCGAACAGCACATGGTCGAGAGCATCGCCGCGATCGCGGGCCGCCTGGATGAATATCCGCAGATTGGCGCGCGCCTGCTCCTGACCGATGAAGTCGCCCAGGGATTGGGGCCTGATCGAAGAATCGGCGCCATCTATGTCTCGCGGCTCAGAAGATACCAAGCGGTCGTCGCTCATACACAGTCCCCGTTAAGCGGGCGATACGCTGCCAATCTGTTGCACTTTCGTTCTCATCCCCTGCGTAACATGATTTGGGCCGTACGCGCGAGCAGATGTTCGTCGATCCGCTACGAATGGGCCGGTTCAATCGGCGGGATGACACCGGCTTTGACCACGCAGGCCCGGCAAGCAATCGCAACGAAGCCGGCAAAGACCGCAATGTAGGCCAGCAATCCACCATGAGAAAACGGCATGAGGATCGCGGCGATCATAAAGCCAATGACGCCGACACAACCTGCTGTTCCCCAGCCGGAATACCAGTCCCGCCATAGAATGAAAGCGAACAAAAGTCCGGAGATTGCAGCGGGTACGGCAGACCAAATGTACGCGCGGACGGCAATGAAAGCCGCGTAGCTTAGCGTTTGGGCTGCGGCTGGTGCCTCCTTGATCCCGAGTACCCCAAAGTCTGGGCCGGCGTAGGGGCCGAGCTGGCCATGGAGCATGAGTGGCACGGCGAGCAACACTCCGAGCGCCGCGAAGGCGGGACCGACCAGTGTGAAAAACAGGAAGCTCCAGAACCCCCGCTGTAAATTTGACATGCTACTCTTTACCCCCAAAACAACGTTCCATCGGATCCAGGCCGAATGCGTACTCGTGTAAGACCTGCGCGCCGTGCACTCATCGAGTTGTATGTCGTCTAGCGCGCAAGGGCCTTCAAGCCCTGCCGGATCAACTTTGCCGTGTCAGCTGCATCACCTAGTTCTTTGGCCGCCATGGCAACTGCCTGCGATGCCTGCGCCGGCTGATAGCCGAGATTACACAATGCCGATATGGCTTCGGCTGATGAATTGTCATCTGGAACCGGACCAGCAGCACTGCCATTTGCAACCTCGGGAACATTGAGCCCTGCAACCGACAGAGCCGGCGCTTTGTCTTTCAATTCCGTCACGATGCGCTGCGCGATCTTCTTTCCAACACCAGGTGTCTGTCCGACCGCCGCCCAGTCACCAATCGCGATGGAGTTCGCCAAGTCCTGCGGTGCGAGCACGCCAAGCACCCCAAGCGCAACCTTGGAGCCAACACCTTGAACGCCCTGTAGCGTGCGGAACCAATTGCGTTCAATTTCGCTTGCAAAGCCATAGAGGCGAATAGCGTCTTCTCGGACATGCGTGTCGATGGTGAGCGAAACCTCCGCACCGATAGTCATATCTCGCAAAGCGCGGGCCGATGCCTGCACCTCATAGCCGACACCGCCGACGTCAATGATGCAGTGAGACTCGCCAACTGCATCGACTTTCCCGCGCAGTTTTCCAATCATTTGACTGCCTCCTTGAGAGCACGCATAGCACGCGCCTGCGGGCTTGATCGTTGATGTGCATGGCAGATGGCAATCGCCAGAGCGTCAGCTTCATCGGCATTGCCGAAGGTTGCCTTCGGCAGCAGCATCTTGACCATCATCTGGATTTGCTTCTTGTCGGCATGCCCCGCCCCGACAACCGACTTCTTGATAAGATTGGGCGGATACTCATTGACGCGAATACCGCGCATCGCGGGCGCAAGAAGTGCCATTCCGCGCGCCTGTCCGAGTTTCAGCGTGGCGCGCGCATTGTCATTGACGAAGGTTTCCTCGACAGCAGCTTCGCGCGGCTTGAAGCTCGCGATAACACTGGACAGGCCTTCGTAGATTTCGCGCAGCCGAAAGGCCAAGTCTTCATCGGCCGTGGAGGCGACATATCCTGAATCGATATAGCTGAGGCGGACGCCATCGCTCTCGATGACGCCCCAGCCCGAGCGGCGCAAACCCGGGTCTATTCCAATGATCCGAATCGGTGGTGTGCTCATGCAACCGGCTTAACACGGACAGCGCGGATGCCAATGCTGACAGTTTGCGCCTGTTGGAAGTTAGTGGAAATCCCGATACGCTTACCGGATGCCGATCATCAAGTGGCCTGAGGACCTGAGCCATGAAGGATGCCCAAGATCTCGAAATCATACCGCTATCTCATGCGCTTGGCGCCGAAATTCGCGGCATTGATCTCACCCAGGCGCTCGGTGATGCAACAGTTGAAGCTATCCTCGATATCTGGAATGAACACCACATCCTGCTGTTCCGCGGGCGAACACTGACACCAGAGCAGATTGTTTCGTTTGCCGGTCAGTTCGGCCCGCTGGACCGGCATGATGCCACGCCATTCTACCGAATGAACGATGTCCCTGAGTTGATGCAGATAACCAATCGCGAGATCGGTGGTAAACCTTCGGAGACTCGGAATACGGGCCGAAACTGGCACTCCGACTATTCGTACACCGATCATCCAGCGGCAGCGTCCATGCTCTATTGTGGGGAACGCCCTGAGGTCGGCGGAGATACTATGTTCTGCAATATGGTATCGGCTTATGACTCCTTGTCAGATGGCTTCAGAAAGCTCATCCGCGCGCAGCATGCCGTCTACGATTTTAGCCTTACAGCCGGTGTTGATGAGCGCGATCCGCAAAAGACTGCGGAGCTACGCAAGCTCAATCCTCCGATTGCGCACCCAGCTGTTCGTACGCATCCACGAAGTGGCAAAGATGCCCTGTACGTATCGGAACGGGTTTCTCATTTCCACGGGCTGACACGTGCCGAAAGCCTGCCACTCATTGAGCAGCTCTGCGCCCATGCGACGCGGCCGGAGAACGTCTACCGCCATCGCTGGGAAGTCGGAGATCTCATTCTTTGGGATAACCGGACAACAATGCATGTGGCGCTTGCGGACTTCGATCAGGCGCAGCCACGCTACATGCTGCGCGCAACGCTCCTTGGCGAGGCGTCCGGATTTGTCGTCGAGGACGCCGCGGCAACTGTCTAAGAGCGATCAAAGTCGTTAGATGGTTCCACCAAAGGCGACAACACTGGCGCCGAGTAAAAGGGCCGCCAAGAAGCCGGCAATAAGACCGAATAACGGGCGCGCGCGCTCCGTTTGCTGATGTGCAATGTGGTTGGACTGCGAATACATATTGAACTCCCTTACAGCGGTTCCTGATTGCTATGCTTGCAATCATGGGTCGCTTGCAGCTTGCAAAGAGTTCAACGGTTTCTGCAGTTTGTCTGTTACGCAGGGAACAATGCTGCGCGGGTGTCCGTCATGCGATTGATTCAGAAGTCATCAGACTAGAAGCCAGCCCGGACCAGCCGGTACTGACACTTCATGCTCAGCTTGCGGAATTTTTTGCGAACACAGGCTTTGACTGAACTCATTGTCGAGCCTTGCCGAATACACAGCCGGCGAACGTCTCTTTCGCATGCGGCACGCAGCTCTGGCGTGACTTCCTTCGGCAACTTAAACGCATGAACATGACTTCCCGCGCCCGCCAGGAATGCGGCCGCCCACACAGCTCGAACTAACATGATCACCCGTCGTATTTTTTTGGTTTGTTCATGGCTTCAATTGCCTAGGCAGCAATTTATCGGCCAGGTCGAGCGTGTGGGCCAGCAATCGGGCGAAAATGGGTTAAAATCATGTCCGTCCAGAAGAACAGTTGTGTCGATAATATCTCGGAACTGAGCATAAACTCTTAGGCAGCCGTCATCTTCTTCAAAGTCTCTTCATCAACTTCGAAGTTAGAGAAAACAGCCTGGACGTCGTCATCGTCCTCAAGTGCAGCAACCAATTTCATGATTGAGTTGGCGCCATCTTCATCCACCATTGCGGGAATAGTGGGGGTCCATACGGCCTTAACGGACTCCGGTGCTCCGAGCAGCTTTTCAATTTCGCCGGCAACAGTGCCCAAAGTTTCAAAACCGCACGTCACCAAATGCCCGTTGTCGTCGGATTGGACATCATCAGCGCCAGCTTCGATTGCTGCTTCGAGCACATCGTCGGCTGATCCGGCATCAGTTGCATAGCTGATTTCACCGACGCGATCGAACATATGGCCGACTGAGCCAGTGGCGCCCAGATTGCCGCCGTGCTTCGAGAAAGCAGCACGCACGGCTGCGCCTGTGCGGTTTCGGTTGTCGGTCAGGGCTTCGACCACGACTGCAACGCCGCCTGGACCATAGCCTTCGTACCGGATCACTTCGTAATTGTCGTCATCCCCGCCGGCGCCCTTGTTGATGGCGCGCTCAATATTGTCCTTGGGCATTGACTGGGACCGTGCGTTCTGCACAGCCAGCCGCAGGCGTGGGTTCATATCCGGATCAGGCATCCCCATCTTGGCTGCAACTGTTATCTCCTTCGCAAGTTTGGAGAACAACTTGGAACGGGCTGCGTCCTGTCGCCCTTTCCGGTGCATAATATTCTTGAATTGGGAATGTCCTGCCATCGTACCGTTCGTTGCTCGATTAGAGTTGCATATTCCGCCAATACTTAGCGCTTTCAGTCGTTATAGATGCTCAAGCACGGCTTGATCCAGTCCCCGAACTCAAATCACGCTGCATCCCAAAACGTCGGTACTACCGGACTGAGGACACCACCAATCCTGAGAGGACCAACGTGCCGTGTATGGCCTGTCGCATCGTCGATATCCAATGCCAGACCACAGACAGTGGCCTCTCCCATTGCCGGCTCGAAGCGCTCTTTGGGGATCCTTGTCAGGAAACGGTTCACTGGCTCGGCTGAAGTCATACCAAGAACTGAATTGTAATCACCGCACATACCGACATCCGACATAAATGCTGTGCCGCCTGGGAGAATGCGATCGTCAGCCGTCGGGCTGTGTGTATGTGTTCCAACAACGCCACTCACGCGGCCATCCAGAAATACGGCCATGGCCTGCTTTTCACTGGTTGCCTCAGCATGAAAGTCAACGAATATGACGTCGGCACCTTCGCCGAGCCGACAGGCCGTAACCTCGTTATCAATAGCTCGGAACGGACAGTCCTGTTCCTGCATAAAAACCCGACCCAGCGCGTTGATCACCAAGACTTCGGCGCCGTTTTTTGCCTTGAATAGACCGGCTCCCTTGCCCGGTGTGCCTTCCGGAAAATTCAGTGGTCGGATCAGACGATCCTGGCGCGTGATGAACACCAATGCGTCCTTTTGATCGAAGGCATGGTTACCGAGCGTGACAACATCGGCGCCAGCATCGAGCAAGTCGTTGCAGATTTGCTCGGTGATGCCGAAGCCACCTGCAGCATTCTCACCGTTAATGACCACAAAATCGAGATCGTATCGCTTGCGCAATTCCGGCATATGGCGAAGAGCCGCTTGCCGGCCGGATCGACCCACAACGTCGCCTAGAAACAAAAACCTCATTCATTCGTCCACTTACTGGCTTCCAATTACCGGCTTCCACTTAATGGAATGTTCGCAGACCATTTGGTGTGAGGACCAGGTCAAGGCGCTCGTCATACGCTGCATGAGGCACGGCGTCGACCTCTTGTTCAGCAAAAGCTAGCCCGATAGCGATTGTCGGCTTGCGCGCGCGCAAACGAGCTAATGTGCGATCGTAGAAACCGCCACCGTAGCCCAGTCGCCATCCGTCGCCGTCGAACGCAACCATTGGCAGCAAAAGCACATCGGGATCGACTTTTTCCGCTTGTGGTAAGGGCTCTCTGATGCCCCACTTCTTGGCCTCCAAAGCATCGCCAGGCTTCCAGCCCCGAAAAATCAATGGTTGGCCAAGCTTGATCATTACGGGCAAGCACATCGGGTGGCCGAGTTCGATCAGCTCATCCGAGATCGCACCAGGATCTATTTCTGATCCCATCGTCGCGTATATCGAGAAGATTGCTCCCGGACCGGCAAGAAGTGATAGCGCCTGGGCGTTCTCTGAAACCGCTTGCGAAAATCGCTGGCGTGATGCGGCAGGGATCTCGTCGCGCCGCTCTAAAACCTTTGTTCGCAGAGTTTTTTTGTCGGCAGCAACCTGATTTTCTTCAACTGACATGTGGTCTTCTACAAGAATTTCCACCGGCCGCCAGGGTGGCAAACATGCGAGAATTTGAAAGCCGCGAAGGCCGTCGGAGCACAGAGTATCCCGCCAGGTCCCTACACATGTAGGTGGGCGCCGTGTGTCCGGGGC